>RPOS01000079.1 GCA_003820635.1 Verrucomicrobiaceae bacterium | reverse complement strand
TCGACAAACGCGCCGTAGGGCAGCAGCTTGGTGACCTTGCCCTTGACGTGCTGGCCGATGGGGAACTTGCGCTCGATGTCTTCCCAGGGGTTCTCGGACATTTGCTTGAGGCCGAGTGAAACGCGCTCCTTGTCCTTGTCCACGTCGAGAATGACGACATCCACGGACTGGCCGATGTGCAGCAGTTCGGAAGGATGGTTGATGCGGCCCCACGACATGTCGGTGATGTGGAGCAGGCCGTCCATGCCCTGCAGATCGACGAAGGCGCCGAAGTCGGTGATGTTCTTGATCGCACCGGTGACCTTGTCGCCGATCTTGACGGACTGGAGGAAACTCTGGCGCTGTTCGGAGCGCTCGGCCTCGATGACCTCGCGGCGGGAAAGAACGATGTTTTTGCGCTCGTCGTTGACCTTGACGATTTTGAATTCGTAAACGTTGCCGACGTATTCGTTGAGGTCCTTCGGCGGGATGATGTCCACCTGCGAGCCGGGGAGGAAAGCTTCGACGCCGACGTTGACGGTGAGGCCGCCCTTGACGACGCCCTTGACCTTGCCGCGGACCAAGCCGCCGTCCTGGAAGACCTTGACGATCTTTTCCCAGTTCTGCTTGTGGGCGGCTTTTTCCTTCGAGAGAACGACCATGCCCTCGTCGTTTTCGAGTTTTTCGAGCAGGACTTCGATTTCGTCGCCTACTTCGATTTCCTCGTCCTCAAATTCGTTCGATGGGATGGCTCCTTCGGACTTGTAGCCGATATCGACGAGCACGACCTGCGGGCGGATTTCCAGGATGGTGCCCTTGACGATCGATCCCGCGCTGAATTCGCGGAATTTGGAATCGATGAGGTCGTTGAGTTCAGTGTTGGTGGGTGCGGTGAGCGTGGCGCTCATGGTGTGTTTTGGTTTGGGGTTAGGTTAGGGGTTCGTTTTCCTTCCGACAGTGCCCCGAAAAGGAATTCCCACAGGCACCGGGGCTCCAACCGCCTGCGGGAGAAAGAAAAACGGAGGGCGAGACTAGGTGCCGGGCCCCCCGTGGCAAGGCCAAAGGCAGGATTTTTTGCGCGGAATTCGTGCCTTGAAGCCTTCGGATCACTTCTTTTCCGTGGAATCCGCCCGTCCGAGGGCCCGCACGGCCATGCCGAGCCCGCCGATGACGAAGAGCGAGGGAAACCAGATCGAGTAGCCGGGGGCGAGCGAGTCCGGCTTGAGCACGGCGAAGTCCGCTTGCTGCGGATGCACCCGGCAAGTGGTCGTTTTGCCGGGCGGGTATTCGGCGGCGCGCTTGTCCGCGAGGTTGCGTTTGGAGGTCCATGGGTTACCGCGCAGGGTGAGGCGATCACCGGTGCGGGGCTCGCCCTGCCACTCGTAGCCAAACTGCACATTCACCCGGTATTCGCGCGGCGACTGGGGATCGTGAACGCGTTCTTCGATGTGGCTGCTGAGAATCACGCATTCGACCTCCGGCCAGGCATGCATTTCCCGTGCGCGGAGGTAGCTGCGCGCCATCAGCCAGACAAACAGCGCGCCGATCATTGCCGTGGCAAGCCCGATGCCGACAAGAAACCACCGGCCGCCGCGCGATGGCGGCGGATTCCGGCAGGCAGCGGGCGATGGCGGCGTGGATGTCATGGCGCGGGACCAATGAGCGATGCCGGAGGCCATGGCAAACCACGATTTTGGTGGTTGGGACGTGGTTTATGGGCTTCATTGCCCGGCATGAAGGTTCGCAATTGGGCATGGATCCTGGTTTTCGCGTTGGTCGCGATGCTCGGGTATTGGCTTGCGGGCACCGCCGTGCCGGAGAAATCCGTGCGGGAAAAGCCGGCTCCGGTCGTCACGCCGCGTGGCAGGCCGGTGGCGGATGAGCCAGCGCCCAGATTCCGCCGGGAAGATCGGGCTCCCGCGAGGGCGGTGGATGAGGAGGCGCGGATGCTCGGTGCCTTGGAGGGAGAGCGAGTGCTGGTTTTCAAGGATCAGGCGGCACTCTCACGCTTTCTCGAGCGGGCTGGGCAGGGGATAAGGGTGCTAGGCAGGCTCGATGCGCTCAACGCCCTGCGCGTCGGGTTTTCCGACTACGCGGATCTGGCGGCCCTGTTCGATGGCGGCGAGGAGCTTTCGTTCATTTTCCCGGTCAACACGCCACCGCTGCCCGATGGCAGCGTGCAGCCCGGGGCAGTGGCCTTGGGAAACAGGCTGCTGGAGTGGCTGGGCATTTCCGGAGACAACTCGGCTTGGGGAACCGGCGTCCGCATCGCCATTCTCGATACCGGCGTGGCCTCGCATCCTGCATTCCAGTCCATCATCCGGGCGATCAATCTGGTGGATTTCTCGGGCGATCCCTCAGCGCTCAATGGTCACGGCACGGCGGTGGCCTCGCTCATCATCGGCAGTGGCGCGCTCACTCCGGGGGTGGCTCCCGGCGCGGAAATCCTCTCCGTCCGCGTGGCCAACGACCTCGGGCAATCGGATAGTTTCCTGCTCGCCGAGGGCATCATCGCCGCGGTGGATTCCGGCGCGCGGTTGATCAACATTTCCATGGGGAGCTTCGGAGAGAGCGCATTGCTGAGAAATGCCATCGCCTATGCTCAGGAGAGGGGCGCGTTGATTTTTGCCGCAGCCGGAAACAACGGCGTCGATCAGGTCTATTACCCGGCGGCCTACGAGGGCGTTATTGCCGTGGGCGCGGTGGATGCGGGCGGCGACCACCTGGATTTCTCCAACAGCGGCAGTGAGATCGCGGTTTCCGCCCCCGGCTACGCGGTGAACGCGGCGCAGCCCGGCGGGCAAGCCGCTGCTTTCACCGGCACGTCGTTCAGCACGCCCATCGTGGTCGGCGCGGTGGCGGCGGTCATGACGGAGGCCGGCAATCTAACACCCTGGCAGGCATGGCAACTTGTGGCCACCTATCTCAACGACACCGGCGCGGCTGGCTGGGACGCGCAATCAGGCGCGGGCACGCCCGACATCGGCCGCGTGCTGGAGGCAGGCACGCCCGGCATTTACGACGCCGCCGTCGCGTCCCAGCGGATCCTCGCTCCCGATGCCGGAAATCCCTATGGGCAGGTGGAAATCCTCGTCCAGAACCGCGGCACGGAACCGCTCGTCAACACCGCCGTGCAGATTTCCACCGGCGGCACTCAAACCAGCCACAACATCACCACGCTCGCACCCAATGCCGTGACCACCGTCCTTGTCCCGATCACCCGCCCGCCCGTGGCCGGGTCCGGCGAGCTTGTCGTGGACTCCCGCGTTTCGCTCAGCGGCGGCGTGACCGATGCGAAGCCCTCCAACGACCAACGGATCGAAACCTATGCGCCTGCCGGTTCTCCGTAGTCGCCACCATGCGGTTGCGAACCGTGGCGCGGGCATCCTGCCCGCCGCCAATTCCAAACCAAATTCAAGCAGGGAAAATTTCACCAACGCGTGCCGGGCAGGCAGGGCGTTTTTTCATTCTTTTTCAGAGGCGGCGGGCAGGATGCCCGCGCCACATTACCCGGCATCCACTGTGCATGCATGCATGCGGCTTGGTCTGCTCCTCACGCTGCTCTCCACCGCACCGCTCACCGCCGCACCGCCGCTGCGCGAGGCTCCGAACATGGCGGCGGCCCCCGTGAACCAGCTTGCCGTCGCCGGCAATGCCTGCGGCCCCGCCGCCCTGCTCAATGCCTTCCGTTTCGGCAACGAGGACTGGCAGCGCGCCTCGGACGCCGTCACCGGAAAGAACGACAGCGAGCGCATCTTCACCATCATCCGCGAGATCGGCATGCGGCCGTCCAAACACCTCCCCGGCCGCCCGCGCTGGAGCCGCCGCGGCGTGGGCGTGGCGGACCTCAGGGACATGGCCAACGAAATGACCATGGGGCATCATCTTCCGCAGATCAGCGAGGAAATGTTGTTTCTCAAGCCTCGCGAAACACCGGAAAAACTCCTGCGGCGCACCCACCAACGGCTGCAGACCTCGCTGGCCAAGGGCCTCCCGCCCATTCTCAGCATCCGCCGCCTCGCGCTGCGCTCGGAGCGCGGCCATGACGCGCAGTGGACCACCATCGACGCCCATTTCGTCACTCTAACAGCCGTTCCCCGGCGCTTGGAAAAGCATGCCCGCTCGTTTCCCGTCCGCTACATCGACCCCTGGGGCGGCCGCCACTGCGAGGGGGAAATCCGGATTTCCGGGCAAGCCATCCTGCCGGACGCCGCGGGCCTTCCATCCTGTCTCGAAGTCCATTTCCCGCAGACTTCCGTCGGTGCGAAACTGGTGCGCCGCGGCGAGGAAACCGATGTCATTCCCGCCGCCGCCATCGGCAGGTGGTGAGCGCCGGAGATTTTCCTTACGCCATCGCCATCAATGGATAGGCAACGGAATAAGCGCAGACTGTGAGAGGATATGCGTAGCTCGCTGGATTGATTCTGCCAGCCTCCCGGCAAGTCATGAGTTCCGGTCTATCAGTTGAACGACCACCGCTCCCATTCCGGGTGCTGGCAGAGACATCGCCAACCTGTTCCCAACAGATTCGCTGCCGCAAAATATGCGGAGCTCATGGATTGACAAAGCACGTGATTTTTCCGTAAACGCTAACAACTGAATTCTGATAGAGCTCTCCATTCCAAACCACCAAAAAACCACTCCATGAAAACCACTTGGAAACTACCCGCCGCCACGGCAGTCAGCCGCTGGATCCGCCAATCTCAAGGAAACCTGTTGTGGATTGGAGGAGCGGGCGCTTCCGCGGCCCTGATCCTGATTTCCTGCGCCACCACCGGCCGCACCATGATGGCCCCGCCCAGCATCCCCGGTGCCGAGTTCGTCGGTTCTGAAGAATGCGCCCAGTGCCACGAGGAAGTCGTCCGCGACTTCAAGACCGCCGACCACGCCAAGCTCCAGGCCAAGGGCAAGAACGCCGTGGACATGGGCTGCGAGTCCTGCCACGGCCCCGGCAGCAAGCACGTCGAAGCCGGCGGCGGCGCGGGCACCATCGTCAATCCGGACAAGTCCCCGGAAACCTGCTTCCAGTGCCACCTCGATACCAAGGCACAGTTCAGCATGCCCTTCGCCCACCAGGTGCTCAACGGCAAGATGTCCTGCTCCGACTGCCACGATCCGCACAAGGGCTCGGCTCACAAGGGTGGTGGAACATCGCTCGCACGCGCCAACGAAACCTGCATCGAGTGCCACACGGCTCAAGCCGGACCGTTCGTCTTCCCGCATGAGGCCACCCGCGAAGGCTGCGTCACCTGTCACAGCCCGCACGGCTCGACCAACCAGAAGATGCTCACCGAGCGCAATTCGAACCTCTGCCTGAAGTGCCACATGCAGGAACAACTCGGCACTGCCCCGACCGACTCCATCGTGATCGGTGGAGGTGCACACACCTCCAGTCGACTGATGGGAGGCACCTGCTGGTCCACTGGCTGCCATGAGGCTGTCCACGGCTCCAACGTCAATAGCCACCTTCGCAACTAACCCAAACCTTCTCACACACCATGAAACGCAAGCATTTCAAAGGAATGACCGGATTGATCAGCTCCATCCGGATCGGTTGCGCCGCCAGTATCGGCATGATGACATCACAGACACAGGCTGGCACCACGGAGCCTGCGCCCGCAGCGGAAGAACCGGAAATCGCGGCCAACTGGGTGGATTTCACTGTCGGCGGAGCCTTCACCGGTGGAGATCAAGCCGCCTATCAGCGCCGCGTCGGCCAGGATGGGGACTTTTACGGCGGCATCAGTGACATGCACTGGGAACAGGAGGCCAACGACATCACTTGGACATTTGACGGCCACGCCATGTTCGGCAATGAGGACTACGAAGCCATTGTCAATGCCTCCAAGGAAGGGCTTGGCTATTTGGAGGTGGGTTTCAACCAGTTCCGCACTTGGTATGACGGATCGGGCGGATATGTCCCGATCACCAACGGTTGGTTCGATGTCGATGACGACCTCCATCTGGATCGTGGCGAAGTCTGGTTTGAAGCCGGGCTGCGCAAGGAGGATTTCCCGGAAATCACCTTCAGATACGTCCACGACTGGCGCGACGGCGAAAAGGACTCCACCTCTTGGGGAGGCACTGTGGACCTTTATCCAGGAATCACTGGCACTCAGTCCTATAAAATCGCACCCTCGCTCAATCAAATCGACGAGGAAACAGACACCTTCTCTTTGGATGTGGCGCACACCTTGGGCAACACCGATTTTGACCTCGGCCTGCGCTATCAAAGCGTCAGCAACGAGGGCGCCCGCACCATGGGTTCCGGTGTTTCGTCCACCAATCCCGGTTCCGGCAACACGGTCAAGGATAGCTCTGAATACGATTTGGACTTGTTCAACGCCCACCTTTCCAGTGAAAGCCGCTTTGGCGAACGGGTGCTGGCCAGCTTTGGTTATTCCTACACCAATTTGGACACGGATATCGGAGGAGACCGTCCTTCCCGGGACAACACCACAGGTTTTCTCGAAACCGGAGCCGATCATGCTTCTTGGGGACTTTCAGGCGGTTCGCAAGCTACGATCCATGTGCTCAACGCCAACCTCTGGTGGAATCCGGTGGACGACTTTGTGGTTGTCCCGTCGATCCGTGCGGAGTTCTGGGACCAGAACTCCGAAGGCTGGCACCTCGCCGGAGTGAATGCTCGGGATGGAGGAGGCGACATTCCTGGTGCCCAAGCGGACCAAGCAGTCGAAAACGCGCTTAATGGCATCTGGCCAAGCTCCACAAGTGGCTATTATGGATGGCTTGAAGAGGTGCGCGATTCCAGTGGTCAACAATGGGAGGAATTCACTGAAGCTCTGGAATTCCGCTACAACGGCTTGGAGAATATGCTTCTCTATGCCAATGCCGAATGGACCCAGAGCGAGGGCGACTACTTTCGCAAGACAATTACCGACTTCCATAATGGGACCGGAGTCGAGGAATCCCATCGCAGGACAGACTCCGATCTGGACATTCAGAAATACACAATCGGAGCCAATTGGTATCCAGTGCGTGGCCTCAGCTTCTCCGCACAGGCGTATTCCAGAAGCTACGATCAGGATCTCGACTTCGACCTCCAGGATGACGATGCCCAGATCAGCCAGCACAACAACGAAACCACGGACTTCAACCTGCGGATGACTTGGCGTGCGCTTCCCAGTTTGACCTTCGTCACTCGATACGACTATCAGCAGAGTGAGATCGAAAACCGAGGCGTCAACAATCTCGGCAACGACCTAGGTCTCATTCAGAGTGCCGATATCGAGAGCAACATCATCAGCCAGAGCGTTACTTGGCTGCCCTTTGCCCAGATGTATGTCCAGGGCATGGTGAGCTACGTGATGTCGGAAACCGACACTCCTGCTGACAAATATGCTCCGCAGCGGATGGAGGACTCGGACAACGACTACTTGATGGGCAACCTGACCGTGGGCTACGCTCTCGACCAGAAGACCGACATCACGGCTGGCTACTCGTTCTACTACTGCGAGAACTACGACATTCCCTACGCCACGGTTGGAACCATGAATGGAAATCCCGGTTCAGTCGGTTACGGCACGGATCTTGAAGAGCACGTCTTCAGCGTCCGGCTCAACCGCTGGATCAACCCGAACATGGTCTGGAACGTCGGCTACGGCTATTACAACAGCAACGACGGCACCTTTGGCGGCAATAACAGCTTTGACGCCCACATGCTGTCAACGGGCTTGCAAGTCCGCTTCTGACCTGCCAGAAACAATTGTCGCTTGAGAAACAACAAACCGACTAAAACCATGAAAATGCAACTCACAATCCTGTCGGCAGCGCTGCTGCTGGCATCACCCGCCGCCTTCGGCGACGCCGCCGCCATTTATGCCAAGAGCTGCGCCTCCTGCCACGGCAAGGACGGCACAGGCAACACCAAGATGGGCAAGAAGTCCGGTGCCCGTGACTACACCACGGCAGAAGGCCAGAAATGGTCGGATGCCGAAGGCGTCAAGGCCATCCTGGAAGGCGTCAAGGACGGCGATAAACAGAAGATGAAGGGCTACACCGGCAAGATCACCGAGGCGGAAGCCAAGGAGTTGGTGGCCTACATCCGCACCTTCAAGAAGTAAAAAATCATTGCCGGCGCCGGTCATCCGCCGCCGGAACGGTTGCTCTGGCGGAGACCTGGATCCCGGGTCTCCGCTTTTTTTGCGAGTTCCCCGGCGATGGCGTTGAAACCAAGTTGCAGCTTAACCCCCAACCACGCGGATTTTGACGGATTGCGCGCAAAAATCCCCCGGGCTTGTCACTGCGGTCGAAACGGTTCACGAATCGTCATGTTAAAGCAGCCATATCCGTTGAACCCGTGTCATCTGTGATTCCGGTTTGCCCGTAAGAACCAACTCCCTGTCCATTTCACACCCTTAAAATCCATGAACGAAGAATCCGCCTCCGCCCCGGCTCCCGGCCGCCTCAACCGCCTGCGCAACTGGCTCAGCCTTGCCGGCATGGTGCTTTGTGCGTCGGCAGTTTTCGCGTTCATCCTGCTGGTCGCCGTGGATCTTTTCGCCACCCACGCGAATCCCTACATGGGCATCTTGGCCTACGTGGTGGCTCCGATGTTCTTTTTCATGGGGCTTGGCCTGGTGTTTCTCGGCTACGTGCTGGAAACCCGCCGCATCCGCAAGGGGGTGCCGCGCAAAGAGGGGGCCTTGGTGCTGAGTGTGGATCTTTCACGCAAGCGGGACCGACAATTGATGGCCGCCTTCGTGCTGGGCAGCATCGGCTTCCTGCTGCTGACCGCGTTCGGCAGCTACGAGACTTACCACCTGATGGAATCCAATACCTTCTGTGGCCAGGCCTGTCACACGCCGATGGAGCCGCAATTCAATGCCCATCAGCACTCATCGCATGCCCAGGTGGATTGCGTGGCCTGTCACATCGGCCCCGGCACCACCGCCTACATCCGCACCAAGCTCAACGGCGTGAAACAGCTTTATCACCAGATTCGTGGTGATTTCAACCGGCCGATCCGGATTCTCAATCCGAACCTGCGCCTGGCCCAGGAAACATGCCAGACCTGCCACTGGTCGCAGAAACATTTCGGCGATGTGCCGAAGACCTTCAAACGCTTCCTCGCCGACGAGGAGAACACGCCATTTACCGTCCAGATGGTGCTCAAGGTGGGCGGCAGCGATCCGGTGCGGGGACCCGTGGAAGGCATCCACTCGCACATGAATGTGTCCAACAAGATCGAGTTCATCCATTTGGACGATGAGCGGCGTGAGATCCCTTGGGTGCGCGTGACAGATGCCGACGGCAAGGTCACCGTTTATCGCACCGAGGATTTTACGGACGACATTTCCAAGCATGAGATCCGCACCATGGACTGCATGGATTGCCACAACCGTCCGGCGCACAAGTTCCTTTCACCGAATGATGCCGTGGACCAGGCGCTGGCGACGGGCCGCATCGATCCGACGATCCCCTGGGCCAAGAAGAACGTCGTCACCGCGCTCGCCGCGCCTTATTCCAATCGCGAGGAGGCCCAGCAAAAGATCGAGGAATCCCTACGCGCCGAATACCCCGATGACGAGCGGGCGAGCGCTCTGATCGCCGCGACGCAGACGCTCTACAGCACCAATTTTTTCCCGGAAATGAAGGCGGACTGGCGCGCCCATCCAGATCACATCGGCCACAAGGATACCAATGGCTGCTTCCGCTGCCACGCCGGCAATCATTTCAATGAGGATCGCAGCAAAACCATCAAGGGCAGTGATTGCAACGCCTGCCATATCATCACCGCCCAAGGTGCCGGAGAGGAGCTCGAAAAAGTGAACCTCAAGGGGCACGACTTCTTCCACCTCGATTCGGACTACCTTGAGCCGAACTGCGCCGAGTGCCACAACGGCCAGATCCAGGAGGAGTGAGGCTCTGAATCTCCGGTCTTTTCTTGCTGGGGAATTGACGGCTAGCCGCCCGGCGTGAAGCATGCGCCCGCTACGAGCCCAATCATGAAATCCACACTCTTATCCAGCGGGCTTTTCGCCCTCGCCCTCGTTTCCTGCAAACAAGACAAGGAGATCAAGGTTTACCGTGTAGCCAAGGAAGCTCCGGCAGGCTCCGCCGCTGGAGATCCGCATGCGGGCATGCCCGGCATGATGCCTGGCGGTGTGATCCCGGGAGCTGCCGATGGCGCGGATCCCCATGCGGGAATCCCCGGCATGGATGGCAAGGATCCGCATGCCGGCCTGACTCCGGAACAGCTTGCCGCGGCAGGCACGGCCATGGCTCCGGCCCAGAATTTTTCCGATAGTCCGCCGGCTCATTGGAAGAAGCAGCCACCGTCGGCCATGCTCTTGGCGAAGTACCAGATCCAGGGCGAGGACGGCGCGACGGTGGACGTGACCTTTTCCACCTTGCGCAGCGCGCCGGGCGGTCTGCTCGCCAACATCAACCGCTGGCGCGGCCAGCTCGGTCAGGAATCTTTTGACGATGCCTCGTTGAAAGAAAACTCGCGGACGGTGGTCTCCGGTTTTGGCGATGCGGTGTTCGTGGAAATCGAGGGACTCATCCCGAATGCGGATCCGAAAAAGGACGGCCGTCTCATAGGTGCCATCGCCGAATCCGGGCCGAGTGCTTGGTTCTTCAAACTGCGCGGCAACGCGGCGCTCGCCGCGGCGGAGCGGGAGAATTTCATCAATTGGATCGCATCGGTGAAACCCGCGGAACCTTCCAAGGTGCCGATGCATGGCACCGCCCCGGGCGAGGGGGTCACGCCGCCAAAAGAAGCCGCGGTCGTCCCGGCGGGCGATGGCTCGGTGACCTGGCAACTGCCGGATGGCTGGGCCGTGGTGAAAGGCAGCTCCGCACGCTATGCCACCATTGCCATCACCGGCGCGGATGCCTCCAAAGGCGAGCTTGCCGTGACGCATTTCCCCGGCGATGTCGGTGGCGATCTTGCCAACGTCAACCGCTGGCGTGCGCAAATCGGACTCCCGCCCATCGAAGAAGCCGCGCTTGCCGAAAGCATGGATCAAGTCGCCGCCGGACCCAAGACGATCAAAGTCATCGACGCCACCGGCCCGCAAAACCGTTGTGCCGCAGGTTGGACGGCGCATGGTGGCGAGACTTGGTTCTTCAAATTCACCGGGCCGGATGCCCTGGTCGGCGCGGAAAAAGCGAAGTTCACCGCGTTTCTCGAATCCATCCGCTTCAACAAGCCTGAATAATGAAAGCCCTGAGCCGATTACTTGACGCCCTCTGCTCGCTGCGTCTCACCCTGTTCTGCCTCGCCGCGGCCTTTGTGCTGGTCTTCGCCGGGACACTGGCGCAGGTGCGCTTCGGGCTCTACCTCGTGCAGGAGGAGTATTTCCAAAGCTGGCTCATCTGGTGGAACGCCCCCTCGGGAAACCTGCGCCTGCCCGTGTTTCCCGGTGGCCATCTGATCGGAGCCGCCTTGCTCCTCAACCTGATCGCCTCGATGATCACCCGTAACATCTGGAGTTGGAAAAAGTTCGGCATCCAGTGTATCCACATCGGCATCATCATCATGCTGGCCGGCGGCTTGGCCACCGATCTGTTCTCGGTGCACAGCTACATGCGCATCAAGGAGGGCGGCACCAGCAACTACTCGGAGGACTCCATGCGCATGGAACTGGCGGTGATCGATCAAACCGATCCGGATACCGAGCAGGTCACCGCCATACCCGGCGCGCGACTCGCCGATGGCGGCACGATTTCCCACGAGTCGCTGCCCTTCCGCATGGAGGTGCGCGGTTTCTATCAGAACTCAAAACTCCAGATGATCGGGCAGGGTGCCAGCTCGGTCCCGGCATCCACACAGGGAACCGGCCAGCGCATCGCCGTGACCGCGAAACCCCGCGCGACCCGCATGGACGAGCGCGATTCGATGAGCGCCGTGCTGGAAATCATCCCGGGCAAGGGCGGCGAGTCGCTCGGCACCTGGCTGGTTTCGGATTCGCTGGCCGCCGCGCAGACATTCGAAGCGGACGGCCGCAAGTGGAGCATCCAGCTCCGGCCCGCGCGCTACTACAAGCCTTACAGCCTCACGCTGCTGGATTTTACTCATGAAACCTATCCCGGCACCCAGATCCCGAAAAACTTCTCCAGCAAGGTCAACCTTGTCGATCCCGAGGTGAAGGACAGCCGCCAGGTGCTCATCTACATGAACCATCCGCTGCGCTATCAGGGCGACACCTACTACCAATCCGGTTTCGAGCCGGATAACAGCGGCACCGTGCTGCAGGTGGTGCGCAATCCCAGCTATCAGGCGCCCTATGTCGCCTGTGCGATCGTGTCCATCGGGCTCATCTATCAGTTCATCTTCCATCTCGCCGGATTTTCCCGCCGTCAAAAAACCGCCACCGCGCCATGAACCGCCTCGTTCCCTACCTTGTCCTGTTGGTCGCCACCCTTTGGATAGGCGCGTCTTGGATGTATCCCAAGACCGATGCCGGCGAGTTCGATCTCACGTCCTTCAACCGCATTCCGGTGCTCGCCGGCGGCCGCATCAAGCCGATGGACTCGGTGGCCCGCAGTTCGCTGCTCATCCTGCGCGGCAAGCAAACGGTGCGCCTGCCCGAGGGCGGCAAGATCAGCGCCTCGCGCTGGCTGGCCGATGTCCTCTTCAATCCTGAAAAAGCCGACACTTATCCGGTGTTTGCCGTCGCCAACCAGGAAGTGCTCGGCATGTTCGGCTGGCCGCAGGCGGACAAGAAATACTGCACCTACGCGGAGCTCAAACCGCACATCGCCAAGATCGACGAGGAAGGCAAACTCGCCGGCGAAGTGGAGGCAGCGAAACGCACTCCGTTCCAATCAGCCATCTTCACGCTGCGCAACTCGATCTATCTCTATCAGCGCCTGAAAAGCAGCATCCACGATGAGGGCACCGTTGAGTTCGGCAAGGAAATCGATGCCTATGCCAAGGCCGTCGCCGCAGGTGCCGCGAAACTTGAAGATAATTCCGGTCCGCTCGACAAGGAACGCATGGCCTTGCTCCGCTCCGCGGTTTCCCGCTACGAGCGTCAGGCGGATTTCTCCTACCTGCTCGTCGTCGCGCCACCGGTCGGTGGCAAGCCGGATGACTGGCTAACGACCGGTGCCGCGCTGATGCGGGTGAAGTCTCCGCAGACGATCCCGGTCTCGGTGGCCGCGCTGGCGGACATGGGCGATGCCTTCCGCGCCAATGATCCCGCCGCGTTTTCCAAAGTGACGCTCGAATACGCCGGTTGGCTCAACATCGAGCACCCGGAATGGGCGGGCCGCACCTCCTACGAGCTGCGCTTCAACCAGATGGAGCCGTTCTATCACAGCATGGTCCTTTATGTGGCAGCCTTCCTGTTAGCCTGCACTTCGTGGCTCTGTTGCCCGCGCGGCCTGCGCAAGACCGCCTTCCTGTTGCTGATTCTTGCATTCGCCGTCCATACCTTCGGCATGTTCTCGCGCATGTATCTGCAAGGCCGGCCGCCGGTCACCAACCTGTATTCCTCCGCCATCTTCGTCGGCTGGGGGGCCGTGCTGCTCGGCCTGGTCATCGAGCGCATTTACCGCGATGGCATCGGCGCGGCCTGCGCCGGCATGGTGGGATTCATCTCGTTGATCGTCGCCCACCACCTCGGCACCAGCGGCGACACGCTGGAAATGATGCAGGCCGTGCTCGACAGCAACTTCTGGCTGGCCACCCACGTGGTCGTCATCACCGCCGGCTACTCGGCGATGTTTCTCGCTGGCTTCCTCGGCATCGCCTATGTGTTGTTAGGCCTGTTCACCCGTCTGCTGACGCGCGAGACCGCCAAAAAACTCACCGGCATGGTCTATGGCGTCATTTGTTTCGCCACACTGTTCAGCTTCGTGGGCACGGTGCTCGGCGGCATCTGGGCCGACCAGTCATGGGGCCGCTTCTGGGGCTGGGATCCCAAGGAAAACGGCGCGCTGCTCATCGTGCTGTGGTGCGCGCTCATCCTTCACGCGCGCTGGGGTGGATTCATCCGCCAGCGCGGCATCATGGCCATGGCGATCTTCGGCAACGCC
>RPOS01000078.1 GCA_003820635.1 Verrucomicrobiaceae bacterium | reverse complement strand
CAGGATGAGGCGCAGCCCGCGCTCCTGAACGGTGCGGACGGGCGTGAAATCATCCGAGCGGGACAGCAGGTCCATCACCAGCTCGGTGAGGGCCGGCAAATCCTCCAAGGTGTCGGGCTCCACGTGGGGTGCATCGTCCGCCACGGCGTGGTTTGGGTCATGTAAGGCGTGGTTCACTTGGAGATTTGTGGCACGAATCGGCGGCCGCGGCACGGATTTTTACGCAGATGCGGGAAATTTGCGCTCAATCCAGCAAGTCCGGCCGGTTGCGGCGGGTGCGGGCCAATGCGGCCTGCTGTTTCCACGCCTGGATGTTGCCATGGTGGCCGGAAACCAACACCTCCGGCACGCTCATGCCACGGAACTCGATCGGCCGGGTGTAGGCCGGTGCCTCCAGCAGATTCGGATCGGAAAACGATTCATCCAGCGGCGAGCGTTCGTCGCCGAGCGCCCCCGGCAGCAGGCGGATCACCGCATCACAGAGAACGGCGGCGGCCAGCGCACCATTGGTCAGGACGTAATCCCCGATGGAAATTTCCTCGTCCACCAAGGCCTCCACCACTCGGTGGTCCAGGCCCTCGTAGTGGCCGCAGAGGATGAGCAGATGCTGCGCCGCCGCCAACTCGCGGGCGCCGGCCTGCTTGAAGGGCCGGCCCTGCGGCGTCATCAGGATCACCCTCGTTTCCGGCCCGCGGAGCGCCTCGACGGCGGCAAACAGCGGTTCCGGCTTCAGCAACATCCCCTGCCCTCCTCCGCACGGCGAGTCGTCCACGCGGCGGTGCTTGTCCTCCGACCAATCGCGCAGCTGGTGTCCCACCACCTCGACGATTCCGGCCGCGCGGGCGCGCTGGATGATCGAATCGCTCAACGGCGCGAGGGCCACCTCCGGGAACAGGGTCACGATGTCGATGCGCATGGCGGCACTCTACCGGAGGCGGACGGCTTGCCAACTTCGATCCTGAAATTACGGCTTTGACCGCTGGCGATTTTCCGCCAGAACCCGAACATGCCGATCTTTGAAAGAGCCCGCGAGTTGTCCGTGATCCACTCCACCGCCTCAGTGGTGGGCTGGGATCAGGAAACCTACCTGCCGCCCGCCGCCACCAGCCACCGGGCGTTGCAGATAGCCTGGCTTTCCTCGCGCGCCCACGAGCTTGCCACCTCCGCCGACTGGAAGCGCGACCTCGAAGCCGCCGAGACCGCCGACTCCGGCAAGGATCCGAAACACACGGCCAATCTGCGCGAGTTGCGCCGGGACTTCGACCGGGCCGCCAAGCTGCCCGTAGAGCTCGTCGCCCGCGAGTCCGCCGCCGTTTCGCTGGCCAAGCGCGCGTGGGCGGATGCCCGCAAACACGCGGAATTCGCCACTTTCGCCCCGCATCTGGAAAAGTTGTTAGGCATTGCCCGTGAAAAGGCCGAGCTCTGGGGTTACCCCGGCGAGCCCTACGACGCCCTGCTGGAAGGCTATGAACGCCGCACCTCCACCGCCGCCGTGGCGGAATTGTTCGATGTCATGAAGCCCGCGCTGCGCGAAATTGCCGCCATGGCCGTGGCAAAATCCGCCGCACGCGCCGCCCAGCTGCCGCCAGGGCCCTATCCCATCGGGGCGCAGCAATGCCTCAACGCGCAGGTGGCCGAGGCCATTGGCTACGATTTCCAGGCCGGCCGCATCGACACCACCGCCCACCCGTTCTGCACCACGCTCGGCCCGCGCGACGTGCGGCTCACCACGCGCTATGATGAGAATGATTTCACCTCCTCGCTCTTCGGCGTGCTGCACGAGGCCGGCCACGGGCTCTATGAGCAGGGCCTGCCGGTCGATGATTTCGGCCTGCCCTCCGGCACGGCGGTCTCGCTGGGCATCCACGAATCGCAGAGCCGCTTGTGGGAAAACCATGTCGGCCGCTCGCGCGCGTTCTGGAACCGCTGGTATCCGGTGGCGGGGGAAATTTTCCCGCAACTCGCGGAGTTCCCCTTGGATGACTTCATCGCCTGCCTCCAGCGCGCGGAGTTCACCCCCATCCGGGTGGAGTCGGACGAGGCCACCTATGACCTGCACATCATCCTCCGCTTCGGGCTGGAGCGGCGGATGCTCAATGGCGAACTGGCCGTGACCGACGTGCCCGCCGCGTGGAATGAAAGTTTTCGCGAACTCTTCGGCTTCACTCCGCAGAACGATGCCATGGGCTGCCTGCAGGACATCCATTGGTCGATGGGCGGGCTCGGCTATTTCGCCACCTACACGCTCGGCAACATCAACGCCGCCCAGCTCTTCGCCGCCGCGCTGAAAGACCCGGCCATAGCCGCCGCCACGGATGCCGCCGACCACGCGCCGCTCCTGGCTTGGCTGCGCGAAAACATCCACGCCCACGGTGCGACGCTCGATCCTGCGGATCTCATGAAACAAGCCACCGGCAAGCGCCCATCCACCGCGGACTACCTCGCCCACCTGAAGCAACGTTATCTCTGACAGCCGCCCATGCGCCGGGATAAAATTGAAACCCACGCCATTTTTCCGAAAACCATGACCACCAAGACCCTCTTTGAAAAAATCCGCGACGGTGAGATCCCGGCGGCCATCTTGCACCGCGATGAGCTCTGCCTCGCATTCCGGGACATTTCCCCGCAGGCGCCGGTGCATGTGCTCGTCGTCCCTAACAAACCGATCCCCCGCGTAGGGCTGGCGGAGGCGGCTGATGAAACGGTGCTCGGCCACCTGCTGCTCATTGCCGCGGAAATCGCCCGCAAGGAGGGCATCGCGGAGAGCGGCTACCGCCTCGTCATCAACAACGGCCCGGACGGCGGCGAGGCCGTGCCGCATTTGCACGTCCACCTGCTCGGCGGCCGCAAGCTCCACTGGCCACCCGGCTGATTTTTCCGGTGCTCTTGCATCCGCTGATGCTCAACTCGCGCCCGGTCCTGCGCGATATCGAGCGCCGGCTTGCCGGACCAAAGCGCGGCTGAGAAACCCCATTCGCCCTGACCCGCAGCCAGCGGATGCCACTGCCGCACCCGCAGGCTTGATTTCAGGCTACCGGGCACTATTTTCCCCACCTCATGCGCCTTGCAAAGCCCGTCTTCACCGTCCTTTATACCCTTCTGCTCGCAGGTCCGGTTTACGCGCAGGAAACCCTCGCCGATCTGCTGGCGGATCCCGCGGTGCAACTTTCCCGCCCCGCAGACCGCGCCCGGGTGGTGGCCCGCATGGCGGAAATCGAGAACAAACGCCGTGAGAATGCCCGCGCCATGGCACTCGCCCGCGGCCTGCCATGGCGCACGGAACTGCCCAACGGCCGCGTCCAGGAGATCGCCGACTTCGACGGCGACCAACCGGTCTATTTCACCACTCACAATGCCAACGCCGCCATTTCCACCGGGGCCGATCTGCTTAGGGTTTCTCCCTACTCGCTCAGCGGCTCCGGCATCACGATCGGTCTCTGGGACGGCGGTTCCGCCCGTGCCACTCATCAGGAATTCGGCGGCCGCGTGACCGTCATGGATGGAGCGGCGGCCGATAATCATGCCACGCATGTCAGCGGCACGCTCATCGCCACCGGCGTCGTCGCCTCGGCCCGCGGCATGGCAAGCTCCGCCGTCGTCAATTCCTACGACTGGAACAGCGACTCATCCGAAATGGCTTCCCGTGGAGCCGCGTCTGCCGGTGCACCGGGTGCCATCTACCTTTCCAACCACAGCTACGGCTACATCAGCGGCTGGAACTACCTTGGCACCCCTTCCCGGCTCTGGGAATGGTGGGGAGATGGCACCTCTGCCACTTCCATCGAGGCGGATTTCGGCCGCTACAACACTTACGCCCGCGATCAGGACGCGCTGGCATACGCAGCTCCCTACTATCTGATCTTCCGCAGCGCCGGCAATGATCGTGCCGACAACCCCTCGGCTGGCGATCCGGTCGGACTCTCGCCCGGAAGCGCCACCACCGTCAGTTATGATCCCACCATCCACCCGGCCGGAGACGGCAGCTACCGCGGCGGATTCGAGAACATCGGTTTCGAGTCCCTTTCCAAAAACGTCATCACCATCGGTTCAGTCAGCGATGCGGTGACCAGCGGCCTCCGGGATGTTTCCAAGGCGAACGTCAGCTATTTCTCCACCTGGGGGCCCACCGATGACGGACGCATCAAGCCCGATGTGGTGGCCAACGGCGAAGGTCTCTACTCCTCCCTAGCAGGCAGCAACACCGCCTACGGCACCTACAACGGGACCAGCATGTCCACGCCCAACGCCTGCGGTTCCGCATCCTTGCTGATCCAGCAATACGGCTCGCTTTTCCCCGGCCAGGCCATGCGGGCCAGCACTCTCAAGGCATTGCTCATCCACACCGCCGATGACCGTGGCAACGCGGGACCGGACTACAAACACGGATGGGGCCTCGTGAACGTGAAAGCCGCGGCGGACCTGCTCATCGATCACCAGGCATACCCGATCAAGCAGCGGCTCACGGAAAACCAAGTATCCTCGACCGCCACTACCCGCATCCATTCCTTCGTCTGGGATGGAGTTTCCTCCGTCCGCGCCACCCTCTGCTGGACCGATCCCGCCGGTGTCGCCACCACCACTTCCGACCTGCGCTCTCCGCGTCTGATCAACAACCTGAACCTGAAACTCATCGCCCCGAACGGCGCGGAGTTTTTCCCCTTCATCATGCCCTTCGTCGGCACATGGACCCAGGCGGCGATGAATCTAACCGCCACCACCGGCGTGAACAATACCGACAATGTCGAGCAGGTGCTCGTTTCTTCTCCCGTGCAGACCGGCACCTGGCAGGCCGTCGTCTCGTTTTCCGGATCACTCACCAACAGCCAGCAGAATTACTCGCTCGTCCTCTCGGGCAGCAAGGCCGAGGAGCCTCCGCCGCCACCGCTCGCGCTTGCCTCAATCACTCCCGCCAGCGGCCTCGCAAATTCCACCGTCACTATGGACATCACCGGCACCAGCCTGAAGGCGGATACCGTGGTCAAACTCACCAAATCCGGGCAAGCCGACATCACCGCCACCTCCGTCCAACTCATCGGGGAAACGCTGCGCTGCCAGTTGAATCTATCAGGAGCCGCCACCGGCGCGTGGAATGTGACCGCCACCAATCCGAACGCGGATAGCTCGACACTCGCCAACGCCTTCACCGTCATCGGCGCGATCTGGAGCGAGAACTTCGACGCCACGGTCGCCGGATGGACCTCGAACGTCACCACGGGTTCTAACAGTTGGGCGCTCACCACGGCGCAGAGCCACAGCCCGGCGAAGTCCTACTTCGCACCCGGCCCGGTATCGAAGTCCACGACTTATCTCACATCCCCGTCCATCAGCATTCCGGGCAATGCGACCAACCTCCAGTTCAAGTTCTGGCACCGCTATGAACTGCAAAGCACCAAGGACGGCGGCAGGCTCGAATTCTCCGTGGACGGCGGAACATGGTTCGATGTGCTTGCAAGCGGTTCCGGCGCGGCCTTTGCCAGCAACGGATACAACGCCACCGTCAAATCAAAAGGACAGCCCGGCACCACCAGCGAATTCGACGGCAAGATGGCATGGTCCGGAAACAGCAACGGTTTCATCGAAACCATCATCAACCTCACCAACACCTCCAAATACGCCGGCCATTCCCTGCGGATACGCTGGATCATCGCCACCGACGCCAGCACCGCCAGTACCGGTTGGTATGTGGACAGCATCTCGCTCATTGGCGGCGGCGATCTCACCAACCAGCCGCCGGCCATCACCACCGCAGCCACCAGTTCGTCCATCGAAACCGTGACTGATCCCGACACCACGGTCTATCAGATCATCCGCACCACTTCCACCAACCTGAGCGTGGCAGCCACCGATGATGGCGGAGAACCCTCCCTCAGCTACACCTGGGCCGCCAGCGGACCCGCGCCGGTTTTCTTCACGCCGAACGCCGGCAACTCCGCCAAGAACACCGCGGCATTTTTTGAAACCACCGGAGACTATGAAATCTCCGTCACGGTGCGCGATGCGCAGGGACTCGCGGTGAGCAGCTCCGTCAACCTGCGCGTCGTCCAAACCGCATCCGGACTCGCGGTCACTCCGCAGATTGCCACCATCTCCGTGGGTGGAACCCAATCGTTCTCAGCTTTGCTCAGCGACCAGTTCGGCGTTGCCTTGGCCAGCCAGCCATCCTCATTCACATGGGCGGCCTCGGGCGGTGGTAACATCAACACATCAGGCGTCTTCACGGCGACGACCGCCGGCGGGCCACACACCATCACGGCCACCAGCGGCGCGTTTTCAAACTTCGCCAGCGTCACCGTCAATCCACTCGCCGCCACCGTCACGCTGAGCAATCTCATCCAGACTTACGATGGGAATTCCAAAACCGTCAGCGTCACCACTGATCCGGCGGGCCTGGCCTGTGCCGTCACTTACGACGGACTGCCGGATGAACCCGCGGATGCCGGCAGCTACGCCGTTGTCGCCACCATCACCAACCCCAACTATCAGGGCAGCGCGTCGGACACGCTCGTGATCGAGTTGGGCAACAATCTGCCCTCATGGAAATACGAACATTTTACAAAAACCGAGCGGCTCGAAGGCCTCGCAGATGAAGACGCCGACCCTGATTCCGACGGTTTGAAAAATCTCGGCGAGTATGCGCTGGGCACCGATCCCCGCCAGTTCACGCCGCAGTTGGTTCCCATCCTGGATGCCGAGGGGCTCTCGCTGATCTTCACCCGCCCCGCCAGCCTGCCGGATGTGAGCTACGTGGCTGAGTCCTCCGGCGGATTGGAATCGTGGTCGCCCGTCCCGCTGGAGGTGATTGAGGAAGGCGACCCCGAGACCGTCCGCGCGCGCGATCCACTCACCAGCGGTGATCCCTCGAAACGCTTCCTGCGCCTGCGTTTCCAAAAACCTTGAGCCGGCTGCGCAATATCCCGCGTGCAGCACTCTGCCTTGCGCCCCGCCCGCGGCTCTGCTTTTCTCGGCCTCCGCCCATGCGCGATTCCATGGCCCCGACGCTCGCAGAGCGCCGCTACAAGTCTCCCAATCTCCGCTTTCCCGAACATGTTCTACCTCACCACCGCCATCGATTACACCAACGGCTCGCCCCACATCGGCCATGCTTATGAAAAGGTGCTCGCCGATGTGATCATCCGCTACCGCCGCCTGCGCGGTGACGAGGCTTTTTTCCTCACCGGCGTGGACCAGCACGGCCAGAAGGTCCAGCAGACCGCGGAAAAGGAAGGCGTGAACCCCGCCACCTTCGTCAAGCGCACCACCAAGAAGTTTCTCAACCTGTGGGAAAAGCTCGGCGTGCAATACGACGGCTGGGCGGAAACCATCGACCCGCGCCACAAGGCCTGCGTCCAGTCCATCCTCACCGCCCTCAAGGACCAGGGGCAGCTCTACAAAAAAGCCCATTCCGGCCACTACTCGGTGCGGCAGGAGCAGTTTCTATCAGACCGCGACCGCGATGAAGCCGGCAACTTCGGCCCCGAGTGGGGCGAGGTGGTCGAGCTGGAGGAGGAGAACTGGTATTTCAAACTCAGCGAGCAAACCGACTGGCTGAAGAGTTATCTCGAAAGCACGCCGGACGCCATCATCCCCGCGTTCCGCAAGTCCGAGCTGCTCAACGCGCTTGAGCGCAATTCCGGCACCGACCTGTGCATCTCCCGCCCCAAGGAGCGCCTGCGCTGGGGCATTGAAATCCCCTTCGACACGGACTTCGTCACCTATGTCTGGTTCGATGCCCTCATCAACTACGTTTCCTTCGCCGGCTACAAGGCCGCGCCGGATGCGGGACTGCCGGATTTCTCCAAGCTCTGGACCACCGACGAGCGCCCGGTGCACATCATCGGCAAGGACATCCTCGTCCCCGCACACGGCATTTACTGGCTCTGCATGCTCCATGCCATGGGCTTCCCGGATGAGCTCATCCCGCGCCTGCTCGTCCACGGCTGGTGGAACATCCGCGGCGAGAAAATGAGCAAGTCGCTCGGCAACATCGTCGATCCCAACGATCTCGCGGACAAATTCGGCGTCGAGGCACTGCGCTACTACCTCGTGCGAGACATCGTCACCGGCAAGGACTCGGACTTCGATGTCGAGCGCCTGATCATGCTCAATAACACGGAACTCGCCAACGAACTCGGCAACCTTTGCAACCGCGCCCTCAACATGAGCCAGCGCTTCACCGATGGCATCATCACCCGCGGCGGCCCCTTCGCCGATGCGGACCTCGCCCTACAACAATCGCTCGCCGATTGCACCGAAGCCTACCGAGCCGCGATGGACGAGTTCGACGTTTCCAAAGGCCTCGAGGCCATCGGCAAACATGTCGTCCACTGCAACCAGTATGCCGAGCGCATGAAACCATGGGAGCTCAACAAAGATCCGGAGAAAAAGGATCGTCTGGCAACCGTGCTCCAACACCTCGCCGAGAGCGTGGCGCACTGTGCGGTGCTGCTTTCACCCGTCCTGCCGGAAGCAGCCGCGAAACTCGGCAATCAGCTCAATTTGCCTTACCTCACGGAAGTCGGTCTCTCCGGCCTCCACTGGGGTCTGATCCCGGAAGGTCATGTGATAGGCAAGCCGAAGCCCGTTTTCCCGAAGATCCTGCTGGAGGAGCCTGCGTAGGGAGCCCGAGTCATTTTGCTTGGATGCCGGGGCTTCCGGCGGTCATCGTCGCGCCCATGAGAATGCAGTGCATGCCGGCCTTGATTGCGGGGATTCTAACCATCGCCGCGGCCGTTGCCGCGGATTTGCCGGATGTGGAGGCGGCCATCCCCGCGCCGGTGAAGGCCCTCGGCCAGCCCGCGATGCTGGAGTTTCCCGGCGGCATCCGTATGGCGGTGAGCGCCGCCACGGAGGAGGCCCAGGCACATGTGCTGCAAGGCCTCAACCACCTGCACGGCGGCTGGGAATTCGAGGCCAGCCGCCATTTCGCCGCCGCCATGCGCGAGGATCCGGAGTGCCTGCTCGCCCACTGGGGAATGATCATGTGCCTGCTCAATCCAACGCCGGAGACCAGCGAAGCACGAATCGCCGCGAGCGAGCGCATGCTGGAACTCATCGAGCAAGGCAAGGGCACCGAACTCGAGCGCGGCTATGCCTACGGGCTGGTCAAATACATCGAGGAAGGCCCGGCCGGCGCCGCCAACGCCTTTCACAAGGTGGCGACACGTTTTCCCAACGACCTGCAGGCCGCCATATTCGCCGCGCTATTCAAGCGTGGCGGTTTCGATGAGGCGGGCGATGCCACCCCGGATCAGGAACGCGCGGAAAAAGACCTGCTCGCGTTGGTGGAAAAATTTCCGCAAAGCCCGGTGCCGCTCAACGCCCTGCTCTTCATCCGCGCCGAAGCCCGGGATTTGACCGACTCCCTGGAACTCGCCCAACGGCTCACCCGCTTGGTGCCGGACTATCCGCCGTTCACGCACCTGCTGGGCCACTACCAATGGCGCTGCGGACAGCACGCCATGGCCGCCTCCTCGTTCGGCAAGGCCGCCTCGCAATATCAGGAATGGATGAAGCAGCAGAATGTCAGCGTCGCCGATTGCCCGGAGTGGGCCAAGGCCGAGTGCTACCGTGTCGTGGCACTCGCATCCAAGGGCGATTTCAAAACCGCCCTTGCCGCCGCCCGTGAGGTGGCCGCCACCCCGCTGAGTGCGGAGCGCCCCGCTTCCCCCGGCAGTCGTTTCCTGCTGTGGGAGGCCAAGACCCTGCCCGCCCGGCTGCTGCTGCACGGCGACGCCCGCGGCAGCACCAAGGATGCCACGGCTTCCCTGCCGAAACCCGCCGACCTCAAAAAACTCCACGAACACTCCCTGGCCTACTGGTGGATTGACGGACTCCGCTTCGCCCTCGAAGCCCGGCGCTTGCTGGAGAAAAACGATCTGCTGGGAGCGCGGGAGGTTCTTGAGGCGCTTGGGCGGCACAGCGATTCCATGTCCAAGATGCGCACATTCGCCACCGCCAGTGGTGAAATCTCGTTCTTCAGCCGCGCTTTCCGCTCACTTGAAGTGCTCGCCAGCGAGCTGCGCGGACAAGTGGCCATGGCAGGCCCCGCCGCCGGGCGGGAAACCGCCTACAACTGGTTCAGCGCGGCGGCCGACCGCCAACACCCGGCCACCCTGCTGCTGCCTCCGTCCATTCTCACTCCCATGGCCACGCGGCTCGGCGAATTCCACCTCAAAGCCAAACGCCCGGCCGAAGCCGTGGAGGCCTACCAGCGCGCGCTCGCGGCCTTCCCGAACGACACCGGCGTCCTCTCCGGCCTCAAAACCGCCCTCGAAGCCGCCGGAAAAACCACCGAAGCTGCGGAAACCGCCGCGAAAATCGAGGCGCTGAAAAACGAAAACCCGGAGCGCTGACTTCAGTCGGCGGGTGCTTCCGCAACGGACTTCCGGCTAAACCCGAATTCTGAAATGGAAACCACGAATGTCACGAAAGACACTAGAAATGAGGGAAATACCAAGTCATGCGCTATGACAAACCGTGCAGTATCGAAACTGCCGGAAACCCTTGATCGTTTCGTGCAATTTCGTGTTTTTCGTGGTTGAATGTGAGTTTGCGGGCTGAAACCAGCCCCCCGGCGCAAAAAAAGAAGGCCGCCGGGGGTCCCTCCCCGGCGGCCAAAGTTATCTTGCCCACATCCACACCCATGGACTTTGGCAGACAACTGTGCTGTTACACCCTTACAAGAAGCTTCGGTTTCCCGTTGCTTACGTAGGAGTCAGACCTTCAACTTTTACGAATGTTCAAAGAATTTTAAAAAAAGTTTTCACAGCCACCATTCCCACAACTTGGCACTTGGAAAGCGCCCCTTGTTTCCCGAACTTCCGGCCATGCCGCACAGTCACATCGATGTCCGCTACGTCGCCAATCTCGCCCGCCTCGAACTGACCGACGAGGAAGTGGCGACCTTTCAGCCGCAGCTTGAGGCCATCCTGCATCACGCCGAGGCACTCTCGAAGCTGGACGTCACCGGCATCGAGCCCACGGCCCACCCGGCCCCGGTTTTCGGCCGCATGCGCGATGACATCCCGCATGAAAGCCTGCCGCCCGCCGCCGTCCTCCAGAACGCGCCCGACCAGGCCCAGGGCCAGATCCGCGTCCCCAAGGTCGTCACCGACGCCTGATCTTTCAGCTTTTCAGCATCTCAGCATTTCAGCTTTTACCTCCATGATTTCCACCCTTCGCCAGCAACTCGTCTCCGGAGAAACCACGCCCGCCGCCATCCTGGAACGTCTCGCCGGAGAAATCGCCGCCCGCGATTCCCGCACCGGCGCTTACCTCTCCCACGACCTCGACTCCGCTCTTGCCGAAGCCGCCGCCGCGGATCTCTCGCTGCCGCTTGGTGGCATCCCCATCGCCATCAAGGACAACATCAATGTGCTAGGCCAACCCTGCACCTGCGGTTCGAAGTTTCTATCAGAAAACTACAAGTCGCCTTACGACGCCACAGTCATCCGCAAGCTCCGCGCCGCCGGAGCCATCCCTTTTGGCCGCATGAACCAGGACGAGTTCGCGATGGGCTCCTCCACCGAAAACTCCGCGCTGCAAACCACCCGCAATCCGCATGATCCGGAACGCATCCCCGGCGGTTCATCGGGTGGCTCTGCCGCGTCCGTCGCGGATGGCACGGCCATCGCCGCGCTCGGCTCCGATACCGGCGGGTCGATCCGCCAGCCGGCCTCCCACTGCGGCGTGGTCGGCCTCAAGCCCTCCTACGGCCGGGTTTCCCGCTACGGCCTCGTCGCCTTCGCCTCGTCGCTCGACCAGATCGGCCCGCTCACGCAAACGGTGGAGGACGCTGCGCTCATTCTTCAAGCCATCGCCGGCTTCGATCCGGCGGATTCCACCTGCCTCGATGCGCCGGTGCCGGATTATCTAACCGAACTCAATGCCGGCGTGAAAGGCCTGAAACTCGGCGTGCCGAAGGAATACTTCGGCGAGGGCATCGATCCCGGCGTGCGCAAAAACGTCGAGGCCGCCATCCAGAAACTCGCCGCCCAGGGCGCGGAGATCGTGGAAATCTCGCTGCCGCACACCGAACACGCCGTGGCCACCTATTATGTCATCGCCCCGGCCGAGGCGTCCTCGAATCTCTCGCGTTTCGATGGCATCCGCTACGGCCACCGCGCCGCCAATCCCGCCGACATCCTCGATCTGTATAAAAAATCCCGCGAAGAGGGATTCGGCCCGGAGGTGAAGCGCCGCATCATTCTCGGCACCTACGTGCTCTCGTCCGGTTATTACGATGCCTACTACGGCCGCGCCCAGAAAGTTCGCACCCTCATCCGCCGGGATTTCGAAAACGCCTTCCAGCAGGTTGACGCCATCGTTTCCCCCGTGGCTCCCACTCCGGCACGCAGGCTCGGCGCCTTCTCGGATGATCCGCTGCACGAATATCTATCCGATATCTTCACCCTCTCCGCCAACCTCGCCGGCATCCCCGGCATCTCCGTGCCCTGCGGCACCACCGACTTCGACGGCGGAAAAAACCTCCCCACCGGCCTGCAAATCCTCGCCCCCCACCTCGGCGAGGCAAAGCTCCTGCAAATCGCCAGGGCGGCGGAGGGTTGAAAGATGGCTTTGAGTTAAGCTACAGCCGGAGTGGTTAGGTATTGGTTGCGGTTGTGGTGTTCAGGGCGAGTTTCTGACGGGCGGTCTTACGGCGATCTCGGGCGTCTTCGAGCTTTTTGTCACGGGCTTTGTGGATTGCATCCTGTAGGCCTTCGAGCTTGCAACTACCGATCTTGCATTGCTTTACGAAGAGTTCGCGCGCTGTTCCAAGGATGCGACTTCCACAAAATACTCGTTGCCAAGGCCAGCCCAAGCACACAGCGGCTACGGCTTGGGTGTGTCGCAGCCATGGATAAGGGGTGACTGTTCCGGGACTGGTCTATTCGGCTTGACCACTTCACCAGCTTCCTCGTGTCCAAGCACGAGGGCACCAAGGTCATCGGTTCCTGCTGACGATTTCCTCCATGGCGTTGGCGGCTACCTCCATGCGGTCCACCAGTCGGAGCTGGTTGCGGGCGCGGTCAAGATTGTGTCCGGGATGTTTGGTTTTGAAGTAGATGTCGCCCTGAAGATAGTCGGTCAGGAAACGGATTCCCACTTCGTAGGTCATGAGCTTGCCGGCGAAGACGAGGTTATCCCACTCGGCGTCAGTCAGGATGTTGCCAGCGCCGGCGACATAACCTTTGACGATCGCCTCGAAGACGGGAAGCGATACATCAATCTTGGCGGGATCGGTTTCGTCTTCCGCGGCCGTATTGGCCCCGAAACGTACCAAATCGCCAAAGTCATAGAGCGATAATCCGGGCATCACCGTATCGAGATCGATGACACAGATCCCCTCCCCCGTCTTGTCATCAAGCATCACGTTGTTGAGCTTGGTGTCGTTGTGGGTGACACGTTCGGGGATCTCACCCGCACGAACCAGGTCGAGCAATCTTGAAACCTCCGGCTCGCGCTGGAAGGCGAACTCAAGTTCGGCGAGCACTTCTCTTTTGCGTCCAACCACGTCTTCTTCGGCTGCTTTGCGAAGTGCGGCAAAGCGTTTCGGCGTGTCGTGGAAATGTGGAATCGTTTCATGCAGGCGTTCGCCGGGAAGATCGGCGAGAGCTTGTTGGAAAAGCCCGAACGCACGTGCCGCCTCGAATGCCTGACGTGGATTCTCCACGGCATCGTAGGTCCTGGCATTTTCAACAAACAGATAGACCCGCCAGAAATCCCCTTCGGATGTTTGGTGAAACGCCGCGCCCTCGATGGTTGGCACCAAGGTCAGCGCGCGCCGGTTGTCTTCCCCTGCAGCCTTGGCGGCGACATGCGAGGTGACCCGACTGATGTTCTCCATCAATTGGGGGACATTCTTGAAGATGGTGTGATTGACGCGCTGAAAAATGTAACGCACCACCGTACCAGCTTGGTCGAAAGTGACGACAAAGGTGTCATTGATATGGCCGCTGCCATAGCGCTGCGCATCCAACAATGTGCCGTGCAGGGGGAAGTGTGCGGCGAGAT
>RPOS01000077.1 GCA_003820635.1 Verrucomicrobiaceae bacterium | reverse complement strand
GCGTTGACTGCCATCGGGGCACTGGCCTTGCCGCGCCGTCGAGGTGAGCGACAAAACAGCGCTTCTCCGTGGCACTCAACCTGCGAATGCGGACGCCGGCACTCCCTTCAGCTTGAGGCCGCGGATGACGAAGAGCCGGCCGGCGTGCTCCTCCTTCGCGGTCTTGTGGACGCCGGTGGTGACGAACAGGTCGGTTAGATCAGGACCGCCGAACGCGCAGGCGGTGGTTTCCAGACAGGGCAGGGAAATGCGGTGAAGCTCGTTGCCGGTGGCCGGATCGAAACACGAAACGCAGCCTCCATGGCAAAAGGCGATCCAGAGATGGCCGTCGGAGTCGATGGTCATGCCGTCGGGAGAAGCGTCGATGTGGCCGGTGGCGATCACTCTGCGGGGATGGAGCAGGAGACCATTTTCGTAATCGAACGCCAGCACCTCGCGGCGCGGGGTGTCGATGTAGTAGCAGGTTTTGCCATCGCCGGACCAGACGATGCCGTTTGAGTTCGTGACTGGAGCGAAAGCCTCGTGGACGGATAGATCGGGATCGAGCCGGTAGAGTTTGGCGGCACCGGCTGTCTTAGCGAGGCTGATGGTGCCGGCGTAAAAGCGGCCGTCAGGCGAGCACTTGCCGTCGTTGAAACGATTGTCCGGTTTGTCGCTCTCCGGATCGGCGATGGGAGTGAGCGCGCCTGTTTGCTCGTCGAGAAACAGGAAACCATGATCGCCCGCGATGACCAGCCCGCCGCTGGCGCGTGGAACCACGGTGCCCACGCGCTGGCCTACATTCCAGGATTTCTCCGAGCCATCGGCCGGATCGTAGCGGTGGACGAGGTGGCCCTCGATATCGACGTAATAGAGGGCGTCCCGCCACCAGACCGGGCCTTCGCCCCATTGGCAGCGGATGTTTCCAACCGGTTCGGTGCGGACCATGGTGCGGCAGATCTAGCGGAATCGGCGCGGCCGCACCAACGCAAAATCACAACCCGGGGCTTTCCAAGCAGCGGCATTGCTGACAGGGTGCCGGACATGCGGAACGAGTCGCTCGGCGATGTCTGGAAAGTCTGGCTGTATGCCGCGGCTTCCGTCTGGCTGGGCGCGTGGATGTCACCGCTGCTCTACAATGCGGGCAAGGCGCTGGCGGAGATTTCCCAGAGCAAGACCACCAACGGGCCGCTGGAGTGGCTGGCGGGGATTTGCCGGACGGCGGATTTCCCGCGGTTTTACGGGGCGGGTCTGCTGCTGGCGGCGCTGGTGTTGTTTTTCCCATGGATGGAGTGGATTCACGCCCGGCGCGGGGTGGCGGTGGCGGGTGGCGGGCCGTGGCGGCTGCGGCTGCCGGATGGCGCGCGGGTGGCGGGGCGCGGGCAGTGGCTGGAGAAAAACCCGCGCGGCTGGTGGCATTTGTGCGCGGGTTTCCTGCTGGTGGCGGGATTGTTGCTTGCGGCGGGACTGGCGTTGGTGCCGGCGGGGATGTTCACGCTGCGCAATACGGGTGCGGGCCTGGTGCCGCTGGTGCTCAAATCACTGGTCGCGGCATTCGCGCTGGCCTTGGTGATGGAGGTGTTTTTCCGGGGAATCGTGATGGGGATTTTCCTGCGGGCGATGCGGCCGGCGGCGGCGCTCGGGATGTCTGCGGCGTTTTTCGCGCTGGTGCTGGCGGTCTTTCCGGCGGCGGGTGTGAATGTGGCGGACCCAGAGGCGGCGCGGCCGGGCTTCGAGTTGCTGCGCTTGCTGGTGGCGCGTTTTGCGGAGCTGGGCACGGTGCTGGGGAGTTTCATGCCGCTGTTGGCGCTGGGGGCGGTGCTGGCCTATGCCCGCTGGCGCACGGCCTCGCTGTGGCTGCCGGTGGGACTGCACGCGGGCTGGTGGTTTGCGAAAAGCCTGCTGGCGGCATTGAGCACCGCGGGCCCGGTCATTTCGGTAAACCTGGTGGCCTTGGCCGCCATTCTCATCGCGGGGGCGCTGGCCCGTTTCCTCATCGCAAGCCCCGCTATTGAAGATGCGCCGCGTTCCTGAGCATTCCCGCTGGAAACGGGCGGCGGCGCGGGTGCTGGACCTGCTCTACCCGCCGCTGTGCGCGCTTTGCGGGGTGAATCTCAGCCACGGCAGGGCGCTGTGCGATGGCTGTGATGAGGCGCTGCCGCGGCTGGCGGAACCGTTTTGCGCAGCCTGCGGCGAGGCGTTTCCCGGAGTGATCGACGGGCCGTTTGCCTGTCCGAATTGCCAGGATTTGAAGTATTCCTTCGACTTCGCCCGGCCGGCGACCGTCCGGGACGAGCAGACGCTGGAGCTGATCCACCGCCTGAAATACGGCCGGGAAATCCATCTTGCTGGCGAGCTCGGCCGGATCGCCAGCGAAGCCTTCGCCGACCCGCGGCTGGCCGTGGCGCTGGACGGCGCTTGGCCGCTGGTGCCTGTGCCGCTCCACCGCAAGCGCCTGCGGCACCGCCATTTCAACCAAGCGGCGGAAATTTCCCGCGCGCTTTCCATGCGTACCGGCCTGCCCGTGCTCGCGGCGCTGCGCCGCACGCGCCAGACCGAGACGCAGACGGTGCTCAGCCGCAAGCAACGCATGGAAAACCTCCGCGGTGCCTTCGAGGTCAGCCGTCGTGGCCACCGCTGGATCGCGGCCGCACCGGCGGGGGCTGTTTTGGTGGATGACGTGCTCACCACCGGCTCGACCGTGAACGAATGCGCGAAAACCCTGCGCCGCGCGGGTTTCCGCAGCGTGTGCGTGATCACCGTGATGCGCGGCTGAAGCGCTTGAGCGCGAAGTGGCAGACCAGCGCCGTGACGCCGAGAGTCAGCAGCGGCAAGATGCCCGAGCGCAAGGTTTCCCCCACGCCCCACGGCCGCAGCGGGTGATCCTCCACGGCTCGGTAGAGCAGGTTGTAGCCTTTCAAGGCGGCGATCCACCCGGCGTGGAGGCCGATGGAAAACCACAGCGCTCCGGTGCGCACCCGCGCCCAGGCCAGGATCAGGCCCACGGCGCAGAGCGTGGCGAAGTCCGTGACGAAAAACAACGGATCGGAAAAATGCCGGAGGATATTGCCCAGCAACTCGAAACCCGCCAGCGGCTGTGCCGGATCCGCGATCACCGCGCTGCCGGGCGGTTTGAGGAAATGCAGGAATGAAAAGAACAGGGAGGTGCCGATGCACGCGGTGGCAGGCTTGGCAAAGCGCAGCCACAGGCCCAGCAACAGCCCGCGAAATACCCACTCCTCCACCAGCGAGGCGGCCACCGCCGGCAGGATGATTTTCGAGAACACTTTGCCCGCCGCCACCGGCTTGTCCCTGGGCACGTAGGCACCCAGCGCATCCAGCAGCGCGCCCATGGCCCACAGCAAGCCGCCGGAAATCACACAGCCGATAAGGATCTGCACCACGGCCGACGGCCATGGAAAACGCACTCGGTCATCCACAGCCGTTGTTTCCAAGCGCAGGCGCTTGATCCGCCGCAGCAAGACCGGCAGCAGCACCACGGCGGAGAAAAGCAGCGAACGGTCGTAAAAGCGGTCGATCTCCGCGCGGCCGCAGGACCCCGCCACAGATTCCACCAGTGCCGGGAGATCGCGCACCTCGGCCATCGCCGCGAGCCATTTCCCGCCCTGATACACCCACGGCGTGAGCGCCGCGGCCATCAGCATGGAGGCCAGCACCCAGAGCACTGCCGCGCCGAGCTCGGACTGGAAAAACCGTTTCAACGCGGCGGATTTGAAACAAAGCCCGCCCGCTTGTCGAGACCGGGGATGGCGGGAAAATCCACGCGGCCGCGTTCCAGTCTTGCCAACAGGGGGAAAGGCCGTAGTTTCCGCGGCGAGCAGGTTTTTCCAACCTCTGAAGCCCATTTCCGGTCGAGTGCTTGTTGACCCGTGCCACCAACCCAGGCGGCGGGACGACCGGCGGCCCAAGGAAACCGGATCCATCTGTCTCGCGGGCGGCGGCGCAGGCCGGTCTGTTCCGACCACTGGGTGGAGTTCCTTTCCGCAAGCCGTTGCGGAGCTCCCCACGGCACCAATAAGCCGGATGAGTCGGAAGCATGCCGGTCCGCACGAGGTCCTTCCAGCATTGCCGGGATTTCCAAAATTCCCGCCGCGCCGGGCCGTCTGCAACCATGACCCCAGTGACACCATGTCAAACGCAACACAACATTCCCGCCAGTCGGGAGACAGTCGGCGCCGCCGTTCACGCGGCGGTAAAAATCGCAACAAACAACACGAAGGCCGCCGTGAAGGCGACCGGGAACACCGCGGCTCCCGCGAGGGCCACGGCCGCTCCGAGGAGTTCCGCCCGCAGGGCCCGCGCCCGCCGCGGGGCCGCCAGCCGGTGAAACTCAGTTGGTGGCAGAAGCTGCTCAAGGCCATCGGCCTCTACAAGGAGCCCGTCCGCCCGCCGCGCCCCGAGCGCAAGCCGGATGCCGCCAAGCCCCAAGGAGAAGGCCGCCCGCCGAAATCCAACGTCCGTAATGCCCGCAGTGCCGAGGGTGAAAGCGCCGAAAAATCCGGCGAGCGCGCCCCCAGGCGCGAACGTGCCGAGCGCGGCGACCGTGGCAGCCGTGGCGGCGAGCGCTCCCGCGGTGGCGACGGCTCGACCGTGGAATCCGCCCGCGTTTACGTCGGCAACCTGTCCTACGACGTGACCGAGCAAGACCTGCAAGAGCTCTTCAAGGGCATCGGCGGCGTCCGCAACGTGGAAATTGTTTACAACCGCAGCACCCACCGCTCCAAGGGCTACGGCTTTGTGGAAATGCTCCACAAGGACGAGGCTGTGCGCGCCGTGGAAGTGCTTCACGACCAGCACTTCATGGGCCGCAAGCTCACCGTCTCCGGTGCCAAGTCGAAGGGCCAGGACGAACGCGAGGAGGCGGAAGACCGCCCCGAGCGCGAATCCCGCACCGTTTCGCTCGCCCCGTTGCCGGCCGCCGCCCCTGCGGCTGAAACCGTCGCGGAAATCGCAGCCGAAGAACCGGTGATCCAAACCATCGTCGAAACCGTCACCGAAACCACCGTGGCGGAGGAAACTCCCGCCGTCGTGGCCGAGGCCGCCCCGGTGGCCGCCGATACCACGGAGGAAACCCAGCCGAAGAGCGAAGTCGCCTGATCCGGCGGTTTCCCACATTCATCAACCAAACCCCCGCCCGGATCTTCCGCGGCGGGGGTTTTTCGTTGGGTTCTCAATCCTTCACCCGCTCGACGTCGGCACCGAGCATGAGCAGCTTCTCGTCGATGTGCTCGTAGCCGCGGTCGATGTGATACAGGCGGCTGATCTCGGTGGAGCCTTTGGCGGTGAGCGCGGCGAGCACCAGCGCGGCGGAGGCGCGCAGATCGGACGCCATCACGGGGGCGGCGGAGAGTTTCCCCACGCCGCGCACGACGGCGGTGCCGTTGTCCACCTTGATGTCCGCGCCCATGCGTTTGAGCTCGGCGCAGTGCATGAAACGCTGCGGGAAAATCGTGTCCTTGATCACGCTGATACCCGGCGTGGTGGCCAGCAGCGCGGTCATTTGCGCCTGCATGTCGGTGGGGTAGCCGGGGTAGGGTGCGGTGACGAGATCCACGCCGTGCAGCGTCTCGCCGCGGATGACGGTGCACACGTCGCCCGCCTCGTTGAACTCCACGCGGTGGCCGGATTTTTCGATGGCCTCGGTGATGGCCTTGAGGTGCTCGCGGCAGACGCGGCGGAGTTTCACCCCGTCGCCTGCCAGCGCGGCGGCGGCCATGAAAGTGCCGGCTTCGATGCGGTCCGGGATGACGGTGTGCTCCACGGCATGCAGTTCCTTCACGCCCTCGATGACGATGCGGCGGGTGCCGGCACCGGTGATTTTCGCGCCCATGGCGTTGAGGAAATTTGCCAGATCGAGCACTTCCGGCTCGGCGGCGGCGGATTCGATGACGGTGATGCCCTCCGCGAGGGTGGCGGCCATCATGACGTTGTCGGTGCCCAGCACGGTGGGGCCGTGGGTGCCGCGCAGGTCGATCTCCGCGCCGCGCAAGCCGTCCGGTGCGGTGAGGATGATGTTTCCTCCTTCAAACTCGACCTTCGCGCCCAGCGCTTCGAGTCCGCGCAGGTGGAGGTCCACGGGCCGGTCGCCGATCACGCAGCCGCCGGGCAGCGAAACCACCGCGCGGCCCTTGCGGGCGAGCAGCGGGCCCATCACGCAGATCGAGGCGCGCATGCGGCGGACGAGTTCGTAGGGGGCGATGTCGGAAATTTCCTCGCAGGTGATGCGCACCGTGCCGGACGAGCGTTCGACGTCCGCGCCCATCGCGCTGAGGATCTGGATCATGTAGTTCGTGTCCGAGACATCGGGCACGCGGCGGATGATGCAGGGCTCGGCGGTCAGCAACGACGCGGCGAGGATCGGCAGCGAGGCGTTTTTAGAGCCGGAAATATTGATCGACCCCCGCAGGGTGGCGCCGCCGTGAACGATGAGTTTGTCCATCTAAGGATATGAAATTTGAGATTTGAAATTTGAGATTCAGAGAGGCCGCCGGGCGAATGGAAACCGGGCGACGCCCGAGAGGTCGGTCTTCACTTCGATGGCGGTGAAGGAGGAAGCTTGGAGAAATCCGGCGACCTGTGAAGCCTGATCATGGCCGATTTCCAACGCCAGCCAGCCGCCGGGATTCAGGCGCTGGAAGGCCTCCGGGATGAAATGCCGGATCAGGTCCAGCCCGTCCGCGCCGCTGAACAGCGCGAGCGCCGGATCATGCAGCACCTCGCGGGCCATCGTCGCGCGCTCGGTTTCCGGAACGTAGGGGAGATTGGCGACGATGCCGTCAAAGGTGCCATCGATGGCGGAAAACAGGTCGCTGTCGAGAAACGAGGCGTTGGAAATTTCCAGACGGCCCGCGTTTTCCCGCGCGAGCGCGAGCGCCTCAGGTGAGACATCGGCCAGCGTGACTTCCCAGCCAGAACGCTCTGCGGCCAGCGTGAGTCCGAGCACGCCGGAGCCGCAGCCCATGTCGAGGATGCGTTGGGTTTCCGGCAGCTCCCAGGAGAGTACCCACTCGGCGAGTTCCTCGGTCTCCGGCCGCGGGATCAGTGCGCGGGCGTCGGTTTTGAACTCGCGATTGTGGAACCACACCTTGCCCAGCAAGTGCTGTAGCGGAATGCCCTCGCCGCGTTTTTTCAACGCCTCGCGCAGCGGCACGAGCACCGCTTCGTCGAGCGGCCGGTCGAATTGCAGATACAGATCCATCCGCGTGCAGCCGAGCTGCCCGGCCACCAGCATCTGCATGTTGCGCCGCGCGTCCTCGATGCCGCGTTTCTCCAGATAGCGCGTGCCTCCATCAATGGTTTCCAGAACAGTCGTCATGCGGGACGCCGAGACTGAGCCAGCCGGGGCGGATCGCCAAGAACGATGATGCAGAACGATGATCCCGAAAAGGCGCACTCCTCCGGTGTTATCTTTTATTTAGCTAAATGACGAATAATGACGAGGTGCTTGTGATTTGGGTCGTGTTGATTGTGTTGATGAATTTCTCCAAAATCTCCAAATTCTTGCCAAATCCGCTGGCATCGCCTTCACTCCGCCCCGCTCAAGCCATGGCACTCATCGTTCAAAAATACGGCGGCACTTCCGTCGGCACGCTCGACCGCATCCGCAACGTCGCCGCGCGGATGAAACGCGTCCGGGATGAAGGCAACCAGGTCGTGGCCGTGGTCTCCGCCATGTCCGGTGTCACCGATGGGCTCATCAAGATGGCCAAGGACCTTTCGGAAAACCCGAGCGAGCGGGAAATGGACGTGCTGCTGGCCACCGGCGAGCAGCAATCCATCGCGCTGGTAACCATGGCGTTGCACGACCTCGGCGTGGACGCGGCCTCCATCACCGGCCGCCAGGCGGGCATCCAGACCACCGGTTCCCACACCCGCGGCCGCATCCTCCACATGGATCCCTCGCTGATGGAGAAATACCTCGCCGAGGGCAAAGCGCTCGTCGTCGCCGGGTTTCAGGGAGTCACGCCGGACGGCATGATCCACACCCTTGGCCGCGGTGGCTCGGATCTCACCGCCATCGCCGTGGCCGCCGCGCTCAAGGCCGATGTCTGCCAGATTCTCACCGACGTGGACGGCGTTTACACCTGCGATCCGCGGATCGTCAAAAACGCCCGCAAGCTGCCGGAGATTTCCTACGACGAAATGCTGGAAATGGCTTCGTCCGGCTCCAAGGTCATGCAATCCCGCTCCGTCGAGTTCGCCAAGAAATTCGGCGTCGTCTTCGAAGTCCGCTCCTCACTCAACGACAACCCCGGCACCCTCGTGTTAGAAGAACATCCCAACATGGAAAACGTCGTCATCCGCGGCGTCTCGATCGAACGCTCCCAAGCCCGCGTCACCATCACCGGCATCCCGGACGAGCCCGGCATGTCCGGCAAAATCCTCGGTGCGCTGGCAGATGCGGAGATCAATCTGGACATGATCATTTCCAACATCGCGCACGACGGCTTCGCCCGCCACTCGTTCACGATGCACAGCAGCGACCTCGGCAAGGCCCAGGCCGCGCTCAAGCCGCTGCTCGCGTCCATGCCGAACTCCAGGATCGAGACCGAGGCCGGCATCGCCAAGCTCTCCGCCGTGGGCATCGGCATGCGCTCGCACTCCGGCGTGGCCGCCACCATGTTCAAGGCCCTCGGCGACGCGGGCATCAACATCGGCATGATCTCCACCTCGGAAATCAAGATCGCCGTGACCGTGGACGAGACCCGCATCGAGGACGCCGCGCGCGCCGTGCACGATGCCTTCGGCCTGGACAAGGTCCCCGCCTGAGCCCAGCCCATGCAGCCTGCCGGACTTTCCGCGGAAACGCCAATGGGCGTGATCCTTGAAACGCTGCCCGGCGCACGCCGCGCCTTGTTCGCGCGCTATCATCTCGGCGGCTGCCAGAGTTGTGCGTTTTCCAACGAGGAAACGTTGGCCCAACTCTGCGCGCGCTCCGAACTGCCGGCTGACGAGGTCCTCGCGCACTTGTTAGAAAGTCATGTGCATGATCTGGAAATGCTGATGGAACCCGCCGACGCGCGGGAAAAGCTCGCGGCACTCCGGCTCATCGACATTCGCACCCGCGAGGAGCACGAGGCGGTGACTATTCCGGGATCGGAGTTTTTCACCCAGGATCTCCAGCAACAGCTCTTCGCCGGAGATCCGGAATCCGCGATTCTGCTCTACGACCACAGCGGACTCAATGTTCTCGATCAGGTCGCATGGTTCCGCGGCCACGGCTTGAAGCAAACTTTCGGCCTGCACGGTGGCATCGATACCTGGAGCCGCGAGATCGACCCCTCGCTGCCGCGCTACCGCATCGAAATGGATGCTTAGGAAGGCAGGCGCGCGGCGAGCAGTTTCTCGACGTGCTTGGCGAGCATGTCCGCTTCCAGATTCACCGCTTGGCCGATGCGTGCGGCGTGCAGGTGCGTGTGATCCCAGGTGTGCGGCGTGATCCAGAAAACCGCTTCCTTTTCCTTCAACTCGGCGATGGTCAGCGAAATGCCATCCACCGCCAGCGAGCCCTTGTCCACACACAGGCGATGAATTCCCGGCGGCAGTGAAACTCCGAGAATGTGATCCTGGCCGCTGGCTTCGAGCCGGGTGATCATGCCGGTGGCGTCCACGTGGCCTTGCACGAAGTGGCCGCCGAAGCGGTCGCCGATCTGCATGGCACGCTCCAGATTCACCCGCGATCCGGCGGCAAGCGCGCCGAGCGAGGTGACCTGCAGGGTTTGCGCGAGAAGATCGAAGGAAACGCCGGTTGTTAGATCGGCCACCGTCAGGCAACAGCCGTTGACGGCCACCGAGTCGCCAAGCTTGAGGCCGGCGGCGAAGGGAATCTCCAGTGTCAAACGGGCCTGCTCGCCGCGGTTTTCCAGCGCGATGACGGTGCCGGCGGCTTCGACAAGTCCGGTGAACATGATGGCTTACGGTTGAGATGAATGTTGCTCGATGGCCGCGGCAGCCCGATTGGGCGCTTCCTTTTCACCGGCATGGCCGCTCGGCAGCAGGACGAAGCAGAGATAGGCGATGATGGTGGGAAACAGCGCCCCGAGAAAGAGCCCCAGCGGCGAGATGCCGTCCTTGAAAAAGCGCGAGAGGATGCTCTGGCCGGCCGGGTTGGGCGCGTTGGCAATGACGGTGAGTCCGCCGCCAGTGACCGCCCCGGCCACCACCGCGTATTTGGCGGTGGCGCTGATGCCATCCACCTGCGCGGCGAGATAGGTGATGGCGGCATTGTCGTTGAAGGCTGTTAGAATGGTGGCTCCCAGCATCAGCGTCTGGTCGGAGAGCGCCTTGATCACCGGCGCGATCCACCATGCCTGGCAGCCGCCGTGGATGACCAGCGCGGCGAGGAAGAAACCGACCAGGATGGGACTGCGCAGCGAGACCTCGTTCTGGTGGTGGCGGGTGGCGATGATGAAGGCGAGGAAGAACAGGAAACCGCCCACAAACAGCACCGGGAAGTGCGACGTATAAACCGTCCACAGCAGGAACATGACATGGACCGCCGTGATCCATGCGGGAATCGGGTTTTCACGCTCTTGCCACGCGGCGGAGTCGGCTTTGCCATCTTGCACGCCATCCGCCAGATCGACCACCCGGGCCAGGGCCTTGCGGAAAAAAAGATAATACAACCCGGAGCTGAGAATGATGCTCGTCAACGCCTTCCAGCCGAAATGCATGAACATGAACGCGGTGCTCCATTCCCATTCGGAAGCCACCATCAAGACCGGCGGCGCGGCGAAATTGGTGAGCGTGCCGCCGATGGAAATGTTCACGAACAACAGACCGAGCGTGGCGTAGGCCAGCCGTGCGGGTGGATTGAAGCGATAGAATTTCTTGGCCAGCAGCAGCGCACCAATGGTCATGGCGGCCGGCTCGGTGATGAAGGAGCCCAGCACCGGGGCGATGATCAGCACGCTCAGCCACCAAGCGGACGGGCTGCCCTTGCCGAGCCTCGCGGCGCGGGACATCAGGTTTTCCGCGGCCCGCAGGACCGGACGGCTTGCCGCGATGGCCATGATGATGACCACGAAGATCGGCTCGGTGAAGACGCGGTCGTGGCTGAGATACAATTCGAAATCGAGCCATGAGTGGAAGTAGATGGCGGCGGCGGCCAGCACGATGACCCACAGGCCGAACACGGCCTCGATTTCGCCGAGAAAGTGGAACACCGTGCCGAGAAAGGAAACCTCGTTGACGCCGTTGGGATGCTCGGCATCGCGCAATCCGCGTTTTTTCAGGGCCTCGTCATGCAGGTGCTCATATTTGTGCGCCAGCTTGATGAAAATTCCGGCGCTGAAGGTGTGCAGGATGGCCAGCAGGAAGATCACGGTGGCCGCCACATTGAAGGGATCCGCCTGTGCGCGGGACTTGAGGATCTCCATGAGCCCGTCTTCCACTGGCGGGTATTTTTCCGGTGGGATGGGAAACGAGGCGTATTGCTTGCTGCCATCCGCGAGCTCGGGATAGTGCGGCTGGTAGCCCGCCGCCAGTGATAATTCGGGCGCGATGACCCATAGCAGCGTGAGGAGCAGGAGAAGTGATTTCATCTGGCCGGGGCAGGGGGCTTCATAGGAGGCGGCGGGAGCCACGGCAAGGCGAACTTGGGGATTGAAATCCGGCGGGTTCCCTGGATGCTCCGCGCATGATTCATCTGGACGCCAACGCGAGCACGCCGCTGCTGCCGGAAGTGCTCGAGGCGATGCTGCCATGGCTGCGCGACGGCCACGCGAATCCCTCCGGCGCCTATGCCGGGGCGCGGCGGGCGCGCGAGGCGATCGAAAACGCACGCGCGCAGTTCGCGGCATGGATCGGCGCGGAGCCGGATGAGATTGTTTTCACCAGCGGCGGCACCGAGAGTGTGAACACCGCGCTGCATTCGCTCGACCGCCTCACCGGCCCGGGCGCGGCGGTGGTTTCCTCCATCGAGCACTCCGCCGTGCTGCGCTGCGCCGAGGATCTGCCGCGGCCGGTGAAATACGCCCCGGTGGATGCCGGCGGCCGCTTGGATTTGGAGAAATTCACGGCCCTGCTGCCGGGCGCGGCGATGATCTCGGTGATGGCCGCCAACAATGAAACCGGCGTGATCCAGCCGCTGCGCGAAGTCTGCGCCATGGCCCGTGAGCGCGGCATTCCGGTGCATTCCGATGCCGTCCAGGCCGCCGGGAAATCCGATCTCAACGTCCGCCATCTCGGCGCGGACATGCTCTCGTTTTCCGCCCACAAGTTCCACGGCCCGAAAGGCGTGGGCGCGCTCTACGTGCGGCGCGGCATCCGGTTTTTCCCGTTTCACCACGGAGGCTCACAGGAAAACGGCCGCCGCGGCGGCACGCAGAACACGCCCGGCATCGTCGGCCTCGGAGCCGCGGCCGCCGCCTTGCGCAAGCGCTCTCAGGAGCACACCGCGCTGCACCTGATGCGCGATACGTTTGAAAATGCGCTGCTCACCGGCCTGGCCGGAGTTTCCATCAATGGCGATCCGGTGCACCGCCTGCCCAACACCAGCCACCTCTCCTTCGCCGGCTGCGAGGCCGTGGATTTGATCCAGTTGCTCGATCAGGCCGGCATCGAATGTTCCGCCGGCTCCGCTTGCATGGCCGGGAAAATCCGCCCGTCGCACGTGCAGCTCGCCATGGGCATCGATGGCGCGCGCGGCCGCGGCAGCCTGCGCTTCAGCTTCTCCATCCGCAACACGCCCGACGACGCGCGCCGCGCCGCGGAAATCGTCAGGCAAGCGGTCGAGCGCCTGCGTCAGGCGAAACTCCGTGGCGGCGATCCCGGCATTGCGTCACCCTGCGGCTTGACGTTTTCGTGATCCCGCAGCCCGTGCGGGCGCGCCCCACCTCCGCCCTTGCGCGCCGGGCCGTGGGCCGCTAAAGCCTCCGCCGCCATGGCAGCCATCAACTCGAACTTCCTCAAACTCAAGGCCGGTTACCTGTTTCCCGAAATCGCCCGCCGCGTCAAAGCCTACAGCGAGGCCAACCCCGACAAGGCCGCACGCATCATCCGCTGCGGCATCGGCGACGTCACCGAACCGTTGCCGCCCGCCGTGGTGAAAGCCATGCACGAAGGCGTGGATGAAATGGCCGACCGCGCCACCTTCAAGGGCTACGGCCCGGAGCAGGGCTACGAGTTTCTCCGCCAGGCCATCGTGGACAACCAGTTCGCCAATCTCGGCATCTCCGCCGACGAGGTATTCATTTCCGACGGCTCGAAATGCGACACCGGCAACATCCTCGACATCTTCGGAAAAGGAAACGTCATCGCCATCACCGATCCGGTCTATCCGGTTTACGTCGATACCAACGTGATGGCCGGCAACACCGGCGATGCCGATGAAAAGGGAGCCTATGCCGGGTTGCTTTATCTCGAATGCAACTCGTCTAACAACTTCGTCGCCGACGTTCCCGCGCAGAAGGCGGACATCATCTATCTCTGCTTCCCCAACAACCCGACCGGTGCCGTGGCCACCCGCGCGCAGCTGGAGGCTTGGGTGAAATACGCAAAGGCAAACGACGCCATCATCCTCTTCGACGCCGCTTACGAGGCCTTCATCCAGGATCCCGCCATCCCGCGCTCGATCTTCGAGATCGAAGGCGCCAAAGACTGCGCCATCGAGTTCCGCTCGTTTTCCAAGAACGGCGGCTTCACCGGCGTGCGCTGCGCCTACATCGTCATCCCGAAAACCGTCACCGGCAAAGCCGACGACGGCACGCGCATCCCGCTCCACCAACTCTGGAGCCGCCGCCACAGCACCAAGTTCAACGGTGCAAGTTATCCCGTCCAGAAAGCCGCCGCCGCGGTGTTTTCCGAACAGGGCAAAAAGGAAGTCGCCGCGCTGATCGAACACTACATGGGCAACGCCAAGCTCCTGCGCGAGGCCGCCACCGCCGCAGGACTCCCCGTCTTCGGCGGGGAAAACGCGCCCTACGTCTGGGTCGGCTGCCCGGCCGGACTCACTTCATGGGACATGTTCGATAAAATGTTAGGCGAGGCCCAGGTCGTCATCACACCAGGTTCCGGTTTCGGCTCCGCCGGCGAAGGCTACTTCCGCATCTCCGCCTTCAACTCCCGCGCGAACGTGGAGGAAGTCTGCCGCAGGCTCAAGGCGCTGGTGGCGTGACGTGGCGGCAAACCAGAAGGAGCGGTAGCGACTCAACAGCGACGGGAAGCGCATTCCGGTTGGCCGTAGGCAAATTTCATC
>RPOS01000076.1 GCA_003820635.1 Verrucomicrobiaceae bacterium | reverse complement strand
TGGGCGATCTGGACCAGGGATACACCGCCATCGACATCACGGATGCGGACAGCCGGATTTACGGGGTGGCATCCCCGCTGTGGTTTGCCCTGATGGTCGTCGCCATCCCAAAGTTCACAGGCGGGAAATTGTCGGTGGTGGCGAAGAACAAGCATGGCGAGCCCCTGCAATCCCGCGCCGAGGCAATCGCCGCCCCGGCCCGGGTCACGCCCGACCTGTTGCCCCAGACCGGGACATCGATCGATGTGGCACACATGGTTGAATTGTCTGCCGAAGGTGCCCCGGTCGAGATCAAGGAATGGCAGGCGATCATGAAGTATCTGCAGGCACTGCCTGCCCCGGTGGCAGGAGAATTGCCGATTGTCCCGACGGACGCGCGGGCCAATGAGCCGCGGTTCATCCGGGTCAGCTAACAGGCTTGTGAAACAGTCAGGTAATCATATGGAACGCACAACTTATCTCGTCATCGCCTCGTGCTGCGCGCTTGCCGCGTGCATCCCCCTTGCCAATGCCCAGGAATCCACTCGTCACGAGACCCGCTCCGGCATTCTCGATTTCGAAGCCAACGGCTATCCCACCGACGAGACCGTCACGCGCGTTCGGGAGGAAATCGATTACCAGCGCGCGGTCCAGGCCTACATCCACTTCGTGCCGGCGGTCGCCATCATGCAGTGGCGCAACGCGCACTTCGGCCCGCTCGGCGGCAAGGCGGGCGACCTGATCGTTTACCGGACCACCGAACAGAAGCTGCCGATCATCACGGCTAACGACACGACAACCTATGTCATCACCTTCGCGGAGCTGAGCGACACCGGCGGTCTCCTGATGTATGAGGTTCCCCCCGGGCCGACCGGCGGCGGAATCAACGACCTCTGGCAGCGGACCGTCTCTGATACCGGCATGGTCGGCCCGGACCGCGGCAAGGGCGGCAAGTTCCTGATCGTGCTGGACGGCACGAAAGTCCCGGAGAACCACGGGGCGGACTTCGTGGTCACGTCGAAGACCAGCACGATCCTCATCGGCACCCGCATCCTGACGCCGGATCCGGTGGAGGGGCAGCGCATTCTCAACGCCCACAAGATTCACGGCCTGGGCAAAGAGTCCGCCATCCGGATCTTCGAAGCGCCGAACCGGGACTGGGAGGGCCACCACCCCCGGGGGCTGGAGTATTGGAAGGTAGTCCACCAGTCCATCGATCTCAATCCACTGGAAGAGCGCGACATGGCCGTGCTCCAGGGGCTCAAGAACCTGGGCATCGAAAAGGGCAAGCCCTTCAATCCAACCGCAGCCCAGAAGAAGATGCTGGAGGAAGCAGCATTGGTTGGGGAAACCTGGGCCATGGGCAACAGCTTCCTGAAGCCGAATCCCGTCAAGCACTGGACGGACGATCCGAAGTCCCAGTGGCAGTTCATCCTGTTCATGCAAAGCCCGCTCGACCAGATGGCGAAGACCCACATGGAGATCGATGCGCGGACCGCCTACACCTACGAGGCCATCACGGTCACCGAAGCCAGCACCATGAACCTCGTCGATGCCGGCATCCAATACCTCGCCGCCTACAAGGACGACGCCGGCAAGTGGCTCGACGGCGCGAAGGCCTATGAACTGGTCGTGCCGAAGGATGTGCCGATGCTGAACTTCTGGTCGGTCGTCCTCTACGACAACGACACGCGCTGCATGATCGTGAACCCGCAGGGCAAAACCGAGGTCAACAGCCGCCAGAAACTCGTCAAGAACGCCGACGGATCGGTGCGCCTCGTCTTCTCCCCCACAAAACCCGACGGTGTCCCCGACGCCAACTGGATCCAGACCAATCCGAAAAAGGGCTTCTTCGCCTACTTCCGCTGGTATTCCCCCAGCAAAGCCTTTTTCGACCGCTCATGGAAGATGGGCAACATCAAGGAAATCAGATAACTCCAGCCCAACCCCACGATAAAATGAATCCCAATCAAACCAGCACCACCAGACGACGTTTCGTCCAATCCATCCCGGCCATCGGTGCAGGGCTTCTGCTTGGCGAAAACCATGCCTTCGCCGCAGAGGGTCAGGTCCCGTCGGCATCCCCGGGCGATGACTCCTGGCACAGTCCGTCATTGACCCGCGAAACCGTCACCGGACCGAACGGGTCAGTGACGACGCGCACGGCCCTCGATGCCAACGCGCTGTGGGGCCTCACGGAGACGAAGGTCGCCGAGAAGGTGGCCGACGACATTTACGCCCTCCGGGGTTGGGGGATCGCGAGCAGCTACGCCATCAAGGCTCCGGACGGTTGGATCATCGTGGACACGGGCGACTCCACCCGTGTCGCGGGCGAGATGCGGGCGATGCTCGAGCAGACCCTCGGCCAAAAGATCAAGGTGGCGGCCATCCTGCTCACGCACTGGCACTATGCCGATGGCACGGGCGCGTGGCTTGACGAGGGCGCCGAGGTCTGGGGCCACGAGTTTCTCGAACGCAACCGCAATGCATCGAAAGGCGTGAGCATCAAGAGCGGGTTCTACCAGGCGCGCGCGATCGCGCAGTTCGGAGTCTTTCATCCACTGGAGGGTCCGGACGCGTTTCCGAATCTGATGAGGTTTTTCCCGGAAAAGCTGCTGGCCGTGTCGAGCTATCAGCCTCCGACCAGGCTTTTCGAGAATGGAAAAGTTCTGGACGTTGTGGTTGCGGGCGAGACGGTGCAGGTGGCTCCCAACCGCACGGACACCTCCGACAGCGTCGCGTTCTATTTTCCGCGCCACCGTCTGGTGATGACGAACATGATGGTGACGGGGGCTGTCTTTAACATCTACACCCTGCGGGGCGGAGCCTTCCGCGATCCGCAGGTCTTCCTGAACGATGCACGCTGGGTCGAATCGAGGAACGCCGAGATCCTGCTGGACATCCATGGGCCCACGCTGAAGGGCGAAAAAGTGGTGTATGAGGCGATCGAGCGGTCGGTCGACCAGGTGCAACTCATCCACGACCAGACCCTGCGCCTGATGGCCCGGGGCATGGACGCGAGGGAGGCGGCCGAGGCCCTCTACATGCCCCGCCATCTGCGCGAGGGCCGCGAAGCTTATGGTCAGGTGGAGAGCCACGTCCGTCAGATCTGGAACGGCACGAGCGGCTGGTTCGACGGCGACGTTTACGAGATCAATCCGCTGTCCCTGCGCGAGGAGTCCGCACGGACCATTGACATGATGGGAGGTCCGGGTGTCGTCCTGAAAGCCGCACGCGATGCCGCCGCTGCAGGCGGACTCGATAACTGGCGCTGGAGCCTGAAACTCACGACCATGCTGCTGCGGCTGGATCCGCAGGATGCCGAAGCGAGAGCGGTCCGGTCCACCGCGTCGCGCGCACTCGGGCAACGCACCACTTCCGCAAATGCGCGCGGGTTTTACCTCACGGAAGCGCTCCAGATCGAGGGCAAGTTGCTTGTGAACGGACAACCGATGACACTGGACGTGATTCGCGCATTCGTCGGCACGCCAAACCTCGATCAATTGGGCGCCGCGTCCCTCGACGAGAACCTGCAGTTCGCCCGCTTCCTTGTGGATCCGCGTAAAGCGGAAGGCAAGCGGCTCGCGTTCACGATCACCGTCGAGGGCGATCCGCAGATTAAGCGCCTTGAACTGCGCAACAGCGTGCTGGTGATCACGAACACCGATGCCAAGGCCGAAGGGCATCTCAATCTGTCTCGACAAAAGTTGGCGGAGTTTGTTTTGGGGCGGAAGCCGTTCGCCGACGGGCCGCTGGCCGAGCTGGACAGCCTGCTGGACCGCAGCCATCTGATGCTGAATCCTCCACTGCCAGAGCAGGACGCAGCCCGGAAGCTGGATAAGTTACAGGACACGATTCGAGGAGAAAGCGAACAGTGACCCAATACCTTTGAAATCTATTAACATCACAATGAAACCAAACCGATCTCACAAAGCTCCAATCGCCCTTGCCGCTGCGGTTCTCGCGTTCAGCGCCCAACATCTCCGCGCCGAGGAGACCGCAGACCCGGAGTCCTATGATGTGGCCATGCAACTCGCAAATCCGGTTGCCTCGCTCATCAGCCTGCCGTTGCAGAACAACTTCGATTGGGGCGGGGGACCCGATGGCGATGGTTTTCAATACCGGATCAACATCCAGCCGGTGATCCCGTTTACACTCAACGAGAATTGGAACCTGATTTCGCGCACGATCCTACCCTATGTCTATCAGGAGGACATCTTCGGCACCACCAGCCAGTCCGGTCTCAGCGACACCGTGCAGAGTTTCTTCTTTTCGCCCCAGGCCCCGGGCCCGGGCGGCCTGATCTGGGGTGCGGGGCCCGCCTTGCTCCTGCCCACCGCCACTGACGAGCTGCTCGGCACCGAAAAATGGGGTGCCGGCCCGACCGCCGTCGCGCTGAGGCAGTTCAACGGCTGGACCATGGGCATGCTTGCCAACCACATCTGGTCGTATGCGGGGGATGACGCCCGCCAGGACGTGAGCGCCACCCTGCTTCAACCCTTCCTGACCTATACCACGGGCACTCATACCACCTTCAGCCTCAATTCGGAATCCACATACGATTGGGAAAACGAGCAGTGGACTGTGCCCCTCAATCTCGGCGTGGCCCAGCTTGTGAAAATCGGCGGTTCGTTAATCCAATTCCAGCTCGGAGGCCGTTACTACGCCGAGACGCCGGACAACGGCCCTGATTGGGGACTTCGTTTCAACATCACCTTCCTCTGGCCTCGCTAACAAAAACATCAAACCTACCATTAACATGAATACCACATTGCCCAAACTCGCCATCATCGCCGCCGTTCTTGCCTTCGCGCCGGGTTGCGCCACCAACGATCCCGTCACCCGCACCAACGCAGCGAATGCCAGCGCCTCGCAGATTTCACGCGATTCACGAGAGGCACTCGCCTCGCTTTACTCCCAGAACCACAGCGCCAGGGCGCTCGGCGCAAAGGCGAGAGCCGTGCTCGTCTTCCCGTCCGTCACCCGGGCCGGCTTTATGGTCGGCGGGCAAGCTGGAAATGGAGCGATGCTCCGCCGCGACGGCAGCGTCGGTGGGTTTTACCAGACAGCCTCCGCTTCCTGGGGCTTGCAAGCTGGCATCCAAAAATTCGGCTATGCGCTCTTCCTCATGGATGACGCCGCCGTCCGCAATCTCAACCGCTCCGGCGGCTGGGAACTCGGTGGCAGCCCGAGCCTCGTCGTCGTCGATCGCGGCATGGCCGGCAACCTGTCCACCACCACCATCAACAGCGGCACCTATGCATTCTTCTTCGACCAACGCGGCCTGATGGCCGGCCTCGGGCTGCAAGGCACCAAAATCACGCGCATCAATCCAGGGCGTTGAATCCGATTCCACATGAGCCTGCGGCCATGCTGGTGGCGCAGTTTCAACCCTGGTTTCCACTCGACCAAACCATCCATCCATTATGAGCACGAACAACAAATCATGCGGCATGAGCCGCGGTTGGCTGATTGCCAGCGGCATCCTGTTCATCCTTACGGGCTTCGCGGCCATGGCGCTGCCTGTGTTTTTCACCGTCGTGGTTGTGAAAGCCCTCGCGTTTTTCATCCTCGCAAGCGGTGTCTTTTCCCTCGGGATGGCATTGGTCGGAAAACACCAGGGCTACCGCCTGCTGGAAATCCTCTCAGGGTTGATCCGGATCGCGGCCGGTATCGCCTTGCTCTACTGTCTCAAGCAGAGCGCGCTCGTCATCACCATCGCTTTTGCCATCTATCTGATGGTCGAGGGCGTGTTCGTGATTCTCGCGTCCCTGAAATTGCGGCCCACTCCGGGCTGGGCCTGGAGCCTGGTCAACGGGGTTGCCGCCCTGATCCTGGGCATTCTGATCTACCTGCGCTGGCCGTCGTCGAGTTTCACGGTTTTGGGGATTTTCTTCGGCATCAACCTGCTCTGCAAGGGTGCCGCCCAGTTGGCGCTGGGTTTTTCTCCCCGCTCTGCCATTGCTTGAACATTCCGCCGGCATCCCTTCCACTCAAGATCTTCCAAATAACATCCACCTGACCATCATGATCACACCAAGAACCCCCATCATCGCCTCGTTGCTCGCAGCCACCGGTCTTCATGCCGGCACTCTTGCCATGCCTGACGCCATGTCCGCTCCTGCGGAGTCGGGCTGGAGCTTCCGCTTTGCGCCCTATGCATGGTTGATCGCCATCGACGGCGATATGGGAGTGGGCCCGTTCACCGCACCGGTCGATATCTCCTTCTCCGACACGCTGGACAAGCTGGACATGGCCTACATGTTCCTTGCCGAAGCCGGATACGGACGCTGGACCCTGACCGCTGACTTCGTTTACGGGGATTTTTCCAATGAAACCGCCGGGCCTTTCCCCATCGACAGGATCAGCTACGGATACACCCAGTGGGTCCTCACCTCGAGCGTGGGTTATCGTGTCATTCAAACCGATGGCTATGCGATGGATGTGTTCGCCGGCGCGCGCATCACGGACTTTGATGCGGGTGCCACCGCCTTCCTGCTGAACAACACGCAAATCCAAAGTGGTCGCAGCGATCAATGGACCGACCCGATCATCGGAATCCGCGGCCAGGCCGATCTCAATGAGCGGTTCGTGCTGCGTTACAACGCGGATATCGGCGGCTTCGGTGTCAGTTCGGACTTGATCTGGCAGGCATTCCTTGGCCTCGGTTACCGGATGACGGACCATGCAACCGTGGCCATCGGCTACCGTGCATTGGGTGTGGACTACACCTCAGATGAATTCAGTCCCCTGGATGTGATCAACCACGGCCCGCTGCTCGGCCTTGAGTTCCGCTTCTGAAGTAAAACCTTCCGACCGCCTTCAACGGTAGGCCGCGGGCGGCGCGGAGAAGATCCGCACCGGTGTGAGGATGCGCTGACGCCCGGTATTCGGAAACTGTCCGTATTTCGGGAAACCCACCGCCCAGACCGAGCCGTCGCTGCCCGAAATGAGGGTGAATTTCCTGCCAGCTGCGGCGGAACTGGTTGCATTGAAAATAGCCTGCGGGTTTCGGATATTCTGTCTGCGTCCGCCTCCCAACTGACCGTGATTGCCACACCCGGCACCCATGAGCGTGCCATCCCGCAGGACAAACAGCGTGTGGATGCTTCCAGCGGAAACCTCCTTCGCCCCTTTGGCGATTTGCGCAAACGTGTTGCGATTGCGCCGCCCCCCATCGCCCAACTGGCCATACCAGTTCTTGCCTGTAGTCCATACGGTGCCATCGATGCGGAGAACCACACTGTGCCCGCCACCCGCCGCGATCGCGCGCACATTTGGCATAACCTCGACGGGAACCGCCTCCTCTCTTGCACGTCCAATGCCAAGCTGGCCGTGACATCCGTCGCCCATGGCGAAGAGCCGGCCGTCACGCGTGAGAAACAGCGAGTGATCGTCGCCTGCGGCGACCGCCCGGACGCCTTCGGCAACCCGGACCGGCCGACTGCGGTGCCGCGTGGTGCCGTCGCCCAGTTGGCCATGGGTGTTGCGACCGACGGCCCACAGGCTGCCATCCCGTTTGACGAAGAGGCTGTGGGCGTAACCTGCGGCCATCGATTGCACACCGTCGGCGATGCGCACCGCTGACTGGCGGTGACGTGAGCGGCCGTCACCGAGCTGGCCCCAGCCATTGTGTCCGGTCCCCCAAAGGCTGCCATCGCGTTTCAGAACAAGGGTGTGATAAGAACCGGCGGCCACGGCTGCAACCCCGGTATCGATTCGGACCGCGCTGGACCGGTCACGCGACCCGCCATCCCCGAGCTGACCGTAGTTGTTGCGTCCGGACGCCCACAAGGTTCCGTTTTTTTCGAGGAACAAGCTGTGATACGCGCCGGCCGCGACGGTGGTTACTTTGGCGGGGACCGCAGTCCCGGGCTCGGCGGCGGCCATGCCGGGTGCGCTAAAGGCCAGGTGGAGAAACGCGAATCCAACCGCTGAAAATTTGGGCAAATGACATCCAATCATCCTCAGCGGAGACTAAGCGGCGCACCCTCGCCATGTAAACCGCATTCTTTGCCCGATTGCGGAGCCCGCATGCCGCCGCGCATGTAGACCCGCGGCTTCGTTTTTGGCGCGACCTTTGGCTTGCGCTGTCGGGGATTTGAATGGAGTCTCAACGGGCTGTTTGCCGCTCCACTTCGTGGCAAACCGGATTTTTCAAGCAGTGTACCGCTCATCCCCCGCCACGATCCGAACGCTGATTCCGGTGCTGCTCGCCGGAATTCTGTGCGTGGACGTGCAGTCCCAAGGCGTGCCGCGGGTGGTGGTGCCCACCAGCGGTCGCCAATATGAAGCCATGCGGCCCTCCGCTCCGGCCTCGCGGATGGTCTATCCGTGGAAAACCCGCATCACTTGCACGATTTTCTGGATCGGCGAGCAGCCGACGGCGAACAATCCCACGCCCAACTGCAAGTCATCCTGGGACCGGCAATGGGCGATCAATTTCGGCGGCTATGATGACCCTAATCCCGCCAACCGCATCGCCAATCACACCACCGGCGAGTTCCGCCCGAAGAATTTCATCCCGCGGCTCAATCCGTTCTATGTGGCGCTGCCCTACAATGACGTGATCAGCCACCGGGCGCACAAGCCGGAGGCCCCGCGGGTGATTCCGTGGTTCTCGCGGATGCGTCCGGAACCGGGTAAAACCGTCTGCAAGGGCCGCTGGCTGCAGATTTACCGCAACGGCCGCAGCTGCTACGCCCAGTGGGAGGACTGCGGCCCGTGGACCACCGACGACTGGGAATACGTCTTCGGCAACAAGCCGCCCAAAACCGTGCAGAATGGCGGTGCCGGCCTGGATATCTCGCCCGCCGTGCGCGATTTCCTCGGCATGAAATCCGGCGATAAAGTCCACTGGCGTTTCGTAGAGGCCAGCCAGGTGCCCTACGGCCCGTGGAAAAAATACGGCCAGCAAGGACCCGCCGCCACGAACAATCCGGAGCTCGCCGCCGAGCAGCGCCACCTCGAACAGCTGCGCAAGCTGCGCGACGAGCAGTTTGCAAAGAAACCGCTGAGCCAGTTGCAGAATTGAGCGGAAAAATTCCGCGCTGGGGGAAAATCCGCCGCGCCGGGATTTCCGGCTTCATTCTTCTTGACTCGATATGGGCGGGGGCCTAAATCGCCGCCCCCAAACGAACTTCTTACCCACCCTTTCCCATGGCCAACGCTCAAGTCATCCTCAAAGAAAAAATCGAAGGCCTTGGTGCCGAAGCCGATGTCGTCAAAGTCCGCGCCGGCTATGCCCGCAATTTCCTGGTGCCCCAGGGCAAGGCCTATGAAGCGACCAAGGCCAACCTGCGCCACGTCGAGGCCCTCAAGAGCGCCCGCGCCCGCCGCGAGGCCGAGGAAATCCTGGCCTTCCAGGAAATCGCCACCAAGATCTCCAAGCTCAAACCGAAGTTCACCCTCTCCACCGGCCAGGGCGGCAAGGCCTTCGGATCGGTCACCAGCATGGACATTCACAAGGAACTCGAAGCCGCCGGCATTGTCATCGACCGCCACGCCATCGAGCTCGAAAAGCCGGTCAAGAAGTCCGGCAAGTCCGAGATCAGCATCAAGCTGCACCCGCAGGTGGTCACCACGCTCACCATCACGGTGGACGCCGGCGATACCGCCGAAGAGGAGCCGAAGGCCGCCGAGGCCTGATAGCTCGCTTTGACAACCATCATTTTAAAACCCCCGGCTCGTCTGACGAACCGGGGGTTTTTGGTTTGCGAACTCCAATCGCAAAAGGGGAATCAGACAATGCCCTGGCGCAGCGCCTTGGAAACCGCTTCGGTCTGTGAACGCACGTGCAGCTTGCGGTAAACCGAGCGCAGGTGCATGTCCACGGTATGCTGGGAAATGCCCAACGCGTCGGCGATTTCCTTCTTGATGAGGCCCTTGACCAGATAGCGCAGCACGTCCTCCTCGCGCGAGGTGAGCGGCTCGATGTCCTCCACCGGGCCGTAGCGTGAAAAGCCCTCCAGGATCATCTTGGCGATCGGGCTGCTGAGGGCGGACGCGCCGTGCATCACGTCGCGGATGCCGCTGATGATTTCATCGGGATCCGCGGTCTTGAGCAGGTAGCCGGAGGCGCCGTTGCAAATGGCGCGGTAAACCTTTTCGCGGTCGTCGTAGGCGGTGAGGATGAGCACTTTCACCTCGGGCAGCGCCTTGCGGATCTCGCCGAGCACTTCCAGTCCGTCGCGGCGCGGCAGGCCGAGGTCCAGCAAGAGCAGGTCCGGCCGCTCGTTGGTGAAGCGCAGCTTGTCGAAGAGGTCCGCGGCGTTGGTGAAGTGATGGGAGCAGGTGAAATCCTCCTCGCCAGCGAGCAGGCGGCGGATCTGCTTGGCGAACAACTCGTGGTCCTCGACGATCCAGATGTTGATGGTGGTGGTGGCTTCGGCGATCATGACATTGCGGGGTGATGGGTGAGATGGGTGCGTTTGACAAAAAGCCGGATGCGGGTGCCATCGCCCGTGGCGGAGACGATTTGCAGCAGCCCGTCGAGCACATGGGCGCGGTCCTGGAGCTTGTTGACGGGGACGGGGACCTTGCGGTCGGCCACCGGCAGGCCCACGCCGTTGTCGGTGATTTCAAGCGCCAGCTTGTCATCCTCGTCCCACAGGCGGATCGACACGCGGTCTGCCTTGGAGTGCTTGAGGATGTTGTGGATGGCCTCCTTGTAGAACAGGAACAGGTGGCGCTTGGCGTCGAGCGAGAGCTTGGCGGCGGTCTTGGTGGACTCGCATTCGAGGGTGAAGTCCACCTCGCGCAGCAGGCGGCCGGCGGTTTCGCGCATGCGCACCACCAGGTCGCCGATGGAGTCCTGCTTGCGCTCCAGCAGCCAGACGATGTCGCGCATGGCCAGCGAGCTCTCGCGGGCGATGGTCTCCACCTCGCTGAGGTCGCCGGCGATTTCCTCGGGCCCTTGGAGGCGCACCAGGTCCTTGCGGGCGGTGCGGGCGATGAGCGAAATGCTGCCGAGGTTGCTGCCGATGTCGTCGTGCAGGTCGGAGGCGATGCGCTTGCGGATGCCGTCGAGCTGTTCCTTGGACATCAGCCGGCGGCGCTCGACGATGAAGACCGGGATGAGAAAGGTGAGTCCGAGGATCACGGCGGAGCCCCAGGTCGCGTTGAGTTCGCTGTCGGAGGCGAGCTGGACTTGAATGGAGCGCAGGTTGGCAAGCTCGCTCTCGATCCGGCTGCGCTCGCGCAGTTGATGGAGCCACTGGCCCACCGGGATGATCTGCCGCTCGGAACTGTAGCCGTCGGTGAGGGTGGTCACTGTTTCCGGCTGGCCGCCGTGCTCGCGGCTGACGGGCTGTCCCTTGGCCAGATTCACCCCATCCGACCACACTTCCATTTCCGAGAGCGCGTGCAGGCGGCGGTCGCCCATGATCCAGGCGCGCGTGGCCTTGAGCCGCAGCGTTTTGGTGATTTTGCCGTGCAGTGGAATGACCAGCGGTGCCATGTGGCTGGAGCCGGGCAGCGGGTTGGTCCATTCAAACACCGTGATGCCTGCACTGCCGTCCCCGTTTTCCAGTTCAATGGACAGCATCTCGGGAAAGACCGAGGTTTCAAACGAGCGGCTCACCTGATAGGGGAAGATTACCACGCGGTCGATCGGTGCGGATTCCCCGAGTTCCAGGCTCCAAGTGGTCACCGTGCCCGGTTCTTCCACCATCACGGCATCGCCGGGATTGCGGTCCGGTCCGCCGCCATTCTGCCAGATGCCCAGCGGAGTGCGGCCATCGACGAGCGCGGCCGGGTGCCACAGCCCCGGCAGGTTCAGCGCGCCCGCCGTCTCGACTGTTGCGCCGAAGGAAACCGGCTCGCCCTGCGAAATGACCACAAACTCGGAAAGCCCGAACAGGTCCTCGCTTTCCCGGTGGTGTCCCCGATGGACGCTGAGCCGCACATAGCGGGCCATCGTGTCCTTGCAGTGGAAAAGCACCGGCGTGCCTTCCGGCTGGGGGTAGTCGGATTCGCCCGTTCTGAAGATTACCGTGCTTTTGCTGAAATCCGCCCGTTTGGAGACCTCCAAGGTGAAGCGTTTGGGAAAAATTCCGGAATCTTCCAAAAATTCCCGCTGCGGAGGAACCAGGAAAATCTGCTGCACCGGCATGTCGTCGCCGAGATCCAGCGTGATGGAAGGATCCGCATCGCCGCTGCCGATGCGCCCGCCACGGTAGCCCAGATCCGTTTTCAAGGGGTATTCACAGCGCTTCGCGTAGCTGGAAATCTGGTTGCCGAGCCAGTCCATCCGATCCTCAACCTTAACGAGTTGTGGATTGAACAGGCGGGCGATCCGCGAGATTGGATTGGTCACTTGCGCCAACGCCGGCGTTTCGGCCTTGGCCGGCAGGCAAAGTGCCGCAAGCGACAACAGCACGCCGCCCAATTGGCAAATTCGTTGGTGGGACAGAATCATCCGTAGAGGCAATACGGATGAAGACTGACTATTTTTTAAAAATAATCAACTATTTTTAATTAAAAACTCTTCCGTGATTGTCAAAGATCCGCCTGTCGGTGGATCCCCGTCACCGGCGGTCCCGGGCAGACGATGCAGTCGTCGAGCACGGCGTCGCCGGAGACCCGGGACTCGGGCCACAGGACCGAGTTGCGGACGACCGCTCCCGCGGCGACTTCCGCCCCGGGGCCGACCACCGAGTTTTCGACGATGGCACCGCTCGCCACGCGTGCCAGCGGGTGGATGGCCGGGCCTAGTGCCAGCTCGCGGTGCGCCTGCAGATAGGACGCGCGGTCGCCGAGGTCCAGCCACACGCCCTCGTCGAGCACGATGGCTCCGAGCCGGCCCTGTTTGGCCAGTTCAAGGAACGCAGGGATCACGGAAATGACCTCGGCGGGCGGCAGCAGATCGAGAAAATCCGCGTTCGCGCAATAAATCCCTGAAAACACGTGGGTTCCCCGCGCCCGGCCGAGAGCGTGCCGCAGGTCCGTCACGCGGCTCAGCGAGTCATCCAGCGCCACCCGTTTCTGCTCGCCCTGCGAGCGCAGCGCCAGCGTCACCGGCAGGCCGGAAGCCACGTGCGCGGTGATCAGGCGCTCCAGCGGCAGGCTGGTGAAGATGTCGCCGTTGTGGACCAGCACCGGCCGCCCGCCCGTCCATCCGGCGATGTTGCGGAGCCCGCCGCCGGTTTCCAACAACACCGGCTCATGAAACAGCGTGATTTCGCGCTCCCGGTTTTCCGGCAGCTCGCGGAAATCATACCAGGCATCCGGCAGATGGTGGGTGTTGATCGCAAAGCGCCGGATGCCGGCCCGCGCACAGGCATCCACCGCCCATGCCGCCAGTGGCCGGTGAAACAGCGGCACCAGCGGCTTGGGCAGCCGGTCGGTGAGCGGCCGCAGGCGGGTGCCGAGCCCCGCGCCGAGTATGAATGCCTGGGTCACCACGCCTCTGTGTCCCGCGGCGCGCGCCTTTTCAAGCCCGCAGCGAGTTTTCGGCCGGATACCTCGCTGGCGGGAGCGTTCAAGCCCCACGTCGGCAAGCGCCGGGAAATCAAGGCCCAAGCCACTCCCTGAGACCAATGCGGCAATGGCTCCGGCGGTTGGGATCGAAACCACCGTTTGTTTACGGGTTATCACTCCCGCGTCCGGTTTATCCGGACGCCTCCAGTGAAGGAGGCGCGGCACGGATTCAGTGAGGATGAAACCCGGTGAGACTCCGTAATCTCCGGTTTCCCAACTTGGCAAGGTGGCGGGGAATGAATAGACCCAACCCGTGCAGGTGTTTTGGAATAAAATCCCTCGCCCAGCGCGCACCACCCGTCTCTCTCCGACCACTCCGCATGTTCGAGCAAGCCTTCAAAAACATCGACGACGTTCTCTGGAAAGACGCCGGATGCACCAGCGAGTTGGATTATACCGAGCAAAGCTCCTGGCTCCTGTTCCTGAAATACCTCGATTCCCTCGAAACCGACAAAGCCACCGAAGCCGAACTGGAGGGGAGAAAATACTCCTACATCCTCGATCCCGCCTACCGCTGGTCGAAATGGGCGGCCCCGAAAACGAAGAGCGGCGAGATCGACCACAACAAGGCGCTCACCGGCGACGACCTCCGCGACTTCGTCAACCAGAAGCTCTTCCCTTACCTCCACAAGTTCAAGGCCAGCGCCTCCGGCCCGAACACCATCGAATACAAGATCGGCGAGATATTCGGAGAGCTGAAGAACAAGATCACCAGCGGTTACAACCTCCGCGAGATCATCGACCACGTGGACGAGCTGCGCTTCCGCTCGCAGACCGAAAAGCACGAGCTCATCCGCGACCTTATCCGGCGTGAACAGGAACGTAGCGCCGAAGTTGAGGCCATCCGTGCGGCGCTGATCGAAGGCGAG
>RPOS01000075.1 GCA_003820635.1 Verrucomicrobiaceae bacterium | reverse complement strand
TGCCTGCGGATGCGAGTTGGAGACGGATTTCCGCATAGTGGCGGGTGGTGGCATCGTCAGCCACCAGGACCGTGGTGGTGGCGAGCGCGTCTTCAAGCCATGCCGTCATCATTTCCCGAAACCGGGATTTAAGGATGCCGAAGCGGAATTCCGCCAACGCGGGAACGGGAACGCAGAGGCGATCCGCGTGCTCGATGTGCCGGATGAAGGACGGTTCGTTGAGCCACCAAGCGGAAAGGCCGTTGGTATCCAGGATCATTTCCACTCCTCCACTTCGATTTGCTCGAAGTTCTCGTCCACGATTTGCTCGATGCGCTTGAGTTCTTCCACCATTTCCGGGTCATTGGCGGCGATGCCCGCGAACCTCATCCAAGGCTTCTCTGGGGAAGCAGGTCGCTTGGCCAGTTTGTCCTGAAGTGCCTCGGTGATGTAGTCCTTAAGACGCATACCCTGCCGTGCGGCAGTGGATTTCACCTCACGAAACAAGGGATCAGGGAGCTCAATAGTGGTGCGCACAAAAGCACATTCCCGTTTTTCCACGATCCTGCAAGTCCCGATTGGATCGGAGGCCGTTGGCATGAAAGGCCTGGCGAAAGAAGCCGGCGCTTATCGTCCATCGTTCACCGTTAGGCCTGTTAAATCCGCTTCGAACAAGGCGGGCGGCAGTTTCGTGTTGATCCGCGGGTTCTGGAACACGGTGCGGATGCGGGACTTGTCCTTTAGCTCCAGTTCCATGGCACGGAGTTCGTTTTTCGCCGGATCGATATCGAGGAAAATCCATGGCACTTGCGAGCGCATCCTGTGGTCCTTGGGCTTGAGCGTGTATTGATGGATGCCGGATGCCACCCGGTGCGCGACGACTTCGAACATCGTGTGGAAATTTTCCGGATTCTGGAAACCATCACCGGTGAGCATGCTGAACCTTGCGGCCTGCGGCGAGTCCGCGGGAATCCGGCGTGCGGTTTTCGCTTTCTGGTCGATCAGGGTGAGCGTGGTGCCGTCCGAGAGAACGAGGGTCGCCACGGGCTCGCCGAGTTGCCAGCGGACGCGGCCGGGATTGGCAAACGAGAGTTTACCCGGCGTGCTGACGGGTTGCTTGAGACTGGGCAGTTTGCGCTCCTGGACAAATTCGGTTTCCAGCGTTTTGACCGTCGCTTGGCGCTTGAGCCAGGCATCAAGCGCCGCATTGTCCGCCTGCAAGAGTGAACTCAAGACGGCCAGCAGGGAAAGGATCCGGAGAAGCATGGCGGCGAGCATGCACGAGCGGGCATGAATCACGCAAGCCCCGCAAGTCGGCTCCCCTGCACGATGCCGCGGCGCTGGATTTCGCGGTCGATGTGGGACTGGACGGCGGCTTTCGGCAGCTTCCATTGCGGCGCGATCAACAGGCTTGGGTCCGCCACGCCGAAGAGGCGCTGAATGACGATGTCCGGCCGCAGCAGCGGGAGGAAACCGCAGAGGAAATCCGTGTATTCCTCGAGACTGAAAACCGGAAACGGCTCCTTTTGATAGCGGGCGGCGAGGATCGATCCCTTGACGACGTGCAGGTGGTGGAGCTTGACGAAGCGGACTTGCGGGAAGCGGTTGAGCTCGCCCGCACAGGCCAGCATCATTGCGCGCGTTTCGCCGGGCAGCCCGAAGATGGTGTGGATGCAGAGGTTCAGCGGTGAGTCCGCGAGCGATTCCAGCAGCGCGACCAACTCGCCGTGCCGACAGCCGCGGTTGATGCGCTCGAGCGTCTCGTCGTGAATCGATTCCATGCCGAGTTCGAGATCCACCTCCAGGCGGTCCGCATAACTTTCCAGCAGGGCGATCTTTTCCGCATCGAGACAGTCCGGCCGGGTGCCGACGGCCAGGCCCACGACATCCTCCGGGCAAACGGACAAGGCTTTGTCATAAATCCCGCGCAGCATCTCCACGGGGGCGTGGGTGTTGGTGTTCGGCTGGAAATAGATGATGAATTTTTCCGCGCCGTAATGCTTGCGGGCGCGGGCGATGCCTTGGGAAACCTGCCCGCGGATGTCATCGATCGAGCGTGGCAAGGCCGGCGTGAAGGAATCAACGTTGCAATAGGCGCAGCCGCCGTAGCCCTTGCTGCCGTCGCGGTTGGGGCAGGAGAAACCGGCATCGACGATCACTTTGCACACGCGCTTGCCGCCGAATTTCCCGCGCAGCCAGGAACCGTAGCTGCGGTAGCCCTTGAAGCCGTGATCGAGCGGGGTGCTCATGAAGCGTCAGGCGCAAGGCGGCGGCGCTCTTTCTCCACCGCCATGGCGATGAAGCCGAACACCATGACCACGGCCATGCAGGCATAGAACGCCCAGATGGTGTTCTTGCCGGCGGTGAAACCGTAGTTATGCAATCCGACGCCGAGGAAATTGACGTGCCACCATGAGAAGGTGACGACGATGGCGGTGAAGATGGAGGCGAGGTGGATGCCCCACTCGCGGATGTGGCCGCCGAGGCGGGCGTGGAGGATGGCCAGCGTCCACAGCACGATGAGCAGCGCGCCGTTTTCCTTTGGATCCCAGCCCCAGAAGCGGCCCCACGAGTAGTTCGCCCAGATGCCGCCGAGCACCGTGCCGACCAGCGAGAGAAACAGCGTGAGGCACAGCATGCCATAAACCATGCGCGTCAGCGCGCGGCGCAGATCCTTGTCTCCGCGGTCCAACCCCAGCCCGCACAGCAGCACGAAGCCGGCTGATAGAAACGCGCTGAGCAGGCCCGCCGAGTAGCCGAGCGTGATGGTGATGACGTGGGTGGTGAGCCAGAAATTCGAATCGAGCACGGCCACCAGCGGATCCATGTGGTCCTTGGCATCGCCGAGTTCGTAGCGGCGGGCCAGCACGATGAGCGCCGTGCCAAGGATCGGCGCGATGCCCAGCGCGAAGCGGCGGCGCGTGAGCCACTCGGCGATGAGGGCGAGCAGCACCACGGTGGCGCCGATGAAGATGATGGTGTCATACAGGTTTCCCACCGGCGGCCGCTGCATGATGATGCAGCGCTTGGTGATGGCGATGATGCAGTAGGCCAGCCCGGCCACGGTGGCGGCGAGCGAGAGCCATGAGAATGCCCGGCCCGCGCGGTTGCCGCCGAGCGCCCACATGCCGAGCGCGGTCAGCGTGCCGGTCAGGAAAAACACCAGCGCATACAAAAACCAGTTTTTCTGATAGTAGGCAGCCTCCAGCGCGATGCCGCGGTCCTCGCCCCGGGCGGCGGCGCGCGCGGCGAGGCGGTCGCGCAATTGGATGAACTGCCCGCGGAATGCCTGCTCGCCCTCGCTGCCGGCGCGCGCGGTGGTTTCCAGGATCTTGATGTCATCGATGGCGGTGCGCGCATCCTTTGCCTCGCCGCCCATCACTTCCATGATGGCGTCACCGGCGCTTTGCCACGTCTTGTCCGCGGCGTCGGTGGGCGGCAGGAGGAAAAGGCCGTGCTTGGCGAAGTTCGCGGCATCGAGCACTTGCTGCAGCAGGTCCTGGAGGTGGGACTCGATGCGGCGGCCGGCGGCGCGGGTTTCATCGAGCTGCTTGCGGATCTGCGGCGCGGTGGCCATCAGGGCGCTGACATCCGCGCGCTTGTCCGGCCCGCCATTCTCGCCGGTGCCGTGCAGGACCACGCCGCTGCGGGCGAAGCTGAACCAGCCCAACAGGCTTTCATAAGTCCGGATGTTGGAAGCGAGGTCGAGCACCTGCGTCTGCAGGGGATCGCGCTGTTTCTGGTCGATGGCGGCGTAGGACTGGGCGAGCTCACCGAGCTTCTCGCGGCCGGGCGCGATGTCCGCATAACTGTAGCGGTCGCGCTTGCCGCGGGGCTTCACGCCGATGGCTTCCAGCGCGGCGGAGTTATCAATACGGAAAGTCGGCTGATGGATGGCGAACTGCGGCCGGAAGAGGACATCGAGCAGCCACGCGGTGGGCTTGATGCGGTGCTCCTTGCCGGCGGCGTCCGAGATTTTCATCGAGCGCGCGCCGTGCAGGCCGAGCATGGTGAATCCGGCATGGGTGGAAAGCGGCTTGATGCGGCCGCCATCCTGGACGGGCAGCGTTTCCGCGATGTCCAGGGTTTCCTGTGACCACGGGATGTAGTCGTCGATCTTGCGGACCTCGCCCTTGGGCATGTTGTCCATGACGAGGTTGTAGAAGACGAGGGCCAGGCCGGCCATGGCGAGGGCGGCGGCGATCCAGCGTCCGGCGCGGAAGGAGGTGTCAGACATGGCGTTTTTTGCGTGAAGTGGTTGCCAGATATGCGCCGAGTTTCGTGAGGAAAGTGACCAACATGCCGAAGGACACCACATAGAGGCTGTATTCCGGCCAATGGTCCGCGGGGTTTTTCACGATCTCGAAAACCGAATACATCCTTTGGCCGGGTCCGGCACCGGGCGGGCCGTAGCTCGCTTGGAAAAACGTAAGGCCCTCATAGCGCATCGGCTCGTTCATCTGGATGGTGACCTTGGCCTCGCCGCCGTTCTCGATGCGGGTGACCTTGCTGATGAACTTCGCCGGCTTCATCGTGCCGGGGTGGAACTCCGCGGTGAATTCATCGAGCTTCACGGTGAAGGGCATGGGCCACAGGCGCTTGCGCATGTCGATGGTGAAGACGCGCTCGCCGTGTTTCACGGTGAAGGGATGGAAACTCGCGCCGGCCAGGATGAAGGGGGCGGACTTGGTGCCGTCCCGCTGCACGATGCGGGCATAACATCCGGCGGTGTTGGCCTCGGCGTTGATCTCGCCCGGCCGCTCCATCAGATAATAGTTGTCGGTGACGAGTTCGCCCGCGGCCGGGGCGCGCTCGGTGATGGCGGCGGGCAGGCAGTTTTTCAGATAGCCGCCGATTTCCAGATCGAAGGGCAGGTTTGGAAACCTGAAGACGCGGTTTTTCCCGGCGCTCAAATCATCGATATGCTTGCCACGGATCACATGGATCGCATCCGGCGCGGCGTCCTTGATTTCGGCTACTTCCACGACGTATTCGAAATAGTCTTCGGCAGTGTTGCTGGACTCGCCTTCGCCGACGGCCATGTTGCCGCGCTCCGAGAAGTGGTGGGCCACGCCGCCGGCCACCAGCATGAAGATGATGCCGAGGTGCGAGATGAGGTTGCCGGCGTGCTTCCAGCCCTTGCGGATGCGGATCACGCCACCGAGCGTGAGATTGATGAGCAGCACGACGCCCACCCAGTAGCCGCCGGGCAGCGGCAGCGGCACCATCTTGCCCTTGATCTCCGGCAGCAGGAAAACCGACTTCCAGTGGAAATACTTGTTGAGCGTGGGATAGAGCCCGTGCTCCACCTGCTCAAGAGTGGCGAACCAGGTGAGCAGTCCTAACAGGAGCAGCAGGATGGTGGCCAGGCCGAAGCCGGAGAGCAAATCGAAGATCCGGCCCGCGAGCGGGCGCGGCTGGTGGCCGGGGTTGGCTTCTGGTTGGGATTCCATGATCGGGAAGGCGCGGGATCAATCGGCCATTTCGAGGCTTTTGGCAAAGTTTTCGAGTATCGGCCGCGCGGCCGCCACCTCCGCCTTGGGGCCGACCATTTTCACGGTGAGGATCTGCCCCTTGAGGGAGGTGACCACGCCGGCGAGGGCGAATCCGGGTTTCGGCGGCGCGCCCATGCCGGATGCGTATTCACCCTCCGCCTCCACCCAGGCGCCGGTGGTGTCGGCGATGGGCACGCTGCGGAGTTTTTCCATGCCGGCGGCGTCGAGCGGCTGCGCGCCGAACTGGCCGAGCCAGCGGTTCACGTTTTCCAAAACGGAGCCTGCGGAAAGCGACACCCACACCTCGCCCATGCCGCTCTCGCCGAAACGGTAGTTGAGCAGGCGGAACTGCGAGGCGGGCAGCGCCAGCCAGCCCGCGGGCGTGACACCCTTCACCGGGCTCGGCTTGGTGTCCCGGAAACGCTCGTCGCTGGTCGCGAAGAGCTTGGGCTTCTTGTCCTTGGTGGTCGCCGCACGCGTCTCCGTGACCACGACTTCCTTCTCCTCCCCGCAGGAGGAAAACAGCAGCAGACTGGCTAACAAACAGGCGGAACGACCCTTCATGCCCGCGCCGATAACCGTGCAATCCAGCCCGCGCAAGTGGAAACGGGTGCATGAAAATTGAAGATGGCACCCGGCGGACGTGCGGACGTATCTTCCCGCCGCATGCTTGCCTTTTCCACCTGCTGGAACAACAGCCGCCACTCGGATGGCGAGACGATGATCGAGGAAATCGTCGATCTCGGGTTTTCCCACATCGAATTGTCGCACGGCATGACCATCGCCAAGCTGCCCGGCATCAAGAAGGCATTTCAACGCGGGCTCTTCACCTGCGCCGGTGTGCACAACTATTTCCCCTCGCCTGTGGAGGTGATGATCGACGCGCCGGATGCCTACGAATTCACCTCGCACCGGCCAGCCGACCGTCAGCGGGCGATGGACATGACGCTGCGCACTCTGGAAATCGCGGCGGAGTTCAATGCAACTTACCTCGTGTTGCACATGGGCTCGGTGCCGATGATGCCGGCGAAATGGACCCGGCCGCTCACCGAGATGGTCGCCGCAGGTGGCTCGCACAGCCGGGATTTCATCAAGCACAAGATCGCCTTCGTTAAAAAGCGCGAGAAAATCGCCCCGCTCTACTATCACCGGGCGATCGAGGCGCTGGAGGCCATCGCGGAAAAGGCTGCCGAGCTCGGCGTGAATCTCGCCATCGAATCGCGCTCGCACTTCGAGGACGTGCCCACCGAGCGTGAAATGATCCGCCTCCAGGCACACTTCGCCGAGAATCCATGGGTCGGCTATTGGCATGACTTCGGCCACGTCCAGCTCAAGCACAACCTCGGCCTGCTCGATCACATCGAGTGGCTGGAAACCATCTCGCCGCACCTGATGGGCGGCCACGTGCACGACGTCGAGTGGCCGGCCCGCGATCACCGCGTGCCCTTCAGCGGCACGCTGGACTATGCGGCCATTCTCCGGTTTTTCCCGCCCGGCTGCCCGCTGGTGTGGGAACTCAGCCCCACCCGCGATGCCGCGGAGATCCGCTGCGCGCTGGCCAGATGGCGCAGCGAATTTCCGGAACGGAATGCGTGATGCCGCTACCGCTTCACCAAGTGGCAAAGCGGTAGCCGAAACCAAGGCTGTTCACTCCGCCCTTGTCAAAAATCCTGCCGCCACTCTGGTGGGCGATGAACAGGTGGAACTGATGCTCCGGATGCGACGGATGGGCGAAGGTCACTTGGATAGGCCAGTTGAACTTCCATTTCGACCGATCATCGTCCGGATGCCGCTGCACATCCATGGCATAAATCTCGGCCGACCATGCAAGGCCGATGCCCATCGAAAACGAAGTGCGGACGCGGTCGTTCCATGGGAAATCGCGCCAGCGCACGTTGAACGAGGCATTGTAGCTGGTGAACGGCGAGCGGTCGTTCTCATCGATGATGCCAAGCGTGAGCGGCAGCTCGAGCGCGGGGCGATAGACGTTTCCCAACAGACACCACTCGGGTTCGGCCAGCAGCCAGGAGGCGGTGAAATAATGGATCTCACCGCCGGCCGGGCCGTCATCAAAGTCCACCTCGCCGGCAAACAGCTCTCCGATGTTCTGCGAAGTGATGAAGGCCACACCGTATTCGAAGGCCCAGCGCTTGAAGAAATCAGGATCATCAGGCATCACCACAGCGGACTTTTCCCCTGCCAGCAACATGGCGGGAAACGCCCATACAAGACCATGGACCAAAGACTTCATGTGCCGTGCGCGCTGATGTTGGTTTCTTTATGAATCTTGTCCAATACTCACTTCGGCCACAGTCCAAAAAAAACAACTGCAAAAAATCCAAACCAAGCGTAGCCTGCCAAGTCATGAATGCCACGCAGAAAGCCCAAATCCACAGCCGCCTGCTCGAAGAACGCGAACGCATCGTCGCCGAGTGGAAAAACCACGGCGGCGGCACCGGTCCCGGTGAAGGATGGGACCTGCGCGATCTGGAGGAGCGCGCGGTGCAAATCACCAGCCAGGCCGTCGAGACCCAGATCGTGGAGGACGACCGCAATCTACTCTCCAAGATCGACTTCGCCCTGCAGCGGCTTGACGCGGGCACCTACGAGCAGTGTGACCATTGCGGAGCCGCCATTCCGTTGGAGCGCCTGATGGCCAAGCCCTCGGTCTCGCTGTGCCTCGCCTGCCAGCAGGCCAAGGACGCGCTGAAGGCCTGAGCCGCGCGCTCTTGCTGCGAATGTTTTCCTTGGAAAGCCCGCCGGGCGGGGGCAGCTTGCGGGTGCCGCTCCCCGGACGGTCGCAGTTTCCGCGCAAGCGGGAGGTGAGGAAAGTCCGGACACCACAGGGCAACGCGCCTCACGAAAGTGGGGGACGGGAACCGCGAGGAACCCGGACAGACAGTGCAGCAGAAAGATACCGCCGATGGCCCGCAAGGGCACAGGCAAGGGTGAAATGGTGGAGTAAGAGCCCACCGCGAATCCGGGCAACCGGACGGCACGGCAAACCTCGCGTGGTGCAAGACAGAACAGGGGAAGGGCGGCCCGCCCGTTAGAAACCCCGGGTAATAGTCGCACTCCGCGCAAGCGGGGCGCCCCGCTCCGGCGGGGTGAGAGAAATGACCGTCCAGTCCCGCGAGGGATGGACAGAATCCGGCTTACAGGGGAGCGGCACTTTTCCCCATCTGCCGCCGGGGGAAGGCTCCCGGTGCGTGGATTTCCCGCCTTTGCCGTTGCGGTGGGCATGGCTCCGCTGCAAGCTCAGCCCATGCCCGGAGGAAATTTGCGAGACGCGGTTCTCGATCACATGCGCGCCCACCCCAGCCAGCCGATGACCAAGTCCTCGCTGGCCCGCCAACTCGAAGTTCCCGTCGAGCGCCGTTCGGAACTGCGCAAGGCCATCGAGGCCCTGGTTTCCGAAGGCATCATCCAGGAAGCGAAAAAAGCCTGCTACCTCCTGCGCGCCAAGTCCGGCAACGCAGTGGTCGGAACGCTCAAATTCCACCCCAAGGGCCATGCGTTCTTCTTCCCGGAGCTCAACAACGCGGAGAACCTCGCCACCGGTATGGACCTGGTGGCGCTGGACCGCGTCCACATCCCGCGCCGCGACTGCGGCACCGCGCTGGATGGCGACCGCGTGCTCGTTTCCATCCAGAAACCCAGTCCCAAGCGGCCGTTCCGCACCCGCAGCGAAATCGTGCCGGACACCCCGGACGAGGCCCGCGGCAGGGTCGAAAAAATCCTCTCCCGCCGCTCGGGCCGCCTCGTCGGGGTTTTCCGCAGGGAAAAGGGTTTCAGCTGGATCGACTGCGAGGACAAGGCGGTCGATGGCCGCGTCGAGCTCAGCGGCGACACCACCGCCCAGCCCGGCCAGATGGTCGTGGTCGATTTGGAAAACTGGAATGATCCCTCCACCACCCCGCGCGGCCGCATCATCGAGGTGCTCGGCTGGCCCGGTGATCCGGGCGTGGACATCATCGGTGTGATCCACCGCTTCGGCCTGCGCACCTCGTTTCCCGATGAAGTGCTCGCCGCCGCCCGCGCCGTGCCGGAGGAACCGGAACCCGCGGAAATCGAACGCCGCATCGATTGGCGCGACAAACTCGTCATCACCATCGACCCCGCCGATGCCAAGGACCACGACGATGCGATCTGGGTGGAGAAAACCCGCAACGGCTGGTCGCTCGCCGTGCACATCGCCGATGTTTCGCACTACATCAAACCGGGCAGCGTGATGGACAAGGAAGCCGTCGAGCGCGGCAACTCCACTTACCTCGTGGACCGCGTGCTGCCGATGCTGCCAGTGGAGCTTTCCAACGGCATCTGCTCGCTCAAGCCGGATGTGGACCGGCTGACGAAGTGTGCTTTGTTGGAAATTTCCGCCGAAGGAAAAGTCACCACGGCCAGCTTCATCGATGCCGTCATCCACAGCCGGGCCAAGCTTTCCTACGAGCAGGCGCAGGCCATCCTCGATGGCAAACCCGCACCGAAAGACTCCGACCCTCAACTCGTCACCATGGTGCGCGAGGCATGGAAACTCGCTTCCACCATGCGCCGCCGCCGTTTCGCCAACGGCGCGCTCGACCTCGAGATGCCGGAAATCAAGATCCGCTTGGACTCGAAAGGCCGCGCCGTCGCCGCAGAACCGGTCATCCACACCGAGAGCCACCAACTCGTCGAGGAATGCATGCTCGCCGCAAACGACGCCGTCGCCAAGGTGCTGCGCGAGCGGATGAAGCCCGCCGTTTATCGCATCCACGAGGATCCCGATCCATCGCGGCTGATGGACTACACCGAGACCGCCAAGCTCCACGGCTACCGCCCCGGCGATCTCACCAACCGCACGCACATCCAAAAGCTGTTAGATGAGTCGAAGGGCGCGCCCGAGGAACACATCATCAAGCTCGGTTTGCTCAAGAGTTTGAAACGCGCCGCCTATTCCGCCGAACCCATCGGCCACTACGGCCTCGCCAAAGGCGACTACTGCCACTTCACCAGCCCCATCCGCCGCTACGCCGACCTCATCGTCCACCGCGCCTTGCAGCCCTTGTTAGAGAATCCGCCGAAGCACCCGGACCGCACTTCGTCCCAAGCCGACCTGCGCGAAATTTCCCGCCACATTTCCGATACCGAGCGCACCTCCGCCGAAGCGGAAAGCGAAACGAAGATGATCAAACTCTTCGAGTATCTCCAACGCGTCGCCGAGATGCACGATCCGCATGAATTCGACGGCCTCGTCACCGACGTCCGGCCGATGGGACTGATGGTCGAGATCCCGGACATGAGCATCCGCGGCGTGGTCAAGCGCGAGGACCTGCCCGAAGGCCGCTGGCGGCTCGAAGGCCACCGCGGCGCATGGGTCTCCGCCGACGGCAAGGTCATTGCCATGGGCATGCGCATCCCGCTCCACGTCATCGGGCTCGACCGCGAGAAGCGCTTTGTTGATTTCGCAGTGGCCGGCCCACCGACCAGCGAGGGCACGAAATCCATCCACCCGCGCAAAAGCCCACCCGCCAAGCACCGCGGCAAGCCGTCACCCAAGCCCGCCGCCAAGGCCGGGCCGCCGCCGCACGCGAAAAAACACGGCAAGCAGAAACCCAAGCGCCGCGGCCGGCGTTGATGGCTGGATTATCCAAAACATCGCGTCTGGTGGCGCGGTGATGCGGCGCGCGGCTCAGTCCGTGATGCCGAGCCTGGCCTTCACTTTCTCGATCTCGTCGGAAAGCTCGCCCCAGCGGGTGTAGCTGTTTTCCAGCGCGGTGGTGATGTTGGAAACGGCGTTGGAGGTCTCGCGCAGCTTGTCCGGATCCGCAGCGGTTTCCTCGCTGGAAAGCGCGGCTGTTAGAGTGGCTTGGGCGGATTCGTAGCCGGCGATCTTCGCCTCAAGCGCCTCGAGTTCGTTTTCCAGCGGCTTGAGCAGCTTGTTGCGCATCTCGCGGGCCTCGGCCTCGGCGCGGCGCTGGTCCTTGCGGGAAATCGTCTGCATCGCGCTGGCCGCGGCGGGGCCGGGCGGGCGGTTGGTGCCGGGGCCGGCCGTTTCCTCGGCGGTCTTTTCCAGATAGTAGGTGATGTTTCCGGAAAACAGCCGTGGCTGCTCGCCGGGGCGGAACTCCAGAGTCTTGTCCACCAGTGGATCGAGGAACGAGCGGTTGTGCGAAACGATCAGCACGCTGCCGGGGTAATCGATGAGCGCGCGCTGCAGCACGTCCTGCGATTGCATGTCGAGGTGGTTGGTCGGCTCGTCGAGGATGAGGAAATTCGCCGGGCGCAGCAACATGCAGACCAGCGCCACGCGCGAACGCTCGCCGCCGGAAAGCACTCCGACTTTCTTGAACACGTCGTCGCCGCGGAACAGGAAACATCCTAACAGATTCCGCGCGTGCGGCGCGGACTCTCGGGAGGCGGCGGCCTCCACGGTCTCGAGCACGGTTTTCTCCGGATCCAGCTCGTCGGCGTGGTTTTGCGAGAAGAACGAGCAGGCCACCTTGTGGCCGAAGATGTGGGTTCCGGCGTCCGGCGCCTCCTGCCCGGTGATGATGCGGCAGAAGGTGGACTTGCCCGCGCCGTTGGGGCCGACGATGGCGATCTTCTCGCCCTTGTTGATTTCGAAATCAAAGCCGCTGAATACATTGAGCGCGCCGTAGCTTTTCGCCACGCTGTCGAGCTTGGCCACCATGTGCCCCGAGTTCGGCGGCGGCGGGAACTTGAAGTTCATCACCGCGTCTTCACGCTCGGGCTCGGGAATGCGTTCGATCTTGGCCAGCATCTTGATGCGGGACTGCACCAGCGTCGCCTTGTTGGCCGATGCGCGGAAGCGGTCGATGAAACGCTGGATCTCGGCTATCTCGCGCTGCTGGGACTCGTATTGCTTGCGCTGGGTCTCGCGGCGCAGCACGGACTCGCGTTCGAAATACGAAAAGTTTCCCGCGTATTCCTCCGCCCGGCCGTGGGCGAAGGCGATGGTGCGCGTGCACAGCTTGTCGAGCAGGCCGCGGTCGTGCGAGATGAGCAGGATCGCGCCGGGGTAGTTGACCAGATAGTTCTCCACCCACACCTGCGTGCCGATGTCGAGGTGGTTGGTTGGTTCGTCTAACAGAAGAACCTCCGGCTCCTGGAGGAAGAGCTTGGCCATGGCGATGCGCATCTGCCAGCCGCCGGAAAACTCGGAACAATCGCGCGTGAAATCCTTTTCCCGGAAGCCGAGACCCTTGAGCACGGACTCGATGCGCGGCTTCATCCGCGCGGGATCGGTGGCGTCGAGCTGGAGTTCCAGCCCGCCGATCTCTTCTAACAATTCCGCATAGGGCGAGGAGCGCGGGTCGAGCTTGGTGAGCTCGTGCGAGAGGCGGTCGATCTTCCCGCGCAGGGCGAGGGTTTCGCCGAAGGCGGATTCGGTTTCCTGCCACAGTGTGCGGCCGCGGACGTGGATGCCCTCCTGCGGCAGGTAGCCGGTGCGGGTGCCCTTTGGTGCGCTGATCCGCCCTCCGCTCGGCGGTTGGATGCCGGCGATGCATTTCATGAGCGTGGACTTGCCCGCGCCGTTGTGCCCGGCGAAGGCGATGCGCTCGCGCGGCTGCACGGAGAAGGACAGATCGTTGAAAAGCACGCGCGCGCCGAATTCGACGCGCAATGACTGGACGGAAATCATTGGGGCGCGGAGCTTGCACGGCAGCGCCGCGGGGTCAACGCCGGAACCTCCGTCCGGAAAAGTCCCGCCAAGCGGCACCACAGCCCAAGCCCGGCGGCCCCGAAATCTGGAGCCTGAGGCGTCATCCCTGTGTGGAACCTTGACCCGCGCCGGACAAGCTCCTATCCCTTCTCCTGATCCAAGTGGAAATTCCAATCCTGACCCTCTTCCCACCGCGCGAAAACCCGTCGGGGAAGGCAATTCCGGAGAAGTGTCCTGCCGGGTCGCCTTTCACCGTGATACACGACCAGTCGTGTATCACCCCCAAAACCCGACCGGTCGGGTAATACTGCTGTTCGCTCAAATTGTCGAAATAACACCATGAAAAAAAAGTATACTGTTTTGAGATTCTTTGCACTCTCGCTTGGTCTTACACTCCACGCGGAAAGTGCTTCCGTAACCATCGTTGCCCCGACATCACTACACAATGGAAGTCTGACTATCTCTGATGATATTGTATTTACAATTACGACTAGTTTCAATTCTAGTGTCAACTTTGTAATGGATGAATGGGTGACTGGTGATGGAAATGCCAATGGTTTCGGATTGGCCAATCCTGGATTGGCTGTCTCCCTAAATTTTGGAGCTGTAGATACTTCAGCTTCATACATTTTTGACAATCCGAATTCATTTGATTCATTTCCGGACTTATCTGCGAATGACGGTTGGTTTGGGAGGTATCTCGTTCCTCTTTTTGTAGGTGATGTGGTCACACTGAAGTCAGGTTCATACCAAATACTGGCTGACTCAACAGCTGGTTTCAATCCCCTTGCGAATCAGGTTTTTACGGGAAATATGTTCATCATGGATGGCAACACCACCACTAGAGTAAGCAATATCGTAGCTTTGCCTGAACCATCTTCAGTTTTTTTGTTCTCATGTTCACTAGTAGGATTAGCGAGTCGGCGTCGGAGAGTGAACTAAAATGCGAACACGTCGTGGGTGGCAACGGCGGAAAAACTCTCTCGTTCGCTTCGCTCTATGAGTCCTGCGCCGCCGTGCCACCACATTTAACGTTAAACCTCCAAGCTCTTCCTCACTCCGCCAGCTTCCTCGCGAGCTTGGCGCCGAGTTCGAGGACGCTGGCTTGGAGCGCGGCGTCGGTGAGTTCGCCATCCTCGTCCATGACTTCGTGGACTTTGGGGATGGTGACCTGGTCCGTGAGCACGGTGATGGAG
>RPOS01000074.1 GCA_003820635.1 Verrucomicrobiaceae bacterium | reverse complement strand
GCGAAGAACGGTTTGCCGTCCGCCTTGTGCTCCTCGTTGCTCTTGATGATAAAGTCCGTGTAGGCCTCCGAGGAGAAGTGATCGTCGGGCAGTTTTTCAAGCGGCTTGCCGTTGAGCGTGAAGGTCAGCTTCGGGTGGGCGGGGTCGGGATACGTCATGTCGCTCCAGTTGCTGCCGCCTCCTTGCAGCAGCGTGAAGTCTCGCTCGAAGCCCATCGCGGCGGGCCATTGCGAAGGTTCGTATCCCATGTGAGATTTCCCCGCCCAATAGGTGTGATAACCCGCCTCTTTCAGGATTTTTGCCACCGGCACCACACGGTTGTTGAGATAGCCCTCATAGCCGGGTTTCCCTTTTTGCTTCGGCCCGGCGAATTCATCCATATTGCCAAAGCCAGCGACATGGTGATCGCAGCCGCTGAGCAGCATCGAGCGGGTGGGCGAGCAGGTGGGGCCGACATAGAAATTCGTCGCGCGTATGCCGCTCTTGGCAAGCGCGTCGAGGTGCGGCGTCTGGACTTCACCGCCGAAGCAGGTGATGTCGGAGTAACCCATGTCATCGGCGATGATGAGCAGGATGTTGGGTTTCTTGGCTTGCCCCGCCGTAGCCTTGGCGGAGGCTGGGTCAGCGGCGTGTGTTGGGGCAAACGCGGACAAGACCGAGTAGAGGGCAGCTGCGAGAATTGGGGAGTTGATGATTTTCATGGCGAATTGGTTGGATTTTGCCGGTTCAGGAGATTGAGGTCGAGCAGAATGGTTTCCACGAGGGAGCGTGTTTCTGCGCCGCTGGCCTCGGCACCTTGCAAGGCAGCAGCGAAAGCGAAGCAGCGTTCGCCCGACTCGACGAAGCCGACGAACCAGCCGAGTTTGGTGCCGTCGGCAGAGAGGGTGCCGCTGCCGTTCTTGCCGTACAGCGTTGCGGCGGGTGTTTCGCGGACCCGCATGAGGTCTTTGAGGGTTTTGAGGGAGGCCGGTTTGATGGGCAGCTTGCCACTCACCAGTTTGCGCAGCAACTCCGCCTGCTCGCTGGGCGAAATCATGATGGTGCGGCGATCGGGGGCTGGCAGCCAGAAGACATCAATGCCTGCCGTGGTGTTCTTGTCGCCGTAGCCGATCGTATCGAGCCAGCGGTTCATCCGGTCGGACCCGAGGCGATTGGCGAGGTTTTGGAAGGCCGGGACACAGGATGCCTGGAATGCGTCGCGCAGGTTCAGGTCCTTGTTCCATGCCGCGATGTCCCGGCTGATTCCATCCCATTTGTAAAATGGTTCTTCTGGTGAGGAAAGGATGCCTTCCTCAAGACCGAGCAAGGCATTCCAAATCTTGAAGGTGGAACAGGGCGGAAGATTCTCGGCGGAAGCCTTGGTATCAAAATCCGTGATTTCCCCGCTGGCGCAGTCGATGATGACAAAGGCCCCCGCCTGGTCTTTCATGGCCTTCTGGATGGGTGTAAGCGGCAACGGAGCCTCCATAGCGCTGCCGATGTTCTCGCAGAAGACGAGAACAAGGAAGGCAATGCTGTGGGTTCGTATCATGAAGATTTATGATCAGTAATCTGTCGATCTGGAAATCTGAGGATTTGATCAGGAGGTGAGGAAGGAGAGATATATAACCCTCCGTTTCCTCTGTTTCCTCCTGCAAAAAATATAATCCTCCTGTATTCAATGATGTGCTATTTCACCTCGATGGTCACCTTCGGGATGTGGCCGGTGAATTTTGATTTCGCTTCGCAGCCGATGGTTTCCACCACGGGCGTGCCGAGGTCGATGCCGACATCGGCGGTCTCGTCGGCGGAGAAGATGCCGGCCTGGGTGTGCGGGAGTTTGCCCTCGGCGGCTTTGGCGTCGTTGACATAGAGCGTGGCGGTGCCGCCTTTGCCTGGGCCGCCGCCGTCGTAGGCGAAGTCGAGCTTGATCGTGTTCTTACCGGGCTTGAGTTTTTCGGTTCCGGTGATGCTGGCGCGCATCAGACCGAGAAAGTTGTAGTCATAGGCGGGGACGCCGTCTTTCACATAGAGCGCCCAGCCGCCGAAGCGGCCGCCTTGGGCGAGGACGATGCCGTTGGCTCCGCTTTCGGGCACTTCGATTTCGGCGGTGATGGTCTTGGATCGGTTCTTCACGTTGATGAAGGCCGCTTCCATCATGCCCTGCATGCCTTCGGCGAGGGTGAGCGAGGTGCGTGCGCCCATCAGATCCGGGCGGCCGACCAGTTTGCCGTCCATCCGTTCCATGAAACGATCGTCAATCGGCAGGACGTGATGTTTCCTCGCCTCCTCATAAAAGACCGCCTGCAGTTCCTTTAATTTTTCCGGGTTCTTGGCGGCGAGGTCGTTGGCGCAACTGAAGTCTTCGGCGACGTGATAGAGTTCCCAAGCATCAGTCTCGAGGGTGTGGCGTGCCACGGCTTCCCACGGCGCCTTGTGGACGGTTCCGGCGAGCCAGCCGTCGTGATAGACCGCGCGGTTTCCGGCGATTTCGAAATACTGGGTCTTGCGTCCGGGAGCCTTGGCATCCTTGAAACCGGCGAGCAGGCTCTTGCCTTCCATCGGGATCTGTGGCGTGCCGTTGACGATTTTTGGTTCTGGCAGTCCGGCGGCTTCGAGGATGGTGGGAGCGACATCAATGACGTGGCCGAACTGGGTGCGGAGTTCGCCCTTCGCCTGGATGCCTTTGGGCCAGAAGGCGACCATGCCGTTGCGGGTGCCGCCAAAGTTCGAGGCGATCTGCTTGGTCCACATGAAGGGGGTGTTGAGCGCGATGGCCCAGCCGGCGGCCATGTGCGGATAGGTGTTAGGGCCGCCCCACTGGTCGACATGTTTGAGCATGTCCCCGACTTGTTCCTGCACGCCGTTGAAGTAAGTGTATTCGTTGAACATGCCGTTCATGCCGCCTTCGGCGCTGGCACCGTTGTCGCCGGCGATGTAGAAGACGAGGGTGTTGTCTAACTGCCCGATGTCCCCGACGGCGTCGATCACGCGGCCGATATGGTGGTCGGTGTAATCGAGGAAGGCGGCGAAGGTTTCCACCTGGCGGGTGAAGAGCTTCTTCTCATCGGCTGTTAGTTTTTCCCAATCCTTGATGGCCTCGGGTTTGGCGGCGAGTTTCGTTCCTTTCGGGACGATGCCCATGTCGATCTGGCGTTGCAGGGTTTCCTCGCGGATCTTGTCCCATCCCTGATCGAACCTGCCTTTCCATTTCGCGATCCAATCGGCGGGCACGTGGTGCGGGGCATGGGTGGCTCCCGGCGCGAAATAGGCGAAGAACGGCTTGTCCGGTGTCATCGCCTTCTGGTGCTTCATCCAGGCGATGGCCTTGTCCGACATATCTTCCATGAAGTGATAGTTCGGATCGTCAGGAAGCTCGACCTGGGTCACGCCATCATGGAGGAACGGAGCCCATTGGTTGGTCTCGCCGCCGATGAAGCCGTAGAATTTATCGAAGCCCTGGTGCGTCGGCCAGCGGTCGTAAGGGCCGGAAACGCTGACTTCCCATGAGGCGGTTTCGTGCCATTTGCCGAAGGCTCCGGTGCTGTAACCGTTGAGGCGGAGCATCTCGGCGACGGGTGCCACCGCGTTGGGAATCTCGCCGGTGGCGCCGGGGAAACCGGTGGCGAGTTCGGTGATGAAACCCATGTTGCAGGTGTGGTGGTTGCGCCCGGCCTTGAGCGCGGTACGCGTTGGCGAGCAGAGTGCGGTGGTGTGGAAATTGTTATATCGCAAGCCGCCCTTGGCGAGGCGGTCGAGCGTGGGGGTGGCGATAGGTCCGCCGAAGGTGCTGGTGGCTCCGAAGCCGAGGTCGTCGATGAGGACGATGATCACGTTGGGCGCGTCTTTCGGGGCGGTGACATGGAAACGGTCGGGCAGCTTGGCCTTGCGGACGTCGGTTTCCGTGATGAGCGGGCGCTTCGGCTGCTGGATCGGCAGGATCGTGCGGTCGAGCGATTCGGCGGCGGGTGCAATTCCGAGCAGGCCGATACATGCGGCCAGCGTGGGAAACGGGGGGTGGTGGCAAGTGATTTTCATGATGAGCGGGGTGGGAGGTGGATGGATTTCATAAGAGTGACGATGTTTTCGCGGCTATACCGATGGCTCTCAACAGAGCGGCAAAATTACGGGCTGCCAAGACAATTCCATGACCGTCGGAGCGGATGAGATGCATTGTAGCGGCGGTCTGTGACCGTCGCATTCTTCCCGCGCAGCAGGTCTTCTCTCTGAAAACCAGTGATGGTCATAGACCGCCGCTACAGCTTGCCGCTACGATTCGCTTTCTTTTTCCAGTTTTTCGCGTGCAGCAGTGAGACGGGCCATCTTGGCGTCATCCACCTTCGGATATTCGAGTCCGAGGTTTTGGATGGAGGTGGTGATGACGTCGGCGACGATGGCGCGGGCGACGTATTTGCGGTCGGCCGGAATGATCCACCACGGGGCCTTCTTCGTGCTGGTGGCGGAGAGCGAGTCCTCGAAGGCGTTCTGATAGGCCTTCCAATGTTCACGTTCGGCTATGTCCGCTTCGGAGAACTTCCAGTGTTTTTCCGGATTGGTCAGGCGTTCGAGGAAACGGCGCTTCTGCTCGCCCTTGGAGACATGGAGGAAGAACTTGAGGATGAGCGTGCCGTTGCGCGAGAGATGCTTCTCGAAGTTGTTGATGTCCTCGTAGCGCTTTTCCCAGAAGCTTTTGTCGGGTTTTTTCGGCGCGCCGGGGCCGAGCCACTCGGGGTGGACTTTGACGACGAGCACATCCTCGTAGTAGGAGCGGTTGAAGATGCCGATGCGGCCGCGCTCGGGCAGGGATTTCATATATCTCCAGAGGAAGTTGTGATCGAGTTCCTCGGCGGATGGTTTCTTGAAGCTGAAAACCTGACAGCCCTGCGGGTTCACGCCGGCCATAACGTGGCGGATGGTGCCGTCCTTGCCGGCGGCGTCCATCGCCTGGAGGATGATGAGCACCGAGTGGGTGTCGCTGGCATAGAGCAGTTCCTGCGCCTCGGTGAGTTGTTTGCGGCTTTCCTCGAGGATTTCCGCGGCGCGATCCTTGATGAAATCCTTGCCGAGTTCCTTCGCCTCGTCGGTCTCGGTCCAGTCGGTGAGGTAGTCCTTGAGATTCACCTCGGAGCCGGGCTCGACGAGGAAACGTTTGAGAAGTTTGGCTTGGATCATGGCTTTTTTCAGGTTCGATACAACCTGATGGCATGGCAGCGGCAATGCAAGGAGCATGATGCGTTTGACGGCATGAAAAACCGGCCATCGGCGCTGGTGTGCTCGCCGTCCTTGTAATTCAGCGGCATCCGGCGGACATTCCCCGCATTCCCCCACCCTCTCATGATTTCCAAACTCCTGCGCTACAGCACCATTCTCGCAGCCATCGGCGGGGTGATCGCCATCGTCGGCATCGCCCGCCTGCAGGCCGGGCGCCAGATGCCGGCAGCCGGGGATCCGCCGCTGCCGCCCGCGCCGAAGCCCTATGCCCACGCGGTTTCCGCCACCGGCATTCTGGAGGCGCTCAGTGAAAACGTCGCCATCGGCGTGCCGCAGCCCGGACTCGTGGCTGCAGTGAAGGTGAAGGTCAACGACGTGGTGAAAACCGGCGATGTCCTGTTTTTGTTAGACGACCGCGACCTCCGCGCCCAGGAACTCACCACCACGGCGAAACGCGAGGTGGCCGGTGCCAACATCGCCGTGGCCGAGGCGGAGCTTGCCAAGGTGAAATCCCGCTTCGCGCGCTTCTCCGCCGTCACCGACGAGCGCGCCGTCAGCCGCGACGATCTGGAAACCTTGCAACGCGAAGTCGATGTGTCCAGCGCCCGCCTAACCGCCGCCCGTGCCGAACTCTCCGCTGCCGCAAGCGAGCTCCAGAGCCTCGCGCTGCTCATCGAGCGCCTCACTGTGCGTTCTCCGCGCGATGGCACGGTGATCCAACTGAACATCCGCGCCGGGGAATACGCCGCCACCGCGCCGAAGGTGCCCGCCATGATCGTCGGCGAGACCCAGCGCCTGCAAGTCCGCGCCGATGTGGACGAGCAGAACGCCAGCCGCATCCGCCCGGGTCAGCGCGGACGCGCGAGTTTGAAAGGCGATCCATCTGTCACGATGCCGTTGGAATTCGTCCGCGTGGAACCATTCATCATCCCGAAGGTTTCACTCACCGGAGCCGGCACCGAGCGGGTGGACACCCGCGTGCTGCAAGTCATCTTCTCGCTTGAACGGCCGGAAAACCCGCCCATCTACGTCGGCCAGCAGGTGGATGTCTTCATCGAAGCTCCCGAACCATGAGCCTCCCCCACCCCTTGACCGAACCATGAAACTCCGATTGACCCTTTTCTCCACAGTGGTTCTCGCCTCCTGCACGGTCGGGCCGGATTTCCTCAAGCCGGATGCAATCGCTGGTGACGACTGGAAACAAACCCGCGCCACTTCCGGCGCACGGCTGCCCGACGACTGGTGGAAGCTCTTCAACGACCGCGAACTCACCCGCCTTGTGGACCGCGCGCTCAAGGCCAACAACGACCTCGCCGCCGCCAAGGCCCGCGTCGACACCTCGCGCGCGCTCGTCGGGCTCGACCGCGCCCGCATGTTCCCGCGGCTCGATCTAACAGGCTCCGCCGGATTCGCCCGCCGCTCGCAGGAGACCACCACAGGCAACAACCTGCCCGCCGGCTTGACCATTGATCTGGACGATACCAACTACCGCGGCACCTTCGACCTTGCCTACGATCTCGACCTGTGGGGCCGCAACCGCCGCGCGCTGGAGGCATCCACCGCCGAGGCCTCCGCGGCGGAGGCGCTTTACGACGCCCAACGCCTCGGCATCGCCACCGAAGTGGCCCGCCAGTATTTCCTGCTGCGCGGTCTCGACGCCCAGGAGGTCGTGCTGCGCGAAACCATCAAGAGCCGCCAGGAAACCCTCGACATCCAGCAGAACAAGGCCGACGCCGGACTCATCGACGGGCTCTCCACCAGCCAGGCCCGCACCGAGTTGGAACTGGCCCGCAATGACCTCGCGCTCGTCGAACGCCAGCGCGGCGCGGCGGAACACGCGCTTGCCGTGCTCTGCGGCGACCGCCCGTCCGGTTTCTCGCTGCCAGCAGGCGGCATGACCAAATCCCTTCCCGCCATCCGTGCCGGCACGCCCGCCGAGGTGCTCAACCGCCGTCCGGACGTGCGCGCCGCCGAGCAGGACCTGCGCGCGGCCAACGCCCGCATCGGCGTGGCCCAGGCGGCGTTCTATCCGAATTTCTCCCTCGGCGGCAGCGGCGGCTACGAGTCGATTAAGGCGAAAAACTTTCTCGATTGGGAAAACCGCGTGCTTTCCATCGGTGCCAACATCGCCGCCCCGGTCTTTGATGCCGGCTCAAACCGGTCCGCTTTCGATGCCACCGTGAGCCGCCGTGATGAGGCGCTCGCCCGCTACAAGAACACGCTGCTTGTTTCCCTGCGCGAGGTGGAGGACGCGCTGGTGGATCTCAAGGGGCTCGCCCGCTCGCGCAGCGCGCTTGAGCAGGCGCTCACCAGCGCCCGCGACACGAAGCGCATCGCGCAGGAAAGATATGACAAGGGCCTGAGCAGTTATCTGGAAGTCGTCGAAGCCGGCCGCACCGTGTTGCGCGTGCAACTCGTGCTCGCCCAGATCGACGCCCAGCAGCGCATCACTCTCGCGCTCCTCGCCAAAGCACTCGGCGGCGGCTGGGGCGGGAAGTGATGCCTGGCGGCCGCCGGTTTTCTCAAGCGTCGGCAAGTTCGACGACCTGCCGCGCGAGGCGGGATTGCTGGCTGGCGATGGCCATGGTCACGAAGTTGTGGCTGCCCCACCCGACCTGCGTGGGCAATTACTGGAAAGTCCACTCCGTGGCGGGGAGCTTGCGCGAGCCCACTGTCATGCGGCGCTCCGAGTCGTAGAACGCGACGTATTGCATGTCTCCGGTGGTGAGGCGGAATCGGCGGCGGAGGCATCGGTCGCGGACAGCAGGCCGATGGCGGACAGGCTGGCTGCGAGAGCTGGCTTGGCCTTCATGGGCAACGAAGGGCAAAAATGCCGCATGCATGCGGCAGGTGATCCTACGCGGCCAATGGGAGGTTTTTTTCAGCGAGGCGTCTTTTTTCGCGTCGCGGGCCGGATCAGGAGATCAGAACGGGATGTCGTCCTCTTCCTGAAACTCATCAACCGGGGCGGCGGAAGCGCCTTGGGGCGGGCCGGAGCGTTGCTGCGGCGCGCTGGAGCGTTGCTGGGGAGCCGCGCCGCCACCTGCGGAGGGAGAACCGCCGCGGCCGTCGGGCAGGAACTGGAGGTTGTCACCCACGACCTTGAGCTTGGTGCGCTTCTTGCCGGTTTCCTTGTCGTCCCAGGAATCCATTTGAAGGCGGCCTTCGATGTAAACGCCGCGGCCCTTGGTGAGGTATTGCTGGGCGAGTTCCGCTTGGCGGCCCCAGAGGGTGATATCGACAAAGGTGGTTTCCTCCTGCTTTTGGCCGGCGTCGTTGTTCCAGACGCGGTTGATGGCGAGGGAAATGTCCGCAACGGCTTTGCCGCTGGGGGTGTAGCGCACTTCGGGATCCCGGGTGAGGTTCCCGATGAGCATGACTTTGTTGAGATTGGCCATAGCGGTGGAGAAATTAGGGGGAAATCAGGGCACGGGACAAGCGGAAAAGTGTTCTTGCGAACAATAAATCCGGAGATCAGGCGATGCGTTGGAAGTGCTGGAGGTGGACGTGGCCGTTGAGGCGCAGGCGTTCCTGGATTTTGGTGATGATGTCTGGCGCGCCTTGGAAGAGGTAGTTCACATAGTGGCCGGCCTCGAGGTGGCGCGAGTTGTAGGCGAACTGGCGGCGGCCGAGCTGGCTGATTTTCTCAAGCTTGGCGCCTTCGGCTTCGAGCTCCTTGGAAACGGCGGTCACGAGTTCGTCAACGCTGCCTTCGTGGGATTTGGTATTAAGGACAATCAGGCCCTGATATTTGCGGCTCATCGGTGTGCGGTGGAGTGGATTGAATGCGAGTGTGATAGCGGTTCGCCGCGGCGGCGATCCCTTGGGAACGCGCAAGCTGCACGGCTTCCAGAGCCGTGGCAAGCGTGTTTTCGACCACCGGGCGCTCGTCGGGCGAAAATTTCCCCAGCACATGGCCGGTCATGTTGCCCGGCTGGCTGGAGCCGATGCCGATCTTGAGGCGCGGGAAGGCATCGGTGCCGAGGTGCTCGATGATGGACTTGATGCCGTTGTGGCCGCCGGCGGAGCCTTTTTCGCGGAAACGCAGGGTGCCGAGCTGCAGGGCGGCGTCGTCGTAGATGACGAGCATGGATTCCGACGGCCATTTGTGAAACGCGAGCACCTGGCGGATGGCGCGGCCGCTGAGATTCATGAAGGTCTGCGGCTTGAGCAGGAGAGTGCCGGACTCCGGCAGCTTGGCAAGGTGGCACTGCCACTTGGGCGAGGATTGAAAAACCGCGCCGGATGCGGCGGCCAGGCGGTCCAGCACCATGAACCCGATGTTGTGGCGGGTTTCTTCATATTGCCGCCCGGGGTTGCCGAGACCGACGATGAGGGAAAAGGACATGGCGTGAGGGTAATCTGAAATTGGAGATTTGAGATTCGAAATTGCAAAAACGCCCGGGGCGCTTGCACGGCCCGGGCGTTCTTGGAAAAGGCGCTGTGCCTTGGCGATCAGGCCGCCGGGGTGGCTTCGGCGGTGGCTTCGATGTCGGCACCGGAACCGGCGCGGCCAATGTGGACGATGACGACGTCCGCCGCATGGGTCGGTTTGACACCCTTGGGGTATTTGATTTCACCGACGTGGAGCGAGTCGCCGAGTTGGAGGCCGCTGATGTCGATCTCGATGGTTTCCGGCAGGTCGTCGGGCAGGCAGGTGATTTCGAGCGCGTGGACGTATTGCTCGATCACGCCGCCAGCCTTGACGCCCGGGGCTTCACCGTTGAGGTGGGCCGGGATGTGGGCGGTGATTTCCGTGCTGCTGTCGATGGCGAGGAAGTCGGCATGCAGGGCCGCGCCGGAGATCGGGTCGTGCTGGATGGCCTGCAGGAATGCCAGACGGGTGCCTTCGCCCTCCACTTCCAGATTGACGATGATGTTTTCCGAGCTGCTGTGGGCGATGACTTCCTTGAAGGACTTGGCGTCCACCTTGAGGTTCTTGTTTTCGGCACCGCGGCCGTAGATCACGGAGGGGAGCCAGCCTTCACGGCGCATTTGGTTGAGGCGGCCGGACCCGGTGCGGGCGCGGGGTGCTGCTTTGAGGGTGGTCTTCTTGGCCATGATGACGGAAAAGGCGTTGTGGTTTGAAATAAGCGGCGGCGCATTTGGCAATCCGGCGCGGGGCGGGCTGTGTAGCGGCCGGACGCGCGCTTGTCAAAAATTTGTTTGGCCATTGTTTTGGAAGCGGATTCGCCCGCACCGCCGAAGCTGGAAATTTTTCAGCGGGATTGCGCTCAGGCCGGCTGCCCGCTAGGCTGCGCCCATGCCCGCCGCCACCGTCACCCGATTTTTTGAAACCGGCAGCCCCGAAGACCCGGTGAGGCTGCGTGACGGTGCCGTGTTGCCGGGCATCCGCATTGCTTACGAGACCTGGGGCACGCTCAACGCGGACAAGTCCAACGCGATTCTGCTCTTCCACGCGCTTTCCGGCTCCCATCACGCGGCCGGCCACAATACCGCCATCGAGGGCGTCGTAGAGCTCTGGCAGGAGGAACTCCACAACGGTTGGTGGGAGGACATGATCGGCCCCGGCAAGGCTCTCGATACCGACAGGCATTTCATCATCTGCGGCAATTATCTTGGCGGCTGCTACGGCAGCACCGGCCCCTGCTCGGTGAATCCGGAAACCGGAAAACCATGGGGCTCCACCTTTCCCGCCGTGACCGCGGCCGATCAGGTGGAAGTGTTCGCCCGCCTGCTGGACCATCTCGGAATCGATGTCCTCCATGCCGTGGTCGGCCCGTCGGTGGGCGGCCTCATCGCACTCACGCTGGCCACGCGTTTCCCGGACCGCGTCCACAACGTCATCGCCATCGGCTCCGGCTACAAAACCACGGTGCTCAACCGGCTGATCCTCTTCGAGCAAATCCTCGCCATCGAAAACGACCCGTATTTCAACGGCGGCGATTATTATGACAACGCGCCGCCGCTCTACGGCCTGGCGCTCGCCCGCATGATCTCCCACAAGACCTTCGTCCATCTCGACTCCTTCGAACGACGCGCCCGCCAGGAAGTCGTCCAACCGAATGACGTGCTCGCCTGGTATCGGGTGCGCGACCAGTTCCAGAGCTACATGCTCCACCAGGGGAAAAAGTTCGTGAAACGCTTCGATGCGAACACCTACCTGCGCATCATCGACCTGTGGTCCCGCTACGACGCCACCCACGAGGGCGACGCGGAATCGCCCGCCGCCCTCTTCGAGCGTGCGCGCCTCGCCGGCCAGCGCTGGCTGGTGTTTTCCATCGATTCGGACTTCTGCTTCTATCCGGAGGAACAGGCCGAGCTGGTGAAACATCTGGAAACCGCCAAGGTCGATGTGATGCACATCACCGTGCACTCCGACAAGGGGCATGACTCGTTCTTGTTAGAACCGGACCTCTACACGCCCCATATCGCGTGGGTGCTGGGGAAGTCATAGGTTCAGCCAAGGCTCTCGCAGAACTTCCGGAAAGCGGCGACTTCTTCTTCGCTAGCCACGCCGGCGACGATGTGGCCTGCCAGACTGCGGGCGATATGTTCCTGTGTAAAATCCAAGTTGAGTCTCTTCACAAGAATTCTGGCGATCGCCGCAAAGGTATTGCCGTTGAAATTTGTGAATGGAGCGAGCCTGTGACATTTCCGGCATGCTTCAATCGCATCGAGCAGATTCATTTCATTCTATCGCACTTCTTCCCAGAATTCCTTGGCGACTTCATGCCCGTCGGAGGTTGGGCCGTGATGGGCTGATTTTTCGCGACAGAGGATTTCGTTTTGGGCGACGACAAAATCCCACGAAAACGGCTCAAGCCAACGCGTGCTCGCTGTCATGGCCTCGTTTTTTCCGAGGCAGCCTTCCGCTGTTCTTTTAACTCCTGGAGTTCTCTCACACCCACGCTTTTCAGATACCCCTTGCCGGTCTTGGCGTAAATAGGTTCAGCGGAGAAGCGATCTTGGATCGCCAAGGCCTCGGCCATGACTTCGAGAAACAACGGATCGTTCTCAAACGGGCTTCCAGGTTTAGGCTTCGCGGACATGGCATCAAACTACACGGCAATTTCCAGGCTGGCAAGATGTCGCATCAATACCCCGCTACCGGACTTTCGGTGGAGGATTCCGCAGCCTCCGGAAACTCATCGGCGAGCTTGGCCAGTGCGGCGCAGGTTTCCTCCCACATCCGGTCCGACCACTTGAGTGGCGAATGGAGTTTTTTCCGGCGGAAGCGCTCGATGCGGTCGTGCGCTTCCTCAGTCATCCAGTGTGGCAGTTCCGCGATGGCGCGGGCGGCGGTTTCCGCGGTCTCGAGGGCGCGGTGGCAGATGAGGGCGAGGTCGTTGCCGGCTGTGATGGCGAGTTTCACATCCTCGCCGCGGCCGTAACGGCTGGCGATGGCTCCCATGTCGAGGTCGTCGGTTAGAACGAGGTGTTTGTCGAAGCCGAGCTGGTCGCGCAGGAAGCGGCGGATGACGCGCGGCGAGAGCGAGGCGGGGAAATCCGGATCGATATTGGGAAACTCGACGTGGGCCAGCATGATGGCGTCGAGCTCCGGCATGAGTGCGGTGTAGGGAATCACGTCCTCGCGCAGCAGATCCCCGATGCCGGCGGATGAGGATGGCAGGTCGTGGTGCGGATCCGTGAGCGCACGGCCGCCGGCGGGGAAATGCTTGGCACAGCTGGCCACGTGGCGTTTGCGCAGCCAGCGGTTCCAGTGGCCGGCGTAATCGATGACGCGTTGCGCATCGCGTCCCCAGCAACGGCCGCGCAGGGCGTTCTGTGTTTCCGGAAAGTGATCGAGATCGAGCACCGGCGCGAGGTTGAGATTGATGCCGAGCAGCCGCAACAGGTCGGCGGTGAGCACTGCGGCGTCGGCGATCTTGCCATAGTCCGCGCGGGCGGCCAGCACAGGCGCCGATGGAGCGGCGGGAGCGATGGCCGCCGTCCGCGTGACCCGGCCGCCTTCCTGGTCGATGGCGAGAATCGGCAGGTCGAAGGAAAGGGCGCTGAGGTCGTCGGTGAGTTTGCGGGTCTGCGCGGGGCTGACGATGTTGCGGGTGAAAAGAATGTATCCCGCGGGCTGGAGTTTGCGGAACAGGGCGGCTTCCTCCGGTGTGAGTTCCGGGCCGGAAATGCCAAGCAGGAGTAGCGAGCCGTCGAGCATGAGCGGGAAGTCAGAAGATGGCAGGCACCAAGCACCAGCCCGCGCCAACGTGGTCTTTCCCGGGAAAATGCCAATCCCATTCCTGCCGGACTGATCCAGCTGCAGGGGCTGGCGGTGGCTCCGGTGCGGAGCCGGCCGTTTGGGGAGCACGATTTTTCCTGGCTGGCGACCAAGGTGGCGCCGCCCCTCACAAGCACACCGGAGCGCTGAAATTCGCCGCCGGAATCCTTAACAAGCCCGCCGGATCGCTGGATTTGCCTGCCGGAGCGCTTAACAAGCCCGCCACAGCGCACCACATCCCCGCCGGAGCACAAAATTTTCCCGCCGGAGTGCCTAACCAGCTGGCCGGAGCACTTATTTTCCCTGCCGGAGTGCTTAGCTGGCACGCCGGAGTGCTGAATGAATCCGCCGGAGCGCGCCACAAGCAGGAGGAGCCACAGCCCCCTGTTCCCCTTCCTAAAATGTCACCACCGTCTCCGCATTTCTTGCTTGGCGGCCATCATGATTTCCAACAGGTTTCTGATAGTTCAACCGAAACCAATATGACCGACACCACCCAAGACCCCGCTCCCGGTTCCAACGAAGCCGCCCCCACCCGCCCGCGCAGCGCGCAGAACAAGATCATCGAGGCCTACATCGCCGACGCCAAAAAGTTCCTCAAGGTCGCCTCGGAAGATTCCGAGATCCGCCCCATCCTCGAAGCCCATGGCTACGATGCCGGGGAATTCACCACCGGCGACGCACTCGCCAAGACCGCCTCGGATGCATTCGAGGGCCGCGCCTCCGGCATGGGCCACCAGAAACTCAGCGGAGCCGCCCTCAGCGCCGCCATCAAAACCGCCCGCGAGGACTACGCCGCCTTCCGCTCCATCGCCCGTGCCGCCTTCCCCGCCGAGGCCGACCGCGTCGCCCTCACCCTCAAAGGTGAAGTCCCGGACGACACCTCCCGCTTCATCACCACCGCCGAGACCTCCTACGCCGCCGCCGGAAAGGAACCCTACTCCGTCAAACTCACCAAGCGCGGCTACCCCGCCGCCCGCCTCG
>RPOS01000073.1 GCA_003820635.1 Verrucomicrobiaceae bacterium | reverse complement strand
TGGCAGATTTCAACTTCGCCGTAGTTGCCTCCAGAGCCGCCCGGCGCCGATCATAGATGCGACCACCCCGGCCAAAAACACCATGCAGCGTAGCTCTGCTACGATTCAACTTCGGTTTTCGGGATGAATCACAGTATTTGGAAACAGGTTGCTCACGCGCCTTGCTCTCGCGGCAGAGCGTGATTCACCACACGAATCTCTTGCTTGCGGCTTTTCAACGCAGTGTTTCGCACAGAGCCCGGGCAATCGGGTCAAGAAGCAGCGAGGGCAACGTTCCGAGCAATACGAGCAGCAAGGCAGGTATGGCTAGATTCAAGACATGTGTCGGAGGCAGAGTCCGGGTTTGAAAACCATCCTCCGGAGCGGGTTTCACGAAGACCTGTTTCAAGACAGACAGATAGTAGTAAAGCGAGACGGCGCTAAGCACGGCGGCAAGACCAACGAGCCAAACGAAACCCATTCCCCCACCCTCGGCCAATGCATCGCTGAAGAGTGCGAACTTGCCGACAAACCCGGCCAGCGGCGGAATGCCGGCCAAGGATGTTAGAAAAACTAGTAGGCACACGGCCTGGAACGGCGAGCGGTGGATGAGCCCGGCAAACGAGGAGATCCGGTCGTCGCCACGATCACGCTCGACGGCGGCGGTGACGGCCAGCGCGCCGAGAGTGGCAAGGCCATAAACGACGACATAGAACAAGGCAGCGGCCGCGGCCTTCGGACCGTTGGCGGATAGCGCAACGAGCAGGTAGCCGGTGTTGGCAATAGCCGAGTAGGCCAGCAGGCGGCGGACGCTGGTTTGCGCGAGCGCGAGCACATTGCCGGCGATCATCGAGACGGCTGCGAGCACCGCGAGCCACAGCGACCATCCGGCGGTCATTTCACCCCATGCGGCGGAGCCTGCGACGTTTGCAAAGCCGATTTGCAGGATGCGCACCAGCACCACCAGGCCCACGGCTTTCGACGCTGCGGAAACGATGGCCACTGTGGTGGCGGGCGCTCCCTGATAGACATCCGGCGCCCAATAATGAAACGGCACCGCCGCGAGCTTGAAACCAAGCCCCACCAGCAGCATCGCCAGGCCGGTCATGGCAAGCAGCGAAGGCTGGCCTGCTTCCAGCGCTTGGGCAATCCCACTGAGCGTGGCGCTGTGTGAAACGCCATAGAGCAGGCTGATGCCGAACAACATGAAGGCCGCCGACAATCCACCGAAGAGGAAGTATTTCAATGAGGCTTCCGATGCCCGAGCGGTGCGTGGGAAACCGGCCAGCAGATAAAGCGAAAGGCTCGACAACTCAAGGGCAACGAACAGGAAAAGCAGGTGGTTGCTGCCGACGGCGAGCATCAGTCCGGTCAGCGCGAAGAGCGCCAGCGCGTAATACTCGCCGGGATTTTCCAGCTCTTTCCGCGCCAGCGGCAGCCAGATGGCGAAGAGCCCGAGAGCGAGCACCACCACCTTGAAAATGCGGGCCAGCGTATCGTTGGCCAGCAGTGGCGTGCTGCTCTCGCCGGCCGGCGGCACGAAGAACATGGCTGCGGCGGCAAGCAACAGCCCGAAGGTAGCGATGCCGATGCCGGCGCTGAACTCCTTGCCGGGTTTCCTTCCGGTGGCCACGGCGGCACCCAGCATCACCAGCGCCGTGAGCACCAGCACGGCTTCGGGCAGGAGTTGGAGGAATAACTGGGAATGATTCACGGCAGGGAGAGGAACGATTGGAACAGCGGCGAACGGAGACCGTCGTCAATGAGTTGGATCCACGGTTTCGGATAGATCCCGATGGCGATGGAAACGGTGAGCAGCAGGACGATGGCGGAAATTTCCGGCCAGGTGAGCGGCGGCAGTTTCGGCGGCGGCGCGGCGGCGGCCTCGCGCTCGGGGAAGAACGCCCGATACAGCGCGCGCAGCGAGAACACCCCGGTGAGGATGATGCCAGCGGCGACGGCGATGGTGAGCCATGGATAGACCTGCCACAGTCCGATGATCACCGAGATTTCCGCAACGAAGCCGCTGAAACCCGGCAGCCCCATCGAGGCGGCGGTGGCGAGCGTGAAAGCAAACGCCGCACCGGGCAGAGATTTCCACAAGTCGAAACGTCCAAGCTCGCCCAGATCGCGCGTGTGCGTCCGTTCATAGACCACGCGCCCGGCGATACCGAAGAGCAGTCCCGCGATGATGCCGTGCGAGATCATCTGCAAGACCGCGCCGCGCAGGCCCCAGTGGTTGGCCGCGGCGAGACCTAACAGGATGAATCCCATGTGGCTCACCGAAGAATAGCCGATGATGAATTTCAAATCCTTCTGCGAGAGCGCGGTGAGTGCGCCGTAGATGATGCCGACGACCGCAAGCCCGGCGATGAGCGCCTTGTATTGCTCGAATCCCTGCGGAAACAAGGGCATCGCCACGCAAAGCGCGCCGAAGGCTCCGAGTTTCATCACCACGCCGGCGAGCAGCATCGAGGCGGCGGTGGGCGCGGCGACGTGGCCGGTGGGAGCCCATGTATGGAACGGCCAGATGCCCGCCAGCACGGCGAAGCCGAGGAACAACACGGGAAATGCCCAAGCCTGCATCGCCGACGGATAAGTGGCCGCCGCCAGATGCGCGATGTCGAAACTGGTCGCCCCCGCCGCGGCATAGGCCGCGACCAGTCCGATAAGAATCAACGCGCTCGCGCCGATGGAATACATCGTGAGCTTCATCGCGCCATATTCCTTGTTGGTCGATCCCCAGATGGCGATGAGCATGTATTTCGGCAGGATCACGATTTCATAAAACACGAACAGCAGGAAGGCGTCTCGGCTTAGAAAGACTCCATAAACGCCGCCGATGATCGTCATGAAGAATGCGAAGAAGGCACGCGGGCGCTTTTCGATGTTCCATGAAAACAAGACTCCGGCGATTGCGGTGATGCCTGTTAGGAAAAGGAGCGTCAGCGAGAGCCCGTCTGCTGCCAGGTGGAAGCGGCTGCCGAAATTGGGAATCCATTCGCGATCGAACGACCATGGCGCGGCAGCCGGATTTGCAAGTTTTGCGAGGCAGGCGCTGCCAGCGGCCACGGCACCGATGACCGATGCCACCAGCGCGACCATCCGCGAAGCCATGGCCGCGCGCGCGGGCAGCAGCAGCACGATCAAGGCTGCGGCGAATGCGGATATCAGTGTCCAGGCGGGTGTCATGGGATCGGGCGGAGAAGATCAAGAAGCTCGACGATGGCGGGATTGGCGAAATGCAGCAGCACCTGCGGGAAGAGACCGGGCACCACGATGAGCAGCAGTAGGAAACCGAAGAGGATTCTCTCTTCTTTGGTGAGATCCTCCCATTTCGCCAATGACGGCTTGAGCGGCCCCCAGAAAACCTTGCGCATCATGCGCAGCAGGAACACGGCGGTGAGCAGCAGGCCGATCACCGACAGCGCCGCAGCAGCGGGCGTGATGGCGAAGGCTCCGTTGAAGATGAGAAACTCGCCGATGAAACCGCTCAAACCCGGCAGACCGAGCGAGGCGAACACCGCGATGCCGAACAATCCGCAGAACACCGGGGTTTGCGCACGCAGCCCTCCGAAGTCGTTGAGCCCGCGCTGGCCGCGACTGCGGATTTCGAGAATGGCGATGCCGGAAAACAGGGCGGAGGCGATGATGCCGTGGTTGAAGGCTTGCAAGATAACGCCGGAAAGCGCCGATGACATGGCAGCGCGATCAACCTGCGAAGCGGCGACCGCCGCGATGGCCAGCGTGCAATAGCCGAGGTGGTTCACCGAAGAATAGGCGAGCATGCGCTTGAGGTCGGTTTGCGCGAGCGCCGCCACCGCGCCTAACAGAACGGTCGCCACTGCCAGCCAAGTGAGCAGCGGGGCAAGCGACGGCAGCACCTCGGGGAAGACCGGCAGGAAGATGCGCAGCATGGCATAGACGCCCATTTTCGAGAGCAGTCCCGTGAGCAGCATCGTCACCGGCGTGGGCGCTTCGGCATAGGCTGCGGGCAGCCACGCGTGGAAGGGCACAATGGGAATTTTTACCGCCAGCCCTAGAAACACCGCAAGCGCGACGACCGTGAGCAGCGAATGGCCGCTCATGCCGGTGAAGGCGAAGGATTTTGCGAGGGCACCCGTGAGCTCGCCTTGGGCTGCGAGTTTGCCGAGCGCGTCGAAATCCATCGTGCCGACCGAGAGTTGCAGCGCGAGGAATCCCACCAGCATGAAGGCGCTGCCGCCGAGCGTCATGATGAAGAAACGCAGTGCGGCCTTTGGCGCGCCGGGTCCGCCCCACAGGCGGATCAACAGCCACGCGGGGATGAGCGTCATTTCCCAACACAGAAACCACGGAATGAAATGCCGCGCGGTGAAGACACCATAGAGCGCGGATTGCAGCACGAGGATCAGTGCGAAGTAGGCGCGGTCGCCCTTGCCTTTGAGAATGCTGGCAAGAATAGCGAAGACGGTGACCAATGAAACCAAAACGACGAACAGGAAGGAGAGTCCGTCCATGCTGAAGCGCAGGGCGATGTCCGCATCGGGCATCCATGGCAAGCTCCACTCGCAATTGGGGCGTGCTAAAAAGAGGGACACTATCGCAAATCCACCCGCGATGCGTCCGGCGTTCTTAACGCTCATCCCGCGGGAGAATGCCAGCAGGATCGCGCCGATCAGGGGAATGAGGATGACAATTGGCAGCATCATGGTTCAACCGGCACTGAGCCAGAAATAGAGGACGAGAAGGACGGAAACACCGAGCCCGATGGTGCGGAGATAACCTTGGGCTCTTCCGGTTTGGGAGCGCGAGATCGAATCCGCGCGCTCGCGCAAACCATCGCAGATACCGTCGAAACCTTGATTGAGCCCAGCCTCGTCGGACGCGCGGGTGATGCGGCCGCAGCCTTTGATGAGACCCTCGGCAAGTCCCATGAGCGGCACGAAAACCATGCGCTCCAGCATGTCGATACCACCGGCGAAGAAGGCGAGCGGGTTGATGATGGCTTTCTGATAGAGGGTGTCGAAGCCCATGGCGTTTTCGAGGAATCTCCAGAGGCCGCCGAGTTTGCCCGAGAGCGGATCCGGAGTTTCACTGCCCGCCAATCCATTCCGATAGACCGCGACTGAAGCTCCCACGCCCAGGGTCACGATCACCAGCGAAAGCAGCAGCAAGCCGATCGCGCCGTGTTCGCCGAAGGCTCCGGCATGGAACACTGCGGTTTCACCATGGATCCATTTTTCAAACCACGGCCAGAACGGCGTGCCGATGATTGAAAGCAGCACCGCGCCCGCCGCGAGCACGAACAAGGGCACGATCATCACCGAAGGGCTCTCGTGCGGATGCGTTTCCGGCGAACGGGATTCGCCGAAGAACACCAGCAGCGCCTGGCGCGTCATGTAGAAGGCCGTGAGAAGCGCGGCGCAGGCGGCGATCAGGAAAGGCCCCTTCCCTCCCGGCCAGAATTCCGCGCTGTGAAGGATGCCTTCCTTGCTCCAGAAACCGGAGAACACGAAGGGGAACCCCGAGAGCGCCATCATGCCGATGGCATAGGCGAGGAATGTTTTCGGCATCGCCTTGCGCAGCCCGCCCATCTTGCGGATGTCCTGTTCCTCGTGGCAGCCGTGGATCACCGATCCGGCGGAAAGGAAGAGCAATGCCTTGAAGAACGCGTGGGCGATGAGGTGAAACATCGCGGCGGCCACACCGCCGGTGCCGAGCGCGATCATCATGAAGCCGAGTTGCGAAACAGTCGAATAGGCGAGGATGCGCTTGATGTCGTATTGCGCCATCGCCACCAGAGCGGCGTAGAGCGCCGTGATCGAACCGACCCATGCGGTGGCGGTAAGGGCGATGCCAGCGTCTCCGCCGAGCGAGAAAATCTGATGCGTGCGGGCGACGAGGAACACACCGGCAGCCACCATCGTCGCGGCGTGGATGAGCGCGGAAACGGGTGTCGGGCCTTCCATCGCATCGGGCAGCCACGTGTGCAGCGGCACCTGGCCGGATTTGCCCATCGCTCCAATCAAAAGCAGCAGCGAGGCTGCCGCTGAAACCGTAAGTCCGCCGATGGCCGTGGCACCGGCGAGTGAGGAAAGCGCGCCTGATTCGAGCAAGCCGTTTCCTCCATCGTAGAACAACAGCGTGCCGCTGTGGCCGTAGAGCCAGATCATGCCGAGGAAGAACGCCATGTCGCCGACCCGCGTGGTGATGAAGGCTTTTTGCGCGGCGGCCGCGGCGGAAGGTTTTTCAAAGTAGAAACCAATCAGCAGATAGGACGCGAGGCCTACCAATTCCCACGCCATGAAGAGAAGCAGCAGGCTGTTGGAGAGCACCACCATCAGCATCGCGCCGCAGAACAATGACAGGAATCCGAAGAAGCGACCGAAGCGCGGTTCCTTTTCCATGTAGCCAACGCTGTAGATGAAGATCCACAGCGCGACGAAGGTGACCATCGCCGCCATGCCAGCGCTGAGTGGATCTAGCATTAGGCCCACTTTCAGTGTGACATCTCCAAAGGTGAACCACGTGAGCGGCGCGGGGACGTGCACTTTTCCCGGAGTCAGCACACAGACCAGTGCGCCCAGCGCCAGCAGGCAGGAAATGGACAAGGCACCGATCGCGAGTTTCGAAGCGATCCTGCCACGGCGGTTAGGCAGCAAGGCGATGATGCCGCCCGCGATCAGCGGGAGCAGCGGCACGCACCAGAGCAGGAGATGGTAGTGATCAGCCATGGAGCGAATCCAGTTTGTTGAGATCGGTGGAGCGGGTGTGGCGGAAGACCATCAGGATGATGGCCAGGCCCACGGCGGCTTCCGCGGCGGCGATGGCGATGGAGAACATCACGAACATCGGGCCGGACAGGGCGGGCTCCACGGCGTTGTGCGCGGTTGGCGAATCGAAGGCCCAGAAGGCGATGAAATTGAGGTTCGCGGCATTGAGCATGAGCTCGATGCCCACCAGCACGAGGATCGCGTTGCGCCGGGTGAGCACGGCGAGCAGGCCCAGCGCGAAGAGCACCGAGGACAGCGTGAGCATGAGGGAGAGCGGGGTCATTTCTCGGCGGGATCTTCCGGGGTTTTGCCGGGTTCGCGGGCGAACAGCGCGGCACCGATCATCACGGCGGTGAGCAGGACGGCGAGCGCAAGCACGGCGGGCGCGTGGCTGCTGAAAAGCGTTTCACCGAGTTCGGCGATGGTGAGCTTCGCCTCCCACGGGATGAGTTTGATGTTGCTGCCGAAAATCGCGCTGTAAGCCAGCACGGCCAATACCGGAACCGTGCACAGCAGACCAGTGATCAATGACTTCGGCCGGCGTTCGATCTCCTCCGCCTCGTCGCCGCGACGAGTGATGAGCAGTGAAAACACGATCAACACCGCCACCGCACCGACATAGACGGCGAACTGCACCAGCCCGATGAACTCCGCGCCCAGGGCGAGATAAAGCACGGCGACGAGCGCCAGCGTGAGCGCGAGCATAAGCGCCGCATGCACCGGCCGCGCCATCCACACCGCACCGATGGCGGCGAGGAGGATGAGCGGTGCGAGGATGAGTAGTGGTATCATGGAGATAGGTCTTATGGGCCCTACAGGTCCTATGTGTCAGCGAAACGGTATGTCCTCGTAGTGGTTGCCAGCCGCCGGTTGAAGATCACAGCCACGATCACCCAGGGCACCAGCATGAGCGGCAGCACCACCACCCAGGAAAGCAGCCCGCGTCCGGTGAAATGCCAAATGCCAGCGGCGGGCAGCGTGAGCAGCGCCATCGGGATCATGCAGAGCCAGGCGAAGCGCATGAGTTGATCGATCCGCACCCGCGGATAGGTGGCGCGGATCCACAGGTAGGAGAAGATGACGAGCGCCAGCTTGCCGAAAAACCAGAACCATGTGGGCACAAAGCCCAATCCCGGCAATGGAGCCTGCCAGCCGCCGAGGAAAAGCGTGACAAACAAACCCGCGATGGCCAACAGCCCGAGATACTCACCCATGAAGAACAGCGCGTATTTGAATCCGGAGTATTCCGTCATGTGACCGGCGACGATTTCCGACTCACCTTCCGGCAGGTCGAAGGGGCAGCGGTTCGCCTCGGCGATGCTGCAAATGTAGAACAACAATCCGGCGAACAATCCCCACGGCGTGAAGATATTCCATGACGGAATGAATCCGAGCTGAAATCCGCCCTGTAAATCCACGATGTGCGGCAGCGAGAGCGTTCCGGAAACCATGATGACTCCCAGCGCGGAAATGATCAGCGGCAACTCGTAGCTGACCATCTGGGAGATCGCCCGCATCGCGCCGAGCATCGGGAACTTGGAGCCACTCGCCCAGCCGGCCATGAAGACCGATAGTTCGGTTAGAGAACCGACGGCGAAGAAAAACACCAGCCCGAGCTCCAGCGGAACGGGCGTCCATTCGCGGCCGTAGGGGATCACGCCGAGCGCGAGGATGGCGGGCACCACGATCAGGATGGGCGCGAGCAGGTGCAGAAATTTCTCGGCCTTGGCCGGCACGATGTCCTCCTTGGTGAGCATCTTGATGCCGTCCGCCACCGGCTGGAGGATGCCGAACCAGCCAGCCCTGTTAGGGCCGATTCGGTTTTGCGCGCGGGCGAGGGTTTTGCGCTCGATGAGGGAAAGCAGGGCGAAGGCGCTGAGAAACACGGCCACCACCGTGCCGGCGGCGACGAGAAAACCGGCGATGGTGACCAGCCAGTCGGGAACGCCGAAGTTGGTTAGAATCATCTCCACAAGCCGCTGCGGCAGACGGGGGAGGAATTCGGGTGAGAAAAGAGAGGGTTCGGCTGTGGCTGCGGCAAGTGGCAGGATGAACGCTTGGTTTTGATTGGGCGGCGGGCAGGATGCCCGCGCCACGTGGTCCGGGCATCCTGCCCGGTGCCGATCCAAAAACGTCTTCTTCATGCCTCGCCTCCTTTCTCCTGTTCGGCGGCTTTTTTCGCCTCCGCATCCGCCTTGGCCTTGGCGGCCTTCGCGGCGGCGGCGGCGGCTTTTTTCTCCTCATCCGCCTTGCGGCGCGCCATCACCTCGGACGCCTGCTCGGGCCGTAGTTTCATGTGGTATTCGGCGGACTTCGAAAGCCTGTCGAGCCCCAGCAGCAGGCCGCCGAAGCGGTCATCGGTGCTCATTTCATACTCGCCGTCCATGTAGATCGAATCGAAGGGGCAGACCTCCGCGCAAATGCCGCAGTTCATGCAGACTGAGATATCAATATCAAAAACCTTGGGCCGCTTGAGCGACTTGCCGTTCTCATCGCGCTCAAGGACGATGTAGATGCACTGCGGCGGGCATTCCTTTTCACAAATCGAGCAAGCCGTGCAGCGCAGTCCGGCTTGTGGATCCTTGTCGTAAACGAGGAATGGGAAATTGCGGAAATTCGGGCTGATCGGCGCGCGTTCCTCGGGATACTGCACGGTGGTCATGCGCTCCTTTTTGTAGAAGCTCTGGACCATGTTCTTGCCGGTCACGGCGAGACCCTCCAACAAGCCCAATCCCGGAAGCTTAATCTTCATCGGTCCACCTCCCCCAACACGATGTCGATGCTGCCGAGAATGATGACGACGTCCGCGAGGTCGAGGCCGAGACACATGTCTTCGAGCAGCGTGAGATTGATGAAACTCGGCGGGCGGACGCGGTAGCGGTAGGGGTTCACCGAGCCGTCGCTGATGAGATGGAATCCAAGCTCGCCCTTGGGTCCCTCGATGCGGGCGTAGGCTTCGCCGACCGGCGGCTTGAATCCGCGGATCTTGGCCTTCGGGTTCACGAAGTCGCCCTCGGGAAGCTGGTCAAGCGCCTGGCGGAGGATTTTGAGCGACTCGCGCATTTCAAGGAAACGGATCATGATGCGGTCGTAAACGTCACCCTTCTCGCCGAGCGGGATGCGGAAATTGAAGCGTTCGTAAATGCCGTAAGGATCGGCCTTGCGGATGTCGTAGTTGACACCTGCGGCGCGCAGCATCGGACCGGTGATGCCGCCGTTGATGAGTTTTTCCGCAGGAAGCTGGCCGACATCCTGGCAGCGGACTAACAAAATTTCGTTTCCGACGAGGAACTTCTCCATTTCATCGAGGAATGGGCCGTAGTCATCCACGAGGACGCTGCATTTTCCGGCCCATCCGTCGGGAAGGTCGTTGCGGCAACCGCCGAAGCGCATGAAGTTGGCCATCATCCGCGCGCCGGTGAGATCCTCGAACAAATCGAGAATCAGCTCGCGCTCGCGGAAGGCGTACATCAGTGCGGACCCCCACGCGCCCATGTCGCCGAGGATGAAGCCCATGAAGGCGGTGTGGTTGATCAGGCGCGTGAGTTCGGCGAGGATGACGCGCATGTATTCGGCGCGCTCGGGCACCTCGATGCCGGCGAGTTTTTCCACGGCATTCGCGTAGGCCCAGTTGTTGGATAGCGGGCAGATATAGTCTAGCCGGTCGGTGTAGGGCATCGAGCTGAGATAGGTCACGCTCTCCGCGATCTTCTCGTGATTGCGGTGGAGATAACCGAACACGGGCTTGAGACTGACCACTGTTTCACCGTCGAGCACCACGTTCATCCGGAACACCCCGTGGGTGGACGGATGCTGCGGTCCGAGCGAGACGCGCAGCAATTGATCGTCGTCCGATCCTTCGAGAACCGGCGCGGAGCTGAACATGGAGGGATCGGAAATCATGACTCGGCGGGATAATGCCGTTTGGCCTTTTCCAGCACCGCATCGTGCGGCGTGGGCTCGTATTCGTAATCGTCGGGAGCGATGTAGTCCTTGCGCATCGGGTGATCGACGAACTCATCCCACATCAGGATGCGGCGCAGGTCGGGGTGGCCGGCGAACTGGATGCCGAACAGGTCGAAGATCTCGCGCTCCTGGAACTCGGCGCTGCGGAAAACCGAAACGAGTGAGGGGATTTGGACCTGTTGATCACGATCCGCAGTGCGGGCGCGAAGAACGAGCGGCCCGACGCGCTTCGATGTGGAATAGAGGTGATAGACAGCTTCGAGGAATCCGTCCTCGGCCGGGCTCCCCTCTCCTTCGGGCGCGGCGGAAGCGTTAGCCTTTTTCGGATCCGGCCAATCGACGCCGGTGACATTGGAGAGGAGATCGAAGGCGACTTGGTCACGGAGAAACGTGGCCACGCGCAGCAGGTCATGGTTTCCAACCAGCAGCGAGTGCTGGGCTGCCGGGCCCGGATTCTTGAGCATGCTGACGGCGGCATCCGGCAAAGCGGCGCGGATTTCACCAAGAATGGCCTCGGTTTCCGCGGTCACTCGCCACCCCCTTCCTCACGAACGAGCGGCTTCGGTTTCCAAATCGACGGATTGGCCACGGGTTGCAGATCATGCGGGCCGTATTCGGGCACCGGAAACGATGCCGCGCCTTTGGGATCCGCATGGCGGGCGCGGTCCTTGCCCATCAGTTTCTCCTTCGCGATCTTGTCACGCAGAGTCATCAAACCTTCCAACAACGCCTCCGGCCGTGGCGGGCAACCGGGGATGACCACATCCACCGGGATGAAACGGTCGATGCCCTTGAGCACATTGTAGCCTTCCTTGAACGGACCGCCGGAAATCGCGCAGGCACCCATGGCGATCACATATTTCGGCTCAGCCATCTGGTTGTAGAGCCGCACCACCTGCGGGGCCATTTTCTTGGTGACCGTGCCGGCGACGATCATCAGGTCCGCCTGGCGCGGCGACGGCCGGAAAACCTCGGCTCCGAAGCGCGCCATGTCGTATTTCGCCATCGTGGCGGCGATCATTTCGATGGCGCAGCAGGCGAGCCCGAACTGCAGCGGCCACAGCGAACTGGAACGCCCCCAGTTGATGAGCTGCTCAAAGGACGTGACATGCACGCCCTGGGATTTCAGGTCAGCCGCCAGTTGGGGGTCGATCGCCATGCGGAGTGGGTATGGGTGTTTCCGAGTAAACCTTGCCAGCACGGTTGCGGATCATTCTCAGGAACGGAAGCTTAAAGAATCACTGCGCGCCAAAGCGCAAAATATGACGCGTAGTCGCCAAGATCCAAGGGACTCGCCCCGCAGCGCCCTCCGCTCTTGCGCTTGCGGGTTTTCCGCCGTTTCATTCCCGGCATGCCCACTGTCGCCATCGTCGGACGCCCCAACGTCGGAAAATCCGCGCTCTTCAACCGCCTTGCCGGGCGGAAAATCGCCATCGTGCACGACCAGCCGGGCGTCACCCGCGACCGCATCGCCGCGCCTTCCAAGGCCACGCAGACGCGCTGCACCCTGATCGACACCGGCGGCATCGGCGGAAATATCGACGACGGTTTCGACGCCCAGGTCACCATCGAGGCGGACATCGCCATGGAAACCGCGGACCTGATCCTGTTTGTCGTCGATGCCCACGACGGCCTGACCGCCACCGATCAGGCGCTCGCCCAAAAGCTCCGCAAGGCCAAACCGCCCGTCCTGCTCGTGCTCAACAAGGTGGACGATCCGAAACACGAGTCCGCCTTCTCCGACTTCGCGCGACTCGGCTTCAAGTCCAGCGTCTTCGTTTCCGCCGAACACGGCCGCAACTTCGGCCGGCTGTGCGATGAAATCGACAAGGTCATCGCCCCGCTTGCCGCGGAGACCGAGGCCGTCGCCGAGGAAGCGGAAACCGTCGGCATCAAGCTCGCCATCGTCGGCAAGCCCAACGCCGGCAAGTCTTCGCTGGTCAACGCCATCCTCAAGAGCGAGCGCACCATCGTTTCCGACATCGCCGGCACCACCCGCGACGCGGTGGACCTGCCCTACACCTTCGAGGGCGAGAAGTTCACCCTCATCGACACCGCCGGCCTGCGACCGCGCGGCAAACGCGACAATTCGGTGGAGGTTTTTTCCGCCATGCGCACCGAAAAGGCCATCCGCCGCTCGGACCTCTGCGTGCTAGTCATCGACCTCGCCGCCGGCATCACCTCGATGGACCGCAAGATCGCACAAACGATACTCGAAGAGAAAAAGCCGTGCCTGATCGTGTTGAACAAATTCGACCTCTATCATCCCGGTGCCAACCGCAGCGCGCGTCTCGAAGAAGCCACAGAACACGTCCGCAAGGAGTTGTTTTTCCTCCAATACGCACCTTTTGTCGCCTGCTCCGCCAAGACCGGCGGCTCGGTCGATCACGTGCTCAAGGAGGCGCTGAAAATCCGCAAGGGCGCCCAAAACATCCCCGGCACCGGCCAACTCAACCGCATCCTGCAAGCCGCTTTCGAGGACACCCCGCCGCCCATCGACAGCCGCCTCAAGAAGCGCCTCAAGCTTTACTACGCCACCGCCGCGACCAACGAAAAATACAGCGTCATCCCGGTGCCCACCATCGTGCTCTTCGTCAACGACAAGCGCCTCTGCGCCACCAGTTACGAATCCTATCTCACCAACCGCTACCGCGCCGCCCACCCGGCGCCCGGCATCCCGATCATCTTCTCCGTCCGATCAAGATCCCGGCGCGAATGGGAACCACGGCAAAAACCGCAAGGGCACTGAACATCCCCGTGCGCCCGCCGCTGTGCCTGCAACGCAACCAGGCCTTGATCCGCCCATGAACACTCTGCCCCCTACACCGATTCCCACCAGAATTCTGTCATTTGATTTCGATGGAACCTTGCACGATCCGGCCTCTGATCCACCTGTGCCTACTGAGTTTTTCCGGTTGATTGGCAAACTGCGGGAAAAGCATGGCGCCCTGTGGGGCATCAACACCGGACGCTCGTTGGAGCACTTGGCGGAGGCTTTTATCGAAAGCCGTTTCTCCTTCCTGCCAGACTGGGTGGTTGCCCGCGAGCGCGAGATTTACTTTCCGGACACGCATGGCCGCTGGCTCCCGCACACATCATGGAACCTGCGCTGCGAAAATGAGGTGCATGGATTGTTCAAACGCGCCCGAAAACTGTTAGGCCGTATCCGCCATGAAATCGAGGAACACACAGGCGCCCAATGGATGGAATGGGAAGGCGAACCGGCGGGTGTCATCTCACGCACCGAGGAGGAAATGGAATGGATTGTCGAAAGGGTAACGCCAATCGCCGCGGAAGAACCGCACCTCGCATGGCAGCGAAATTCCATCTACCTGCGCTTCGGCCACAAGGATTTCCACAAAGGCAGCAGCCTTGCGGAAATAGCCCGGCACCATCGCCTTCCCGCCGCGCGCTGCTTCGCCATGGGCGACAGCCACAATGATCTGGAAATGCTCGATCCCACCCACGCCGGCATGACCGCCTGCCCTTCAAACTCGGTGGCGGAAATCCGCGAGAAAGTCATCTCCACCGGCGGCTTGGTCACACGCGGCGCACACGGCCACGGAGCCATTGAGGCGCTCCGCCATTTCTTCCAGATGGGGGAGGCCTGATCCCGTCCAAAAAAGAGCCCCGTCCATGTTACCATGGACGGGGCGTTTACCTGGCGACGACCTACTCTCACAGGACCTGTCGTCCCACTACCATTGGCGCTGCGGCGTTTCACTTCCGGGTT
>RPOS01000072.1 GCA_003820635.1 Verrucomicrobiaceae bacterium | reverse complement strand
TCCCAGCCCTCGCGGTCCACGTTTTTAAAAATGAGACGGTATTCGCGCGGGTGGGGCTGCTTGGTGTAGGTGATCATGGCAGAAAATCAATCGACGGTGGGAATGGCCTCCAGCATGAGGCCGTGCGGAACAAAGCGTTGGAAATCCTTGATGTTACGGGTGGCGACAACCTCGCGTTTGGCGAGGGCTGCCGCGGCGATCATGCAGTCCGCATGCGAACCACGGCGGCGGCCGGTGATGTGAAACAGGCGCGAGGCCAATTCCGCCTGTTCCTCATCGAAGGGGCGAATGCCACCCGCCAGCACCGCGCGCACGGCGTCCTTCTGGCTGTGGGAGTGCGGGCCGTTGAGAAACTCGGACCAGGCGACGGATGAGGCGGTGAGAATCCTGCCCTCCGACAGCCAATCGCGCACCACGGCCACCTGCGGCGAATGCGCCGTGACGATGTCGATCAGGATGTTGGTATCGAGATGGATCACGCTTCCCACCAGTATTTTTTGGCATTTCGTTCGGCGACCATGGCGCTGCGGTAGCTGGCGGCCTCGTCAGCGGCAAGCCCGCCACCGCCTTGGAGCCAATCCAAGGCTTCCAAGGGTTTTGGGGCGTTGGCCTCCCGGTCTGAACGCTCCTTCATCTCGCGCACGGCGCGGCGGATCACCTCGGCCTTTGAGGTGTGCAGGCGTTCGCTGAGTTCATCCAAGGCATGGATGGTCCAGCCATCCAAGGCCATGCTGGTGCGGGTCAATCTGTAGGTGGTTTCGCTCATGTGGTAATTGATGGTGTAATCCATTACCGGGCGCAAGCGCTTTTTTCAAAGAACCGGATATTTCGCCAGTAATTCCTCCGCTTTCTCCGCCGCGACGCCCTCGTGGAAATCGTCGTTCACCATGCAAACCGGGGCCGTGCCGCAGGAGGCCAGACACTCGGCGAACTCGACCGAAAAATTTCCGCAGGGCGAAACAACGATCGGGTGATGGTGCGAATCCATCTGCGAGCGGTCGATGCCGGTGAGTTCGCAAAGGCGCTCCATGAGTTCATACGAGCCGCCCATGGCGCAGGACAGCGTGCGGCAGACGCGGATGTGGAACTTGCCGGGAGCGGACTGGCGGAAGCCCGGATAAAACGTGACGACCTCCAGCACCTTGATCGGCTCCAAGTCGAGTTTGGCGGCCACCCAGTCGATGGCGGTGGCGGAGATGTAGCCGAACTTGTGCTGGACGATGTGGAGCAGCGGCAGGGTGGCAGAGCGCCTGCTGTCCGGGTAATGTGAGATGCGTTCGTCCGCCTCGGCTTCGAGCTCCGGCGTGATTTCAAACGGCGGGAAGAACTTCGTGCCGGGCGTCTCGTGCGAGGCGACCAATTCCTGGAGAGTTGAGGATGACATGGTTATTTCAATAGCTCGCCGAGGGCGTTGAGATCGCGGCCCTTGGCGGTGACAATGTTGCCTTCAAGATCGCAAACGATGACGGAGGGGATTCCTTCCACACCATGGTCGAACTTGCTTTTGAACTTCTCGACTTTGGAGTGCTTCAACTGGGGCCAGGGCATGTTCTTGTCCTTGGCGTATTCTTCCATGGCGCCTTCGTCGCGGTCGCTGGTGATAAGCACCAATTCGAACGAGTCGTTGCCTTCTTTGTGCTTGTTGTAGAACTCCACGAGCGATGGCGTGAATTTCTGGCATGGGCCGCACCACGAGGCGGTGTAGTAGAATACGTAGTATTTGGTGGGCTTGGCCGCCAATTGGTGCTTCTTCAATCGCTTGCCGTCGAGAATCACGAGATTGCCGTCCAGCACCTCGTCGAACACACTGGGCTTTGACTCTACTTCCGGCGGTGCCGCTTTCCATTCTTCAAGCCGCTTCGCATCCGCCTCGCTGAGGTGGTCGCTGCTGATTTTGACCGTGCGGCCGCTGCGCATGCGGAAGGTGCCGGATTTCATGCCGCTTTCACCGGTGACTTCCACCAGCTCAAACTCGGCGGTCTTCCCGTCCTTGTTGGTCCACTGTTCGAATCCGGCGTGCGAAATGCCGGCCAGCAACAAGCTAAAGATGGCGGTTTTCATGGTTGATCAAGCTGGGGGAAATTCACCGGTCGCACTCGCCCATTACGAAATCCAGCGAGCCGAGGATGGCGGGGATGTCGGAAACCATGTGTCCGGGCAGCAGGCGCGAGGTGATGGATAGATTGCAGAACGAGGGGCTGCGGATCTTGAGGCGGTTGGGAACTCCGCCGCCCTTGGAATGGATGTAGAAACCGAGCTCGCCCTTCGGGTTTTCCGCAGCGAAATAAACTTCGCCGGCCGGCGCGTCGATGCCCTGGGTGGCGACGATGAAATGGTGGATGAGTTCCTCCATCGACATCATCACCCGTTCCTTGGCGGGCAACGTGCTCTTCGAATCGCCGATGTTGACCGGGCCTGGCGGCATCGTATCGAGCACCTGGCGGCAGATCTTCACCGACTGGCGCATTTCCTCCAGCCGGACCTGATAGCGGGCGTAGCAGTCGCCCTCGTCGGCGATGGGCACGTCGAACTGATAGTTCTCATATCCCAGATACGGGCTGTCCTTGCGCAGGTCCCGCGGCACGCCGGAGGCGCGGAGGTTCGGGCCGGTCATGCCCCACGCGATGGCGGACTCGCGGGTGATCACGCCGACGTCCACCATGCGGTCGAGGAAGATCTTGTTCTTGTCGAGCAGCTTGGAAATCTCGCCGATGGTCACCTCGCACTCGGTGAGGAATTTGCGGACGGCGGCTTCGAAACCCGGCGGCATGTCGCGGAGTTGGCCGCCGACGCGGGTGTAGGAAGTGGTGAAACGTGCGCCGGTGAGTTGTTCGCAGAGGTTGTGCACCTTTTCGCGCTCCACCATGGTGTAGAGGAAAACCGTCATCGCGCCCACGTCCATGGCGCAGACGCCGACGCCGAGCATGTGTGAGGAAAGGCGGGCGAGCTCGCAGCACAGCACGCGCAGCGCCTGGCCGCGCGGCGGCAGCGTCCAGCCCATGAGTTTCTCCACGGCGCAGGCGTAGGCCACGTTGTTGGCCAGCGGGGCGAGGTAGTCGAGCCGGTCCGTGTAGGGCACGAACTGGTTGTAGTGCATGTTCTCGGCGATTTTCTCGTCACCGCGGTGAAGGAAGCCGACGTCCGGGTCCGCCTTGACGATCATTTCGCCGTCGAGCTCAAGCACGAGCCGCAGCACGCCGTGAGTCGCGGGGTGGGAAGGGCCCATGTTGAGCACCATGTGATCGCCGACCAGGTCATCGGCCTCGGCGTGGTAGCTGTCCGCAGCCCTTGCGGCGCGGGCGATGGTGTCTGGCGCCTCGATTTCGGTGGTGGAATTGCTCATGCCGTTGCCGCGCGAATAAGCACCCAAAGCCGCCTCTCTCGCAAGGGGTTTGTGATTTTTTTACGCGCTGCCGCGGCCATAACGTTCGCGGAATTGACGCAGCAAATCGTCCACCCGGTCCGCATCAGGAGCCGGACTTTGTGACGGCGTGGCGCTTGGTTCGGCCGCAGGCGCCTGGACGGACACCGGTTCCTCCACCGCGGCCGTTGGGGCTTGCGGCGGTGGGGCGGCGGTGGGCACCTGGATGGGGGAGGTTTTCGGGGGGGTCGGGGGAGGGGAGGACGGCGCAGGCGCGGCAGAGGCCCGCAGCCAGGCCTCTCCGGCGGCGCGGATCAACCCGCGGGCGTGGGTGCCCGCCTCGCTGCGGTCAATACGGGCCAGCACCTGGCAGCCCAAGCCGGGCACGCGGGACTCAAGCAGCGCCACCATTTCCTGCTCGGTGAGAGGTTCAAGCTCGACGACCAATTCGGACAAACGGTCGGCCAGTCCGCCGCTGAGGCGGGGCAGGAAGGCGCTTTCCCAGATGTCCAGATTGAGCGAAAGAATCACGTCGAGCCGCTCGACGGACTGGCGCAGGCTGCCGAGGAAGGCCGCCAGCCTGAGCGCGGCGGATTCATCGGTGGAAAAGCCTTCCAATTCGTCGGCCACCAGCACCACGCGTGTCAGCTGGGTGAGCATGCCGAGCAGCGCTTCCAGCCGCTCCATTAGCACGCCGTCGCCCGGATTGCCGCTGTGGACGGCATCGGTGAGGGCGCGCAACCGGTTGGGGTTGTCCGCTGCGGTGGCGGCGAAGCGGAACAAAAGATCCACCCAGAATGCCACCTCGCGCACCGGCAGGTCGCAGCGCTGGGCCAACTCCACACTCAGGCGCTGGCCGAGGATCTCGAAATTATCCCGCGCCCAATGCGCGGTGACGGCATTCGGGTGGTGGAAATCGAAGGTCTCGATCGGCCGGGAGCGCAGGGCGGTGAGTGCGGCCTCACGGTCTTGGCAGGGAACTTCCCCGGAGCTCACCAGTGGCTGGAGCGCTGCGGAAAACAAGCGCCGCGTCACCAGATCCAGCACGCACAGTCCGCCGGACGCCGGCAGGGGGCGCAACAGCCGCCGCAGCGTGTCATCGATCACCGTGGAGGCATCGATCTGGCAGCCGAAGGCCGCGTGCAGCGGGATGAACTCGTGGCTTGCTCCCAAGTGATGCTGGATGCGCGAGAGCAAGTGGGTCTTGCCATGGCCGGCGCGCGGGGCGCGCAGCAGGATGCAGCGACCGGCTTTCTCCACCGGCACCGAGAGAATTTCGTGAAGGGTTTCGTAGGCCCGCCGGTTCACCGGCTCCGCGTGGGTGGTGGGGAGACGCCCGAGGGTTTCAAAAAGCACCTGAAAGGGATGTTCGCTGGCCATGATTCTCGTCGTTTGACTGCGGGCGAGACTGCATGCCTTTCCCGACCTTCACAAGAACGGAGTCGCGGGCCGGCGTGGATTCCTTCTGGCATTTCCGCAGGGCTCTGCTTGGATCGCGCCATGCAGAGTTACCTCATCATGACCGTGCTCGGCAGCGATCGCCCGGGCCTTGTGCGCTCCCTCGCAGACACGGTGGCCAAACACGGTGGAAACTGGCTGGAAAGCCGCATGGCCCGCCTCGCCGGACAATTCGCCGGCATCGTCCGTATCGAGTGCCCGGCTGCTGCGGTGGACGAATTGCTGCGCGAGCTGCAATCACCCGGCGTCCCCGGCCTCACCGTGCAGGCCGTGCGGGAAATCGCCGGGGACGCGCCCGCCCGCCGGACGCTGGCTGTGGAGGTGGTGGGCAACGACCGCCCGGGCATCGTGCGCGAGCTCACCGCCGCCATCGCCGGTGCCGGTGGCAACGTCGAGGAGCTCACCACCGGGCTGGAAAGCGCGCCGATGAGCGGCCACCCGATGTTCCGTGCGAAAGGTGTGGTTTCCATCCCGGAAAACGCCGAGCCATCCGCGCTGACCGCCGCCATCGAGAGTCTCGGTGGCGATCTCACCGTGGACATCACCGTTTAGAACGGCCAGACCCACGGGATCATCAGGCAGGAGGTGACCCAGCAGATGATATTCAATGGGATTCCCACGCGCAGGAAATCCGCGAAGCGGTAGCCGCCCGGGCCATAGACCATCATGTGCGTCTGGTAGCCCATCGGCATGGCGAAGGCGCAGGATGCCGCCACCGTCACGCCGATGATGAACGGCCGCGGGCTCACACCCAAGTGCGTGGCCAGCGAGACGGCGATGGGAATCATCATCACTGCGGTGGCATTGTTGGAGAGCACTTCGGTGAGCGAGAGTGTGAGCAGGAAAATCAACCACAGCATCACGATGGCCATGTATTGGGGCGGGACGAGGTTTTCCGCCATCTCCACCAGGCTGCGCGCCAGCCATACCGCCGTGCCCGTGTTCTGCATCGCCATGCCAAGCCCTAACAACCCGTAAAGCATCAGCAGCACCTGCCAGTCGATGCTGGCGTAGGCCTCGCGCGGCGTCATCACCTTGAGCCAGAGCAAGGCCAGCGCGCCCACCATCGCCGCGTAGTGGATCGGGATGGCGGGCACTGCCGGGTTGATCCGGTTGAAAAAATCCGTGAGCGTGGCGGTGAGCACCACGCCCACCAGCGCGGACCATGCGAGCACCACATGCAGCGGCCGGTGATGGCGGACCTCGTCCGGCGTCGGCTCGTCCGGCGTGTCGGTCATCACGAAGTCGCGGGTGGCTTCAAGTGCCTCCAGATTGTTGCGGGCGGTGATGACCAGCAGGGTGTCGCCGATTTCAAGTGGCAGCTCGGCGATGCGGTCGGTGATGTTCACGCCATTGCGGTGCACGGCGAGCACCACGCAGTTGTAATGCTGGCGGAAGTCCGCCCGGGCCAGCGTCTGGCCAATCAGCGAGGATTCATCGCGGATGACGAGCTCGGAAACGATGCCATCCACCGTGGAAAGCTCTTCCGCGCCGATCCCGGCGAGCAGGGCTTCCACCTTGGCGGCCCGCCCGCGGCGGCGGTGCAGCGCCACCAGGAAGCGGTCGTTTTTCTCCACGGTGATTTCCGATAGCGGCAACATCACCCGCGCGCCCTTGCGGCGCACTTCCATGATGTGGATTCCCTCGGTGCGGTTGCCCAGCGGGGTTTCAAAAACCGACTTGCCGATGATCGGCGAGTTCGCGCCGATGAGGATGTGGTGCAGCGGCGTGGTGCGCAGGTCGATCTCCAGGCTGCCGGTGATCGAGGACCGGGCGGGGATGAGTTTCGGCCCGAAAATCACCAGATAGCCGATGCCGGCGACGGTCATGGGAATACCGATCGGGGCGAGTTCGAACATCGTCATCGGCGCGATCTTGAGGTCCCGCAGCGCGCCATTGACCAGCAGGTTGGTGGATGTGCCGATGAGCGTGCAGCAGCCACCGAGAATCGAGCAATAAGACAGCGGCATCAGCAACCGCGAGGCGGGGATATCCTTGGAGCGGGCGAACCCCAGAGTCACTGGCAGCAGGATGGCCACGATGGCAGTGTTGTTCATCCACGCGCTGAAAAACGCCGTGACCAGCGAAAAGGCCAGGATCGCCCAGCGCACATTGCCGGAAAGGCGGTTCTGGAGCATGCGCCCGATGTGGTCCACCGCGCCGGAACGTTCCAAGGCCCCGCCAATGACAAACAAGGCCGCGATGGTCAGCGGTGCTTCGTTCTTGAAGACCTCGGTCATTTTTCCCGGATCCACCAGGCCCAGCGCCACCACCAGGCAGAGGATGGAGAGGGCCAGCACGTCCGGTGCCGCCCATTCGCGGATGAAGGCGACGAGCGTCAGGCCGATGACCAGCAGCGTGAGGGCGATCTCGAGAGTCATGATGGAGGCCCCGAGCGGGGAGCCGCTTCCTTGAACCGCTCGTGGCGCTTTGGCAAGGGCAGGATGGCAAATCTCCCGGCCTGCCCGCTATCCGCAGGAAATGTGCAGCAGCAAATCATGCTGGAAGACGGGCAGCGGGATGGCCGCCGCCGCTCGTAGTTTCCGCAAGGATCTCGCCAGTGGCAGGGCTCACGAATCGAATGCGGTGGCGCTGCTCCGGCAGGTTGACGACCAACGAGCCCTCGATCGGGTTTCCCGCCTGCGGATCCTCCTTTTCCCGGGCGTCCGCCAGATGGATGTGCCGGCTTTGGCCGGTGACGACGAGCGCCGAAGCACAGGTGTCCGGCGGCGTCCCTTTAATGAACGAGATGCCCGGCCGGGCGCGCACCAGGTCGATGCCGTGGATCGTCTCGGAAAGGATTTTCATCCAGCTGCGGAAGGTGGCGTTCGATTCGGCGGTGCCGGTTTCGAAATGCTTGTTGATGCTGGAGTCGATGACGTCGTAGAGCGCGCCGCAGAACAAGGCGCTGGCAATGATCGCCGCCATGGACGAGGGCCTCGGCCAGATCCGCGCCAAACTGCGCGAGATGGGACAGGAGGAAAACACCCTCATCTTCTACATCGGCAACAATCGTGCGCCGTTGCGCCCGGGCGCTTGGAACGGCTCGATCAACGCGCCGCTCGTCGGTGAAAAAGGCATGCTCACCGATGCCGGCGTGCGCGTGCCCTTCGTCGCCGCATGGCCCGGCACCCTGCCCAAGGGCAAGGTCTATGATCATCCGGTCACCGCGCTCGATGGCGTGAATCTGATTCCTTATCTAACAGGAAAAAACGAGGCACCCCCGCACGAGGCGATGTTCTGGCGCTGGCGCAGCCAGGCGGCGGTGCTCGAGTTTTCATGGAAGCTCGTCCACCTCGGCGTGGAAGGGCGCTATCTCTTCAAAGTCACCTGGCCGGATTGCGAGCTGGCGGTGAACAACCTAATCCGGCAGCACCCGGAAATCGCCGCCCGTCTTAAGGAGCGTTTCAAGCAATGGAGCGCCACCAACAAGCCGCCGGGTCCGCCCGAGCCACACAACGCCGCGGGCATCACCTTCTTCGCCGATCATGTGGACAAATCCCTCCCGTCCGCGGGGCGGCGCTCGAAAGGCGAGAAGGGCCATGCTGCTGCACACGATGACAGGCTGTGCCGCAATGCCCGCACCGCCATCAAGGATGGCGCACTCCTCATCACTCCGGCCGCAGGCGGGCCGCCGCCCTTCCTTACCCACTCCAAGCTCAAACTCGAAGGTCCGGTGACCGTGAAAATGCGCCTGCGCGCCACCGGCGGAAAGGGCGGCACGATCCAGTGGCGTTCCAAGGGGCAGAATGACTTCCAGTCCGGGCAAAGCGTGGGTTTCGAGCTGACGGCGGGCGAATCGCGGGTTCTGGCCGACTGGAAATCCGCCCGGCCATGAACCGGCAGGGTAGCGCCCGCCCGCATCTTGACCTCTCGCCCGCGGCGATTCAGGCTCCGGCGTGCGTGCGATTCTCATCACCGGCGGAAATGGCGGCCTCGGCCTCGCGATCGGCCGGTATTTTCTCAGCCACGATCCCGAGGCGCGGGTGTGGCTGGGCGTGAGGGAACGCCGTGAACATGCCGCCGCTCTGGCGCAGGAGCATCCCGGCCGCTGCCGTATGCTGGAACTGGAAGTCACCGACCCCGCAGCGTGGCAGGCCGCAGTGGAGGAAATCACCAACACCGACGACAGGCTCGACGTTTTGGTCAACAATGCCGGCCTGCACCGCGACTGCCTGCTGGCCGCAATGCCCGCGGAAACCTGGCACCAGGTGATTGCCGCGAATCTCGACGCCACATTTCACGGTTGTCGTGCGGCGGTCGCCCCGATGATGCGCCAGCGCTTCGGGCGGATCATCAACATTGCATCCCTGAGCGCCATCCTGCCGCCGCTCGGCCAGACGAACTACGCCGCCGCCAAGGCCGGAGTGGTAGCCCTCGGTCGCACCCTGGCCAAGGAAGTGGCGCGCGCCGGCATCACGGTGAATTCCGTCCTGCCCGGCTATATCGAGACCGAGGCGCTCGGCGAAATGGACGAGGAGGGGCGAAAGACCGCGCAACGGGGCATTCCGATGCGCCGCTTCGGCAAGCCCGCCGAAGTAGCCGCGGCCGTCTATTTCCTTGCCAGCAACGATGCGGCTTATATCACGGGTGCGGCATTGAAAATCGACGGCGGAATTTACTAGAAATCAAATCATGCAAGGCGAGGAACTGCGGCAAAAAATCAAAGAGGTGATGGTCGAGGAGTTGATGCTCGACTACGCCGCGGAAGAGATCGGCAACAAGACCGCCATCTTCGGCGCGCACGGGCTCGGCCTCGATTCGGTGGATGCGCTGCAACTTGTCGTCGCCCTGGAAAAACATTTTGGTTTGAAAATCGGTGATTCGGAAGCCGCCAAGGGCATCCTTGAAAGCGTCGAAACCATTGCTGCTGAGATCGAAAAACCCGCGGCATCCGCGTGAGCGGCGACCGTTCGGGCATGAAGGCTTTTCTTGTTTTCCTGCTGAAATTCTCGCTCACCGCGCTGTGCCTGGGCTGGGCCTTTTCCCAAGTGGATTTCAGCCACTCGGTGTTCACACGTCCGGGCGCGGTGGATTACCGCTGGCTGGCGGCCGGAGCCGCACTTGCCGGACTCTCGGTGGTGCTGCTGGGTGTCCGCTGGTGGTGCTTCCTGCGCGGCCAGGGCATGCAGGTGAGCCTCGGCCGGGCCATCGAACTGATCATGATCGACGGGCTCTTCAGCCTCGCATCAGTGAGCGGTCTCGGCGGCGATGCGGCGCGCATCATCCTCATCATGCGCGACCATCCGGACCGCAAGCTGGTCATCGCCATGACGGTGATGGCGGATCACCTCGCGGGCATGGTTTCGCTGGCGCTGTTGTTTTTCATCATCTCAGCCGCGCGCTTCGAGGCGCTGGCGGACCCCAGTGCGCTCGGCCGCGGCGTGATTCACTTCGCGTGGTTCTATCTCGGTGGCGGGCTCGCGCTGGTGGCCATGATCTTCATCTGCGCCTCGCCGCCGGTCCACCGCCGGATCCATGCCAACGGCCGCTTCGCCCGCTGGCCGATGATGGCGCGCATTCCCGAATTATATGATATCTATCGGAAAAACTGGCGGCTTTCACTTGCCGGGCTGGCCGTTTCCTTCCTGATGCTCGGTGCCTATTTTTCGTCCTACTACTGCGGCCTGCGCGCAGTGGGCGGGGATACCGGCTATGGCACCGTGATGTCCGCCATGCCGGTGATCGATGCCATCAGCGGCATGCCCGTCTCGATCGCCGGCGTCGGCGTCCGCGAGAAACTCTTCGAAGTGCTGCTCAACGATCTTGCCGGCGTCGCCCCGGAAACCGCGGTGGCCGCCTCGCTCGCCGGCTTTGCCTGCAATGCCCTGTGGGCGTTGCTCGGTGCCCTGTTTTTCCTCAAAAAGCGCGACCGGATCAGAGTCACCGATCTCGAGGCGGCGGATGTCGGTTCATGAAGCCCTCAAGCTCCGCGCATCAGTGAGATTTCCGCCAAGGTGACCATCGCCTTGAGCAGATCCTCGCGTGGAGCGGTTTTGAGATCGGCCACGGTGACGGCGCGCTCGAGCGTGAACTTGCCGGAGCGGGTGCGGCGCAACGCGCTCAGGTGGCCGCCGCAGCCGAGTTTCGCGCCGATGTCGTGGGCATAGGTGCGGACGTAAAAGCCCTTCGAGCAGTTGACGGTGAAATCGACTTCCGGCAGTTCGATGCGCGTGACCTGATAGCCGGTGACGCGGACGGGACGCAGCGCGCGTTCGACCTCCTGGCCCTTGCGGGCGAGTTTGTAGAGCGGCACACCGTCTTTCTTGATCGCGGAAACCATCGGCGGCATCTGCTCGAACTCGCCCTTGTAGGCATCGAAGGCGGCGCGGATTTCCCCTTCGGAAAACGCGGGCACCGGCTTGCTTTCGAGCACTTCGCCTTGGCGGTCCTGGGTGCTGGTCACCGCGCCGAGCGTGAGCGTGCCGACGTATTCCTTGTCCTCGCTCATCAGCAGATCCTGGATCTTGGTGGCGCGGCCGATGACCAGCATCAACAGGCCGGTGGCCATCGGATCGAGCGTGCCGCAGTGGCCGATCTTCTTGGTGTTGAGCGCACGGCGGGCGATGGCCACGACGTCATGCGAGGTCATGTCCGGGGCTTTGTCGATGAGCAGCACGCCGCTGGGGCCGTGCGCTTCCATGGGATTCGGTTTCATGAATGTTTCCTGGTTTCCTCCACCTGCTTGCGGATGGCTGTTAAAACGTGTTGTTTCGCCTCCTCAAGCGGGCCCTTCATGCGGATGCCGGCCGCCAGCGCGTGGCCGCCGCCACCGAATTCCATGGCGATCCTGCACACATCGAGCTCGCGGTCCTTCGAGCGCATCGAGACGCGGATTTTTCCTTCCGGCAGTTCTTCGAAAAACACCGCAAGCCGCACGCCGCGGATGGCGCGGATCACATCGATGAGTCCCTCGCTATCCTCCGGACGCAGTGCGAGATCGAGCCGTGTTTGTTCGCGCATCTCCCAGTGGGCGACGATGCCGTCCGGCGAGCGCTCCAGCGTATTGAGCAGCGCGCGCATCAGCTCGAGCCGGCGATACGGATTTTCATCGTAGGTCTGCGAGTTGATAGTTCCCACATCCAGCCCGCGGCGCACCAGATCGGCGGCCATTTCATAAGTCCGCGCCGTGGTGGACGGGTATTGGAACGAGCCGGTGTCGGTGGAAACCGCCACATAGATCGCATCCCGGGTTTCCGCAGGCAGCGGCAGATCAAGCGTGGTGATCAGATCATAAAGAATCTCGCCGGTGGCCGGGCTGGTGGAGTCGATCAGGTTGATGTCGCCGTATTTCGGATTGGAAATGTGGTGGTCGATGTTGAGCCAGAGTGGTGCCTTGGATGCGGCGTGCAGCGCGGCATCGCCGAGGCGCGGCTTGGTGGCGGTGTCCAGCGCGATGGCCACTTCGACATCCAGCCGTTCGGCCGGCGGCGTCTCGATGCGCTCCGAACCAGGGAGAAAGGCCAGGTTTTCCGGCAGGCCATCCTCATTGATCATGCGCACGGATTTTCCCATCGCCAGCAACGAGAAACCAAGTGCGATCTGGGAGCCGATCGCATCGCCATCCGGGCGGACGTGGCTGAGCAGGACGAAGGATTGGTGGGAACGCAGGACCTCGCCGATTTGTTCGAAGGTCGCGTTGGCGGGGCTGGAGTCGGTGGATTCGCTCATGGGGTGGAACCGCGGCGCGGGGCGCGGATTCTTCCCGCGAAAACGTCCGGCGCAAGGACAAACGTTGCTTGCTGCAAGTTGGCATATTCCGGGTTGGCAGGTTGGATTCGGCTGCCTAGTCTCACGTTTTCCATGCCTGACAAGACCCGCTTCCACTTCACCGGCATCTGCGGCACCGCCATGGGCGGGGTGGCTGCGGCCATGAAACAACGTGGCTTCACCGTCACCGGTTCCGATGCCAACGTTTATCCGCCGATGTCCGATTTCCTGCGCGGCCAGGGCATTTCAATCGCCGAAGGCTACCGCGAGGAAAACATCCCGGCGGACACGGACGTGGTCATCATCGGCAACGCCATCTCCCGCGGCAATCCCGAGGCCGAGGCCGCGCTCGACCGCAAGCTCCTCTACAACTCCCTGCCGGAGGTGATGAAGGAGTTCTTCCTGCGTGGCAAACGCAACTTCGTCGTCTCTGGCACCCACGGCAAAACCACCACTTCCTCGATGCTCGCCTGGCTGCTGCGCCACGCCGGGCGTGCTCCCGGCTTCATGATCGGCGGGCTGCCGAAAAACCTCGGCTGCGGCGCGGTGTTCACCGATTCCGAATTCAACGTGCTCGAAGGCGACGAATACGACACCGCCTTCTTCGACAAGCGCTCGAAGTTCCTCCACTACCTGCCCGAGTGCGTCGTCATCAACAACATCGAGTTCGACCACGCGGATATCTACAACTCGCTCGACGAGATCAAGCTGACCTTCCGCCGCCTGCTCAACATCGTCCCGCGCAAGGGCATGGCCTTCATCAATGGCGATGATCCGAACTGCCTCGAAGTTGCGAAAGGCGCGCCCTGCCCCGTCACCACCATCGGTTTCGCGGAAACCAACGCGCTGCGCATTGGAAACGTGAGCTACGAGACGGATCGTAGTTCGTTCACGCTTGGCGGAGTCTCCTATTCCGTGCGCATGACCGGCGAGTTCAACATCCGCAACGCCGCCATGGCCGCCGCGGCTGCCAGCTTCGCAGGGCTCGTGGCGGAGGAAATCCGCACCGGGCTGGAATCCTTCGAAGGCGTGGCGCGCCGCCAGGAACTGCGTGGCGAGGCCGGCGGCATCAAGGTGATCGACGACTTCGCGCACCATCCCACCGCCATCAAGCTAGCGGTGCAGAGCCTGCGCCAGCGTCATCCGGGCTCGCGCCTGTGGATTCTCTTCGAACCGCGCTCCAACACCACGCGCCGCGCCGTGTTTCAGACCGAGCTCGCCGAGGCGCTCGCACTCGCGGATTTCGCAGTCGTCGCGGCGATGCAGGACCTCCACAAGATTCCGGAAAACGACCGGCTCGATCCCGCAAGGCTGTCCGCCGACATCGCCCGCCTCGGCGGAAATGGTTTCTATCTTCCGGATACCGAAACCATCATCGCCTGCGTGAAAAAGGAAGCTCTGCCCGGCGATGTGGTGGCGGTGCTTTCCAATGGCGGCTTCGGCGGCATCCATCAGAAATTACTGGATGCGCTGCATGGCCGTTAGGCGGCGCGTGCGCACTCAAGCCCCGCTCGAGAGCCAGCCCGCCACGGCGCTTGCGGCGCGCTCGTGGGTGCCGGGGCCGCCGAGTTTGCCTGCGGTTTCCGCGAGGCGGGCCTGCAGCGACGCACGATTTTCCGGCGATTCCAAAAACCCGCGCAGCACGCGCGAAACCGCCATCGGCTCGGCCTCCGCCTGGATGAATTCCCGCACCACTTCCTCGCCGGTCAGGATGTTGACGATGCCGATGTGTTTGATTTTCACCAGCAGCTTGGCCGCGATGTAGGTGAGGGGAGCCACTCGATAGACGAGGCAATACGGCAGGCCGTAACAGGCGGCCTCCAGCGTGGCCGTGCCGCTGGCGATCACCGCGCAACAGGCGCGCTGCATCAGCGAGTGGCTCTCGCCGGCATTGACGGTGATCCACTCGTCGGCGTTGGTATCGAC
>RPOS01000071.1 GCA_003820635.1 Verrucomicrobiaceae bacterium | reverse complement strand
CGGCCTCATGCTGGAGGCCATTCCCACCGTCGATTGATTTTCTGCCATGATCACCTACACCAAGCAGCCCCACCCGCGCGAATACCGTCTCATTTTTAAAAACGTGGACCGCGAGGGCTGGGATCCGTCCATCGAGTGCTATCTGCGAGACGGTGGCTACGAGGATTTGAAAAAAGCCCTCGCCATGCAGCCGAAGGACATCACCGAGGAGGTCAAGAAATCCGGCCTCCGCGGCCGTGGCGGCGCGGGCTTCCCGACTGGCATGAAGTGGACCTTCATCCCGCCTAACAACACCAAGCCCGTCTATCTGATCTGCAACGGCGACGAATCCGAGCCCGGCACTTTCAAGGACCGCTACATCCTCCATCAGGATCCGCACCAACTCATCGAGGGCATGGTCATCAGTGCCTTAGCTGTCGGCGCGCACACCGCCTACATCTATCTGCGCGAGGAGTTTCCGGAAGCGGCAAAGATCGTTGAAAATGCCATCGAGGAAGCGCGCAGGAAAAATTTCGTCGGAAAAAACGTGCTCGGCTCCGGCTTTGATCTGGAGATCTACGTCCACCGCGGTGCCGGTGCCTACATCTGCGGCGAGGAAACCGGCCTGATCGAATCGCTCGAAGGCAAGCGCCCCTACCCACGCATCAAGCCACCGTATTTCCCCGCGGCGCTCGGCCTCTACATGTGCCCGACGATCGTCAACAACGTCGAGTCGCTCTGCCATGTGAAACACATCATCCGCATGGGCGGCGATGGATACGCCAAGCTCGGCGTGGCACGCAACACCGGCACCCGCATCCTCTGCGTCTCCGGCGATTTGAAGAATCCCGGTTATTTCGAGGTGGAGGTCGGCAAGCTCACGATGCGCGAGTTGCTTTATGATATCTGCGGCGGCCCCAAGGACGGCCGCGAGCTCAAGGCCGTTATTCCCGGCGGCTCGTCGTCGAAAATCCTGCGTTGCGACGAGATCTTCAAACTCAAGAACCCGGATGGCAGCGAACGCGAACTATCATTCTGGGACATCCCGCTGGATTTCGACACGCTTGCCGCCTGCGGCTCAATGGCCGGCTCCGGCGGCGTGATCGCCATCGACGACTCGCGCAAGATGTCCTGGGTGCTCAACAACCTCAACGCCTTCTACGCCCACGAGTCCTGCGGCCAGTGCACGCCCTGCCGCGAGGGTTCCACCTGGATGAAAAAAATCTCGGACCGCATCGTCTCCGGAGATGCCAGCCCGCAGGATGTGGAAACACTGGAGAGTGTGGCCTATCAGATCGACGGGCGCACCATTTGTGCCTTTGGCGAAGCCTCGTCGTGGCCGGTGGAGGCCATCATCTCCAAGTTCCGCGACGAGCTCATTGCCGACACGAAGCCGGAAAACGCCGCCAAACCCCACAACCCGGAGGCCGACGCCCAGCGACGGTTCATGGCATGCGCGAATTCCTGAGCGACACCCTCAATCCCCGCTCTTGAGCACCTTGATGAAGGCGTCCTGGGGGATGTTGACCTTGCCGAACATCTTCATCTTCTTTTTACCCTCCTTCTGCTTCTCCAGAAGCTTGCGCTTGCGGGTGATGTCGCCGCCGTAGCACTTGGCGGTGACGTTCTTGCGCATGGCGGAGATGGATTCGCGGGCAACGATCTTGCCGCCGACGGCGGCCTGGATGGCCACGACGAAGAGGTGCGAGGGAATGACTTCCTTGAGCTTGAGGGCGAGCGCGCGGCCGTAGGATTCCGCCTTGTCGCGGTGGACGATGGTGGAAAACGCCTCGACCGGATCGCCGGCGATGAGCATGTCCATCTTGACCATCTTCGCGGCGCGGTAACCGGCGTGCTCGTAGTCCATGGAGCCGTAGCCGCGGGTCATGGATTTGAGCTTGTCGTTGAAATCGACGAGGATCTCGGAAAGCGGCAGCACGCAGGAAAGCATGACGCGGGTTTCGTCGATGGTCTCGGTGTGGGTGACCTCGCCGCGTTTTTCCATGACGAGCTGCATCATGTCGCCGATGTATTCACTGGGGACCATGATATAAACATTCACGACGGGCTCGCGGATTTCCTGAATGACCTGGGTTTCCGGGAAGTTGCTGGGGTTGTCCACGATGAGCTCAGTGCCGTCGGTGAGCGTGACCTGATAGATGACGGACGGATAGGTGGAGATGACATCCATGTCGAACTCGCGGCGGAGGCGCTCCTGGATGATTTCCATGTGGAGCAGGCCGAGGAAACCGCAGCGGAAACCAAAGCCCAGCGCGGTGGAGCTTTCCTGCTGATAAGTGAAGGCGGGGTCGTTGATCTGCAGCTTGCCCATCGCGGTCTTGAGCGACTCGTAGTCCGACGAATCGACCGGATAGATGCCGGAGAACACCATCGGCTGGATCTCCTTGTAGCCCGGCAGCGGCTCCTTGCACGGGTGGGTGGAGTCGGTCATGGTGTCGCCAATCTTCACCTCGCTGGCCGACTTCATGTTGGCGATGACATAACCGACATCGCCGGGCACGAGTTTCTCACGAGCGCTCATCTTGGGCGTGAAGACGCCGACTTCCTTCACTTCGTAAACTTTGTCGGTGGCGAAGAGTTTCACGCGCTGGCCGCGTTTCACGGTGCCGGAAAACACGCGGACGTAGGAGACGACACCACGATAGGTGTCGTAGAGCGAATCGAAGACCGAGCAACGCAGCAGCTTGTCCGGGTTTTCCTTCGGCGCGGGGACGCGGTGGACGATGGCTTCCAGGATGTCTTCGATGCCGATGCCGTTTTTCGCGGAAGCGGGGATGCAGTCCTCGGCGGGGATGCAGAGGATGTCTTCCAGCTGCTTCTTGCACTTCGGCACGTCGGCCGCGGGCAGGTCGATCTTGTTGAGAACGGGGATGATGGTGAGGTTCTGCTCGGTGGCGAGGTGGAGGTTCGCCACGGTCTGCGCCTCCACGCCTTGGGCGGCATCGACCATCAAAATGGCGCCCTCGCAGGCGGCCAGCGCGCGGGAGACCTCGTAGGAGAAATCGACGTGGCCGGGGGTGTCCAGTAGGTTGAGCTTGTAGGTTTTACCGTCCTTCGCCTGATATTCCATGGCGACGGGGTGGGATTTGATGGTGATGCCCTTCTCGCGCTCGAGGTCCATGGAGTCGAGTTGCTGGGCCGTGCTTTCCCGCATGGTGACGGTGCTGGTGGCCTCCATCAGACGGTCCGAAAGCGTGGTCTTCCCGTGGTCGATATGGGCGATGATCGAAAAATTGCGGGTCAGCTCGGTGGACATGAGTGGTGGGAAAAGTCAGCGGCGCGGGGAGGGAAAGCAGGATTTCGCCGACAAGGCACGCAAAATCAAGAGCGGATCCCCTCATCGGCGGCCGTCCAGCCATTGGTCAGCCTGACGCTGATCTGCTGGACGATCATCCGCGCCTCATACAGCCGCGGACAGGGAGGGATTCGAACCCTCGGTGACGTTGCCGCCACACACGCTTTCCAAGCGTGCTCATTAGACCACTCTGACACCTGTCCTTTTCACGCGGGGCGGCAAGCTAGGAAGCGGGCGCGGGCTTGGCAATCCCTTTTTAAGAATCCCTTTATTGGCCTTTTGGCGGAGCATGGGATGCTTGGGGTTGCGCAGAGGGCGGTGATGGGGCATGAACCGCCGCCATGACGGGCAGGGAAATCAAGGAGGCGCTGGATCGCGCGGGGGTTCTGCCCAGTAAGCAGCTAGGACAGAATTTTCTCATCGATCCGAACATGGCGCGCTGGATCGTTTCCCAGCTTGATGCCAGTGAAGACGACGCCATCGTCGAGGTGGGGCCCGGCACCGGCTCGCTGAGCGAGCATCTGGTCGGCAAGGTGCGGCGATTGATCCTCATCGAGTTCGACGCCCGGCTGGCTGCCGCTCTTGCCGAGCGCTTCCGCGACGAGCCAAGCGTGGAAGTCCATCATGCCGACGGTGCGAAGTTCGATGGCCGCACGCTTTTCAAACACCGCCGGGTGAAGTTTTTGGGAAACCTGCCTTATTCCTGTGGTGGTGCGATTTTGAAAAACCTGCTCTCCCGCCCGCATCCCTTCGAGCGTGCGGTGGTGATGTTGCAAAAGGAGGTGATCGATCGCCTCGCGGCGAAACCGGGCACCAAGGACTATGGCATTCTCTCCTTGCGGACGCAGGTGGACTGGTTGGTGGAACCGCAACGCACGGTGCCGCCCGAGGCGTTTTATCCGCGGCCGAAGATCGATTCGGGCGTGGCGATCCTGCGTCCGAGGACATCGGGCTTGCCAGCTTTCGACCGGCGCTTGTTCGATGAATTGATACGCCGCGGTTTCTCCCAGCGCCGCAAGCAGCTCGGCAAGCAATTGCCCACAGGCACTCGCTGGCTGGAAATCTCGGCGGTTTTGGGAGTTCCGGCGACCGTGCGCGCGGAGGAATTGACGCTCGATCAATGGGTGGATCTCACCCGCGCCTGTGATGCGCATCCCCTGAAAGACTTGCCACAGAAATCCGGTGAGATCTTCGATGTGGTGGATGAAAACGACGTGGTGATCGGGCAAAAAACGCGCGATGAGGTGCATGCGGAAAATCTTCTGCACCGCGCGGTGCACGTGTTCATCTTCAACAAGCGCGGCGACCTGCTGCTTCAACAGCGTTCGATGTTCAAGGACGTGCATCCCGGCGTGTGGGGATCGAGCGTTTCCGGGCATCTTGATGCCGGCGAGGATTACGCCACGGCCGCCGTGCGCGAACTCGACGAGGAAATGGGCATTCAGACGGAAAGCGCGCCTGTGGAAATCGCACGCATCGCGCCAAGCGAGGCGACCGGTTGGGAGCACGTCCGGCTCTACCGCATGAGCCACCACGGATCTGTTAGCTTTCCAGCGGCCGAGGTTTCCGCCGCCGCATGGTTTCCCTTGAAGGAAATCGAAGCATGGCTCGCGGCGCGGCCGGAGGATTTTTCCAGCGGATTCATTGAGTGCTGGAACGCCGTGCTGCCTATTGTCCGTGCATAGCAAGTAGGCGGATTCTCTTCTCAAGGAGCGGCGGACGCCGATCCGCCGATGCCCATGAATTGCCAATGGGTGAATGCGAAGCGCTTTCCATTGGCTTGCCATGCACGGAGCGAATCGGAACCGGAGCGCAGCGGAGATGGCCGGAGGCAATGTAGCCCTTCCATGCTGCGGTCATGGATCGCCCATCCCAAATATGCGCCGCAGTTCCACGGCATCGGCATTCCCGCCATCTGCTCCGAATCTCCAATGACGCGGGATTTCCCAAGCTTGCAAATGCTTCGCGACCGCGGATTTCAGCCCGGCGGGAGTGACTCCTTCGTGAGTTTCCACCACGGCCGCGATTTCCTCGTAGCGTTCCGGATCGCTGCTGGGAATGCCCAGCACTTTCACCCGCCGCACCAAGCCGGTGGCCATGATCGCCGCCTCTACTTTCGCAGGGCTGATCTTGCGACCCGCGACATTGATCGCTCCTCCGGTGGTTCCTGTTAGATGGATGATTCCGTCGGCATTGGTGAAACCGAGATCGCGTGTGAGATAAACCCCGTTTTCCAACAAATCGTCGCCGCGCGGCGCATCGTAGCAGGTGGCTACGGCATCGCTGGTGACTTGCAGGCGGCCATCGCGACCGATCCCGACATTTACACCAGGCAGCGGGCTTCCGACAATTTCCGCGGACTCGCGCGGCGTCACGGTGGTGTCGAAGGCGATGCCGCCGCATTCGCTGGCACCGTAGAAGTTATGGATCTTGAAGCCGGATTCCTCGAACACCTGACGTTCGAGAGCGAGCGCGAGCGGCGCCCCGGCCGAGATGGCCAGGCGGACGGGCGCGTTTGTTAGAATTCCAGCGCGCTGCCAAGCCCGCCACATCGAGGGCACGGCTGGCAACACCGATGCCTCATGCTGGTGGAGCGCCTCTTCCAGCACCCGTGGAAATGGAACAGCCAGCAATCTCACCGGCACTCCGCGCAACAGCAGCGGCAGCACCACATTGGAAAACCCATATGAGTGGGACAACGAGATCACCGCGAGATTCGGCACATCGGGCGTGAGGCTCATTGCCGTAGCAATGCGGTCGGCATCCGCGATGATTTGAGCGGCGTTGAGGAAAATTCCGCGTGGGATGCCGCTGGCACCGGGCGTGTATTTCACGAGACGCGTGTCCGCGGTTGGCGGCCGCTGCAATGCAGGTGGCGGCGCATCGTGCTCCAAGGGAATGACCGCCTGGCTGTCGCGCCAGGCCCGCAGGATTTCGATGAAAAAGCCGCGGTCGCCGGTTCGCGCGATCACCGGTTCGGTGGCCCGTGGCGCGGATTCCGCCGCTGAAGCGAGCTCCGCGAAGGTCATCACGCCGTCGCCGTCGAAAAGCGCGGGTGCATCGGCGAAACGCCGCGAGGTTTCCAGCCAGCGAGGATAGAGCATTTGACAAGGTGGACGCGCCTGCCTAGCTAACCGCAACCTCTCTGACGAGTCATAACTCGCCTATCCACTTTGGCCTGGTCCCGCAATGCTCCCTCATCCTCCGATTTCCACCGCGTGGTGGTGACCGGCGCGGGCGTCGTCTCGCCAATGGGCATGGATTTCACGGAAAACGCGGCAGGTTTCCGCGCCGGGCGCACGGCTTTTTCGCCGGTGACCTTGTTCGATGTCTCGCGCCAACGCGTGGGCACGGCCGGCCAAATCGACCTGCCGGAAACCGGCTTTCCCTCCCGCATGGATCGCGGCTCACAGCTGGCATGGCTGGCGGCCCGCGAGGCGCTCGCCGCAGCGGGACTTTCCGGCGGCACGATGCCGATGATCGTGGGCACCTCGGCCGCCGCCATGCCGATCGGCGAGGATTACTATCGCGCCGCGCAATCGCCGACGCAAAGCCGCAGAGCCCAACTCCACCGTGTGGAAACCTATCAGGCGCAGCGGCAGATGGTGGATATGGCGAGTCTGTTAGAAATCGATGGCCGCATACGGATCGTTTCGAATGCCTGCGCGTCCGGTGCGAATGCGATTGGGCAGGCATTTCACCTCGTTCGCATGGGCCGTGCGGAGCGCGTGCTCGCCGGCGGCTACGATGCGCTCTGCCAATTGGTCTTCGCAGGATTCGATGCGCTCCAGGCGCTCAGCCCGTCCGGTATTCCACGGCCCTTCGATGCCGCGCGCGATGGCCTGGCTCTCGGTGAGGGAGCGGGATTCATGGTCGTGGAATCCGCCGCCGCCGCGAAAAGCCGCGGTGCCCGTGTGATCGCGGAAATCACCGGCTACGGCGCGGCCACCGACGTCCATCACCTCACGCAGCCGCACCCGAATGGCGATGCCGCGCTCATTACGATGCAGACCGCCTGCGCGATGGCGGGCGTTTCACCCGAGCAGATCGATTATATCAACTCCCACGGCACTGGCACGCCGCTCAATGATGTGGCCGAGGGAAATGCCATCCGCCGCTGGGCCGGCGATGCGGTTTCATCGATCAAGGTGAGCTCCACGAAATCCGCCATCGGCCACTTGTTAGGCGGCGCGGGTGCGGTGGAGTCCGTCATTTGCCTGATGGCGATGGAAGGCCAGTGGCTGCCCGCCAGTCTCATGGTCCGCGAAGCGGATCCGGTTTGCACATTCGATCTCATCCGCGAACCGCGCGAGGCACCTGTCCGCCGCACTCTCACCAATTCATTCGGATTCGGCGGGGCCAACGCCACCTTGATTTTCGAAAAGGAGGGCTTGCCATGAGCGGGAAACTCGCCATCACCGGCACCGGAGCCGTCACCCCCGCCGGGTGGGGAGTGGCGGCGATGATGGAGGCGCTGGCATCCGGTGAAACGATCACGCCTTCGCTGTTAGAGCGTCCGTGTGGCGATGGAATTCTCAGCACGCCGGTGCTGCGTGTGCCCGCATTGGGTGCCACCACGCCGAAGTTCGGCCGCCTGCGGCGGACCAGCCCGATCAGCAAGTTCTCCGCCGCCGCCGCGATGGAGGCTCTCGGTGAAATGCGCTTCGCGGAATCCACCGCAGGCCGATTGAGAGTCGGGGTGATTTTCACTCTGACCAACGGCTGCGTGAACTACTCGAACCGCTTTTTCGGCGAAGTGTTGGCGGACCCCGCGCTTGCCAGTCCGATCCTGTTTCCGGAAACGGTTTTCAACGCCCCATCCAGCCATCTTTCCGCACTCATTGGCAGCACCGCGCCCAATGACTCGCTCATCGGCGATGCCTCGGGATTCTTCACCGGCATCGACCTCGCGGCCGAGTGGATCGAACGCGGCGATGTCAATGGCTGCCTGGTTGTCGCCGCCGAGGAAACCGACTGGCTGAGCGCCGAGGCTTTGTGTCTTTATTCAAAGGCATATCTTCCCGCCGAAGGTGCGGGTGCCATCTATCTGGAAGCCGCCGATGGCCCGGCGATGCTTCATCATCTGCCGGATCCGGTGAGTTATCAGTTTCATGGCCGTTTAACAGCCGCACGCAAGATGCGGGAAACACTCGCCGCCAATGATGACGGAGCCACTTTGTTAGTGGACAGCCAGTCCGGTGTCCGGCGTTTCGACCAGCCGGAAGTCTCGGCTTGGCGAGATTGGCGCGGCCCGCGCTGGTCGCCCAAGCGGGTGCTGGGCGAGAGCATGGGCGCGGCAGGTGCCCTGCAAGTGATCGCCGCCGCCGAGGCACTCAAGTCTGGTGATTACCGGCAGGTGGTCGTTTCGTCGGTGGGTGCGAACCAGCAGGCGGCCGGAATTCTGTTAGGCGCTTGATTGATTTCAAATCGCCTCGGCGATCGCGAGGACATCGGCGAATGGCAAATCCGCAAGCAGGCCGAAGGCATTGTGGCGGCTTAGCCGCGCGCGGGTGCTGGCCGGGCTGGACATGCCGCAGAGGAAGCGGGCGAGTTGGCGTGGCGTGGTGAGCTCGGCGTGGTTTTCGCGGCTGAGTTTTCTAACAAGTCGCCATTCCTCATCGGAAGGTTTGCGGGTCGGCGGGCGCTTGATCGTTGTGGCGGGCACGCCCCTGCAGCGGTCGCAGTGGCCGCAAGGGGTGGGGAGGGCTTCGCCGAAATGCTTGGTGAGATAGCCGGTGAGGCAGCCGCGGTGTGACGAGATCCCGAGCACCTGGCGCAGCCGGTCGAGATCCGCCAACTCGCGGCTGCGGAAGGTTTCCGCGTGGCGCGCGGTGAGCAGGTGCAAGTCGCCGGGGTCTGTCTTCATCCGGTATCCCTGGCGCACGCCGGAAACGGTCACTGTCGCGTCGCCCGCGGATTCGAGAGCAGCGAGGGCGGCGACGATTTTCGCGCGGGAAACTCCCATCTCGCCGGCCAGCACGGAAGGCTCGAAGCTGAGCCACATGCGGCCAGGCGTGCCGAGATCCAACAGCTTGGACAGGAACTTTTTCTCCGCCGCCGGAAACCCTGCCAGCACCTGATCGCGGGAGCGCAGCAGTTTGATACGATACTTGCCGTAGAAAATTCCGGTGGCTTCGAGGATGCCCTCGGTTTCGAGATAGGCCAGCAGCGTGGAGATCACCGAGGTGCGGATGTCGCAGGTGACGGATAGATCATACACCGAGATGTCAAACACCTCGCCCAGCCTGAGCACGCGGTCGATCAGATTGCCCAGTGCGCGCGGCGAGGGCGTGTCCGAATAAATGAAGTTTTCCAGTACGATGAGGTCGTCTCCACAGGCTAACAACTCGCAGATGGCAGGCTGTCCGTCGCGACCGGCGCGGCCGATCTCTTGGGTGTGGTTTTCCAAACTCTTCGGCAGGTTGTAATGGATCACGCCGCGGATGTCCGCCTTGTCGATGCCCATGCCAAACGCGATGGTCGCCACGATCACCCGGGTTTCGCCCGCCATGAACGCCCGCTGGGCGTCGGCGCGGAACTCGTCGGGCAAACCAGCGTGATAAGCGCGGGCGGAGACTCCTTGTTTCGCGAGAAACGTCGCCACTTCCTCGGCGGTTTCCTGCCGCGTGACATACACGACCGCCGCGCCGTCGATGGCTGCGAGCCGATCTAACAGGATGCTCTTGCGCTCCGCCGCCTTGCACGGGGTGACGCGCAGGTCGAGGTTCGGCCGGTGGAAACTCAGCTGGATGTGATCGGCGGCGGCGATGCGGAAATGGCGGCGGATTTCGCGCGCCACCTTCGGCGTGGCGGTGGCGGTGAGGGCGAGCACGCGGCTGACTTTCAGCGAGCGGCTGAAGCGCGCGAGTTTCAGGTAGTCCGGGCGGAAGTTATGCCCCCATTCGGAAATGCAGTGGGCTTCGTCGATGGCGATCATCGCGACGTTCAGTTGCTTGATGCGCTTGCGGAACGCCTCGTTGGCCAGGCGCTCGGGGGCGATGTAGAGCAGCTTGATGGCTCCGCTTTCCAAATTTTCATAAAGTTCGCGAAGCTCGTCCATGCCGAGAGTAGAATCCAAGCGCGCGGCGGCAATACCCTTTGCGGTGAGCGCATCCACCTGGTCCTTCATCAGCGCGATCAGCGGGGAAATCACCAGCGTGAGGCCGTCCAGAAGGAGGGCGGGCAATTGGTAGCAGAGTGACTTGCCGCCACCGGTCGGAAACACCGCCAGCGCCGGCCGGCCATCGAGCAAGGCGCGGATCACCGGTTCCTGTCCGCCGCGGAAGGCATCGAATCCAAAGTGATCGCGGAGGGTTTGCAGCATGGCCGCGGACATGCTGCGGAGCGGACCCGCGCGCGGCAAGCCTTGGCAATTCATCGCTTGAGGCTTGGCTTTCCCGCGCCATGGTTCACAAAGAAGCCATGTTCAGCGCCAGCAAGCTCACCCCGGAACAAATCGCCGCCCTCAAGCAACGCGCCGCGGATGGCGCATCCATGTCCGACCTCCAGCGACAGCTCAAGGATGAGTTCGGGTTTTCCCTCACCTACATGGACACCCGTTTCCTGATCCTCGATCTCGGCATCGAGCTCATCGAGGAAGCAAAACCGGTGGACAAAAAGGAGGAGGAGAAACCCGCGCCCGTTCCCACCGGAACCGTCACGGTGACGATGGACACGCTCACGCTGCCCGGCGCGCTGGTCAGCGGAAAAGTCACCTTCAGCGATGGCGAGACGGCCATTTGGATGCTCGATCAGACGGGCCGCCCCGGGCTGGATCCGGACACTCCCGGCTACCGCCCGAGCCAGGAGGACATCATGGAATTCCAAGTCCAGCTCCGCGCCCTGATCCAGAAGAGCGGGCTTTGAGCGCACCGCCATGGATGGTCCCCGGTATCGAAAGGAGCTGCGGCCCGCGGACTTGAATGCGCGGCGCCAGCGCAAATGGAGGGAGGCATTGTTTTCCTGGCGCAGCCGGGTGCTGCTGGCATGCGGCGTGGCATTGCTGGCTCTGTTAGGTGGCAGCCGAGTCGCAAGAAAGCCTCCGGTGGTGATGCAACATCCGGAACCGGGCATTCCACCCGAAATCGTTTCCCAACTCGCCGGGACCCGCCTCGAGATGGCGCTGGCCAAGCTCGATCAGGCCCGGCCCGACGAGGCGCTCGCTCTGATGGTTTCCGCGCTCAAGGCGGACCCCGCCGCGGCTGATGCCCGCATGCTGGCGGAAAAAATCCTCCGCGAGACGGCGTGGCATTTCCCGGTGCTGGAGCTTGCGCATCCGCTGCCGGTTGAGCGCGTCGAATTTGCAGCGCCCGCCACCCTGTGGGTGAGCCTGGCAGGCGGAATGAACACCACCGTGCGCTGGAATCTCGATACCCTGCGCATCGAAAACGTGCTGTTTCCCGCGCCTGCGGCGGCAACGCGGACTCTGGTGATCGATCCCACGCGCCGCTGGCTGGTTGTGGAGCGCGCCGGCATTTCCCTGCTCTGTGACGCACAATCGCTCAAGCCTGTGAAGGATCTCGGCTTGCTGCCGGATTTCGTCACGCCATGCTCCGTGATCGTTTTCTCCGGCGATAGCCTGCTGCTGGCGCATCCGGCATTTGTTTCCGCACAAGACCACTCGCTCGTATGGCATGTGCGAGATGCCGCATCCGGGGAAATCCTCCGCTCGTCCGAACCTGCGGGCCCTGAGGCACCGCGGCCGCTCACAGCCTTTCTCGACCGCCATGCGCTGCGCATGCTCCATGCGGATGGTAGCTTCATGGAAATGCCGATCTCGCCATTGGAGCCCGTGAGTGACATGCCGGCCGATCCGGCGCAGGCGCTGCTGCACGCCCAGTTCAGCCCGGACGGCAGTGCGGCGCTTGCACTCATCGATCACGGTCCGCACCAACCGCCGCAACTCGCCACCCTGCCACCGGATGCCGCGGGTGTCGCGGCACTTGAGCCCGCGGTTTTGTTAGAGCGTTTCCCGTGGAGCCGCCATCCGGGGATCTGGACCGGCCTGATGCGTGAGGCACCGCTCGCGCCACTCGCAGTCGATGGCCGCATCCTTGTCCTGCGTGACGGGAAACACGCGCCGGTTGATGCCACTTCGCCCATCACCGCCGTGGCCACCGGAGCCTCACAGTGGATCGTGGGCGAGGAGAGCGGCAGGCTCGTCATCCACCGCTTGCTTCCCCGGCCGGGAAGCATGGAAAACGCCACCGCCGGTCCGGAAACGGCCGACGCGCAGGCGATCGCGGCGCTTGAAATGCTTGCGAAAGCACTCACCGGAATTCATCAGGACGCGAAAGGCCGTGCATTCATCCACATCGATCCCACGGAGCGGCTGCAGGTTTCCAAAGCATGCGATTTCGCCGCTCTGCAGCGACTCTTTCCCGGGCTCGACTTCGCTCCCGTGAGTGCCGCGCTGCAGGCACTTTCACTCCGCGCTGCGCCACCGGATGCGCTGCGTATTCTAACAGATCGACTCGCCCGTGCGACTCCCTCTGCGGGCGAGCCATCCGGCCCCGCCGCCAAGCTCGCGTTGGCGCTCGATTCCACCTGGCCGGAATGGATCAAGGAGTGCCTCGCCGCCACCCCCGATATGCCGCCGCTTCTGCGCAAGCTCGCGGAATCACGCATCGCGTGGCTGGAGGGACGCAAGGCGGACGCGCTTTCCGGCTGGCCGGATGTGTTTCCAGGCTTGCAGGAAATCCGTTTGCGCGAGGATTGGGACGGCTGGGAGCAGGCGGATTTCAGCCAAGCCCTGGAGAAACTCCGCCTCTGCGTGAGCGAGGAACTCGCCGCGCTGGAATTGCCGGAAAACCCCACACCCGAGCAACGACAGGCCGTGGTCCAGCGCTTGTCCGACGCTGATGCCCTGCGCTCCGTTGGCCGCGCTCGCCTTGCCCGTGCATCCCTCAAGGCCGCCCAGGCGCTTTGCTCCATCCGCGAGGAAGCCGAGCACGCCCTCAAGCTCGCGGAGCGCGCCCGAATGCTCGGCGAGACACCGGAAGCCTGCCTGCGCGCCGAGGCTCTCGCGCTCTGCACCCTCGGCGACTATCAGAAAGCCCGCGACCGCTGGGTGATCCTTCTCAGCGATCACCCGGCGGCAAGCCACCAACCCGGCGACTATGCCGAGGCCGCCTACACTGCTTTCGAAGCGGGCGACTCCGCGCAGGCCATGGCAATACTCACCACCGGCCTGCACCGCTTTCCCCACGATGCGGACTTCGCATTGCGCGCCGGCTGGATCTCCCTGCTCACCGGTTATCCGGACCGCGCCTTGCGTTTCCTGCTCACCGGACGCGAAACAGGCTATGCCCCGGAAAAGCTCGAAAACGCCACCGCCCTGCTCGCCATCGCCGCCGCCCAGACCGGAGCCACCGACGACGCCGGCGTTTTCTATCAGGAACTCGCCCGCCTCAACCCCGCATGGCGGGAAACCGCCACCATCGAGGCACTCGAATGGCCAGAGGAACTCAAGGCCGCCCTGCTGCAGTTGGCATGGTGAACCATCTAACGGCTACCAGGCACGCGCGGCATGCTCTTGAAGGCACCCTTCTCACAGGCGCGCACAAAAGCCTCCGCGTAACTCTTGAGGCTGTCCCAACATTGCCGGATCTCGTCCGCTTCGTCCGGCGTCACCGAGTGATCCGTCGCCGCCGCGGAAATCCTGGCCAATAAATCCGAAAACTGGCCGATGATCTCCTGCGTGGCAGGCAGCACGTGATCCATCTGCTGCCCCTCCACCTCCGGATCCTTCACAAAGTGGCCTCCCTGCCTGCGGCAAAGCCACTCGACGATGCCCGTGTCTCCGCTCAGCTCGATGATCTGCAGCAGGCGATCCAGCGGATTACGGCTGCCGGACGCGTCATCGGCCGGCTTTTCCGCCCACTTGTAAACCAAGGAAAGCGATACCCCCAACTCGGCCGCCACCGCCTTGGGCGTGGTTTTCCGCAACGCCCTTCGCAAAACCTCATGACTTTCCATGCCCCATGCTTGCAGGGAACCGCTATCATGGGAAGCTCGTAAACCACCCGCCGGCACCACAGGCATTTTGCTGCAAAATTCCCAAATCTTCGCACTTTACCCTTGCGGCACGGGCCCGCCATGCTATCTCCACAGCCCTGCGCGCGCAGGCAGAAACCTACGCCCGCCACCCAACGCCTCGGTAGCTCAGTTGGTAGAGCAGTTGACTCTTAATCAATTGGTCCTTGGTTCGAATCCAAGCCGGGGTACTCACAGAATCATTAATTTACGATTCGGATCTAACAGGAAGTGACTGCCGTGAGTGACTACCTGGCCTGAAATAGGCAGGCACCCCGCCAGATTCTGGATGGTGGATGACGTTCGAAATCAGCCGTGATGCCCGAGGGTTCAAACTGCGAATCCGCGACAGAAATCGGTCCGATTTCCAACAGATTTCCAACTTTAAACCATGCAACACCCCGGAAACCCAGAGT
>RPOS01000070.1 GCA_003820635.1 Verrucomicrobiaceae bacterium | reverse complement strand
GCGAGCGGGCCGGCCGGCGCATGGATGAATTTCTCAAACCCTTCGCCGCGAGCTTGGCGGAAATCACATCCTCGGTTCTGTTTCTGGAGGCGGAGTGCCCGGCGGCGGCCATCACCGCGCATGTGGACGTGGCGGAAATCGATCTCACCGTGATGGGCTCGCGCGAGGGTTCCTGGGTCGCGGATTTCGTGCTCGGCAGCAATACCGAGCGGCTGCTCCACGACTCCGCATCCTCGGTGCTGATCACCCGCGCTTGAGCTACCCAACTGCCCGCTTGCAGTGCGCTTTTCCGGCGCGTTAGCCTCCGGCGCAATCCAACCGGAAAAACGCACATGGCACAGCACATCGGCATTCTGACAAGCGGCGGCGACTGCCCCGGCCTCAACGCCGCCATCCGCGGACTCGGCAAGGCCGCGCGCGATCATTTCGGCATGCGCGTCACCGGCTTTCTCAACGGTTTCCGCGGGCTCGCCCAGGACCAGACCGTGGAGCTCGACGGCGCGATGCTTTCCGGCATTCTAACAGACGGTGGCACCATCCTAGGCACCAGCCGCGACAAGCCGCACCGCATGCCCATCGGCGGCAAGATGCTGGACATGACCGACGCCGTGGTCGCCACCTATCACCGCCACCATCTCGACGCGCTGGTCTGCCTCGGCGGCGGCGGCACCCAGAAAAACGCCCAGCGCCTGGTGGATGCCGGCCTGAACGTCGTCACCCTGCCGAAGACCATCGACAACGATATCGCTCTAACAGACCGCTCGTTCGGCTTTGACACCGCCCTGCAGATCGCCACCGAGGCGATCGACCGTCTGCACTCCACGGCCACCAGCCACGAGCGCATCATCGTGGTGGAGGTGATGGGCCACCGCGCCGGCTGGCTGGCGCTGGAGGCGGGCATCGCCGGCGGTGCGGATGTGATCCTGCTGCCGGAAATTCCCTACGATGCGGAGAAAATCGCCGCCGCGATCCGCAACCGCACGCAGAGCGGCAAGCGCTTCAGCATCGTGGTGGTGGCGGAGGGCGCGATGTCCGTGGAGGAGGCGGCCGAGGTGGACGCGCTGGTCGCCGCGCGCGACAAGGCGGACTCCAAGAAAATGCGGGCCGGGATTTCCGAAAAACTGGCGAAATTCCACGATGAGCACGTCGGCCACACCATCCGCCTCACACGCAAGTTGGAGAAAATCACCGGCCAGGAAACGCGGCTCACCATTCTCGGCCACCTGCAGCGCGGCGGCACGCCATCGGCGGCGGACCGCGTGTTCGCCACCTGGCTCGGCACCGAGTGCGCCGAGGTGCTCAACGCGCGCAAATACGGCGTGATGCTCGCCCTGCAGGGCAACCGCATCAAGCTGGTACCCATTTCCGAAGTGGCGGGCCGCAAGCGCCTCGTCCCCATCGACCACCCGCTGGTCAAAGCCGGCCGCCTGGTCGGAACCTCCTTTGGCGATTGAACCGCTCTGTATCACACTCCACAAGATCATGACACGTTCCACCATTCTCGCCTCCTTCATTCATAGCCGCACAACCGGTCTGGCCCGCGGGCCGCGAAAAGGAGCGCAACCTGCAAGTCCGGTTCCGCGCGTCCTTCGAAGCTCCGGAAAACGGCGGGGCGACGCTTCGTCTAACAGGTTCCTCGCTCCACCGCGTCAGCGTGAACGGCGCCTTCGCCGGCCATGGCTTGTACCGGGTGGACGAACTGCCGCTGGAAACACTCCTCAAGCCCGGGAAAAACGAGCTGCTCATCGAGGTGGCCGGCTACAACTCCAACAGCTACTACCTGCTGGACCAGCCGTCGTTCCTGCAGGCGGAAATCGTTTCCGGAGACCGCGTGCTGGCCGCCACCGGTGGTGAGGGTTTTGTGGAGTTCATCGATCGCTCGCGCGTCCAGAAAGTGCAGCGCTACAGTTTCCAGCGGACGTTTTCCGAAGTCTGGCGGCTACCGGGCAGGGAGGAACCCGCCGTGTGCGCGGTGGGCCCCGCGCTGCCCTAGCCGTGCGCCGGGTGCCATATTCCACCTTCGAGCTGCGCAAGCGGCTGTGGAAGGACAGCTCGCTCAGTAATGCCGGGCCGAAGTTTGCCGGATTCCCGGAAAACGAACTCGAGACGATTCCATCCATCGAGTTGCAGGCGGTGAAGAACGCCACTTCCGGCCCGGCCACGGTGGAAATCAAGCTCATCGTGCTGGAGGGCGGCTGCGAGATCACCAAAACCCATCTGCGCGAATTCGCGAATCCCGATGCCGCGCGGCAGACCTTCCAACAGAATGCCACGGACATCTTCATGGACTGCCCGTCCCGCGAGCGCTCCGGCCGCGGGTGCTGGACTTGCTGGATTATTTCAAACCCTTCGAGAACTCCGATGGTTTGTTGGAAAAATTCGACAGCTGGATCTTTGTGGAATGGTCCAAGGCCAACGACTTCGTCCAGGATGTGAACTACCCGAGCAACATGCTCTACGCCGACGTGCTCGATGCCACGGCGCGGCTTTATGAACTGCCGGAACTCGACGCGAAAGCCGACCGCGTGTGCGAAACCATCCGCAACCAGTCGTTTGACGGCGCGTTTTTCGTCGATAACGCCCTGCGCAAGGACGGCAAACTCGAAGTGACGCGCAACCGCACCGAGGTTTGCCAGTATTGCGCATTCTATTTCGGCATCGCCACGCCGGAGACGCACGGCGAGCTGTGGCAAAAGCTCGTCACGGACTTCGGCCCGCAGCGCAAGCAGACCAAGGCCCACCCGGAGATTCATCCGGCCAACGCCTTCATCGGCAACATGCTGCGCTTCGAACTGCTCGCACACGATGGTCGCAGCCGCCAGATCCTGAATGAGGCCATCGGCTACCGGCTCTACATGGCGGATCTCACCGGCACGCTCTGGGAGCACGATTCGCATCTGGCAAGCTGCAACCACGGCTTTGCCTCGCACGCCGCCCATGTCTACTACCGCGACGTGCTCGGCCTGCACCGCGTGGACCGCATCGCGCGCAAGCTCGATCTCCGTTTCAGTGATCTGCCGCTCGACTGGTGCGAAGGCTCCGTGCCCACCGCCGCCGGCCCGCTCAAACTGCGCTGGTGGAAGGACGGTGAAAAATTAGCCTGCCGCCTGGAGTTGCCCGCGGGCTGGCAGGTGGAAGTGGAAAACCTGACAGGCAGGGAACTCATCAAGCACTGAGCACCGGTCAAGTGGCAGTCGGTGGCGCGGCGACTTGCGCCAGGGCGGCCATCACCGCGCTCACAGCGGCCGGCGGCAGCGCTTCCACCACCACCGCGCCGAGCACGAGGCAACCGTAGGCCGTTTCCACCGGGATCACTTCGAGCGTGGTGCCCGCGCCGATTTTCACATGCACATTGGCGGCCGAGGTTCCCGGCCGGCGCGAGGCCAGCGCCAGACTGCGGGCTAGGAAATGCAGGCGGCCGTGGTCGCTCTCGTCGAAAATGACCGCGCCCTCGCGATCCAGGATGAACATGCCCGTCGCCGCATACTCTCGGCTCATCCAGTCCCGGAAATGCTGGATCCGATCCAGAAACGGACCACGCGCCGCCGCGGCGGACGGCGCGACTGCCGGAGCCGGCGGCTTGACCGGCGTGAATGGCGCGGGCGGCGCTGGAGGAACCGGCGGGGCAGGGGGGGCGGGTCGCTCGCTGGCGTAACCGACAAAAGCTTCATCGAATCCGGCATCGGCCACGCTCACCGCCGGCTCGCGCACAGGCATCATCAGCCGCTCGGCCATGCGGCGGACCTCATCGGCATCGAGCCATGGATTGACGGGATCCATCAACCGAAGGTGGCGTGCGCGGCGTCAGAAGGTTCGAGTTTCGCTTCGATTTCCGCGCGCAGGGAATCAAAGACGAGTTGGGCCCCGGCCCCGTCGTCCAGCACGCCCACCGGCAGGCCGCGGGCGCTGGCGCGCACAAACAATCCATCGCGCGGGATTTGGGTTTTGAAGACCATTTCCGGCGGCAGCAACTGGCGCAGGGCGGCGGCGGCCTCGGTGCTTTCGGCAAGGTCTTGCTGCACCATCGTCAGGCAAACTCCCAGCACACTGAGGCGCGGGTTGAGCACCCGCAGGCGGTTGAGGCCTTCCAGCAGTTTCGGCACGGAACGGATGCCCAGCGGCTCCGCCTGCTGCGGGATCATCACCGCCTCGCTGGAGGCGATCACATCGCTGGTGACGCCGAACAGCCCGGCTGCGGTATCGATGATGCAAAGGTCGAAGCCACGAGCGTCGGCACCGCGCAGGAAGGCCCGGACGCGGGCGAGGTGCGCGCCCATGCCGCCGCCGGCCTCGTAGTCGCTGGCCTGGCCGCTGGCCACCAGCGAGAAGGTTTCCAGCCGGGTGGGAACGATCAGGCGGTCCATCGGAATGCCGGGGTCCTGCAGGTAATCGTAAAATCCGGTGAGCAGGCGCGATTGGCGGGTGAGGGAGAGGCCCACGGAGCCCTGCGGATCCGCATCCACGAGCAGGGTGCGCACGCCCGCGCGGGCGAAGGCATGGGCGAGATTGATCGAGACGGTGGTTTTTCCCACCCCTCCTTTCTGGCTTGAAACGGCGATGTTGATCACGCGGCGTCGGGAATTGATGCCGGAAGATAGCTTCCGCTTGCCACACCGGAAGTCTTTTCTTCATGCTGCGTCCACCACGGATGTGAAATGATGTTCGTTCCGCCTTGGTCTCTCATCATGAAAAACCGATCCCCCTTTCCCCGGCCGCTGGCCACCATGGCGTTATGCTTGCTGGTCTTGGCATCGGGTGCTTGCCGCAAAGAGCGCGTTGAAGATGCAAAGGAGGCAGCGCCAGTCACGGTGGTCGCGCCCGAGTTGCTGACCAACCAACTCGGCACGCTGCCCGGCGCGATTTACCGCAATCAGGCGCTCTCACCCATTCATTGGCAGCCTTGGACCAAGCCTACGCTTGAGCGTGCGCGCGCCGCAGGGCGGCTTCTGTTCTGTGTGGTGGCCATGCCGCAGCAGCCCGGCTATCAGCAAGTCCTGGCCTCGCTCGCCGCAGACATGTCATTGGTGCGGGAAATCAACGACACCTATGTGCCGGTGCTCGTCGATGGCGACGCGTCCCGCGAAATGAGCATCATCACCGCGGATTTGTGCGCGGAGATCAAACGCCCGCTGAACCTGCCGATGTTCCTCTGGATGACTCACGAGGGCAACCCGGTGGCATGGATGCCCGTGCCGGGCGCGGAACCGGAAGCCGTGCGTGAATTGTTCAGCCAATCCCACTCCATGGTTACCAGGATGTGGCAGGATGATCCCGAATATGTCTTGAAAAACAGCGCTCTCGACAACGAGGCCCGCCGCAGCCGCATCCTGCAGCGCAAGGTCACCAAGATGATGAGCGAGCAACCGGCGGTGGATGCGCTCCTCGGCCTGCGCCAGCTCGCCGCGCTGTATGATCCCTACTCCCGCAGCTTCGATGAAACGGGCGGCTTGTTTCCATCCAGTGCGCTGGAACTGCTGTCCTCCGCCTCGGTGCATCCGGGGCTGCCGGCGGAAGTGCGCGAGCGTTGCCATGCCACTCTGCGGGACTTGCTGGTGGATCTGATTCCCAGCGCGATGTTCGATCCGCTGGAAGGCGGGGTGTTTTCCTCTCGCCGGAGCGTTTCCTGGGCACTGCCGGCTTTCATCCGGGATTGTCAGGCCCAAGGGCGGGTGGCGGTGGCCTTGCTCGAGGCCTCCCGTGCGACCGGGAATGCGCGGGCCTTGGACAAGGCGCTGGAACTCATCGCCTATGCCGAAAAGGCCCATGCCACTCCGGAAGGACTGTTTGCCGCGGGCCTCATGCAAGAAAACGATCCGGAGCAGTGGATGTGGAGTGTGGAGGAAGTCACCAGGATTCTCGGCCCGGAGGACGCGGAGTGGTGGATCAAGGCCACCGGCATGAAGGGACTCGGCAACCTGCCCTCCGAGGTGGATCCGCGCCGCGAGTTTTTCCGCGCCAATACCCTCGGCATGACCATGACCCCCGCCGAAATCGCCGCCGGACTGGCTCAGCCGCTGGAATCCTTCATGCCGCGCTTCGAGGCGGCGAAGGCGAAACTCCTTGCCGTGCGCAACCAGCGTTTCGAAAAATCCCAGCGCGATGAATGCCCGCACGCGCCCTCCACCTTCCGCATGGTTTCGGCCTATGCCGCGGCGTTCAGCGCCACCGGCGATGAGGCCTACCGGCAAAAGGCCACCTCCCTGCTGCAGCGGGCGCGCGAGGCCTTCGCTGTGGGGCCTCGGCTGCGCGTCTTCGCCACCGACGCGCCGGAGTCGATCGGCGCAGGCCGGGCATTCCTTTACGCGCTGGCCATGCAGGCCATTCTCGATGTGGCCGCCATCACCTCGGATGACCAATGGTTGCTGTGGTCCGAGGATCTGGCCACCACCTCCGCCGAGTTGTTCACCGGCAATGAATTCCTCAAGGAATGTCCGGACGATGCCGCGCTGCTGGATATTCCGGTCACGGATTTGGTGATGTTGTTTGATGACTCCACCGCCGGCTTGGTTTCGCTTGCCGAGTGCCGTCTGGCCGAAATCGGCCGCCCGCTGGTGGCGAGCTTCAGCCAGCTGGTCACGCCGCTGCCCACCTACACGCTGGACCGCCCGGTGCTCCATACCGATCTGCTGCTGGCCACTGTCGCGCGCCACTACAAGGTCACCGTCGTCTATGGCGCGGATCTCACGCCGGAAATGAAGCTCGCCGTCGAGCGGCTGCCCTTGCGCGTCGTCCAGCGCCGCGCGGCCGGGGCTGCGGACCAGGTGCCCGCAGGCTCCGTGAAAATCCTGTTAGGCGAGAAAGAGGAAAGCCGCCTGGCGACCACGCCGGACGCGCTCAAAGAAGCGCTCTTGCCCTCGCCGGGAAATTCGTGAACCCTCGCCCGGGCACTCCGTTTCCCCGCAATCCAAGACATTCCGAATCATGAATTTCCGCCGCACCCTCTGTTGTTTGGTCACTTCCCTCGCGTTTCAGGCAAATGCCGACACCTTCACCCTTGCGGATGGCAGCACGCTGCAAGGCACGATCCTGAGCGAGGATGAAACCTCCTATGTGCTGGAAGTGCGGGTGACCAAGAGCATCAAGGACGAGCGCGTGGTGGCCAAGGCGGATGTCGTCAAAATCCAGCGCGAGAAAAAGGACCTGACCGCCTTTGAGCCCATCGCCAAGCTCGTGCCCACGCCGGACGCCCTCACTGCGGAGCAATACGCCAGCCGCATCAGCGCGGTGGAGAAGTTCCTCAAAGAACACCGCGGCAGCGCGAAATCCAAGGAAGCCCGTGCGATCCTCGCCACGCTCAAGGCCGAGGCCAACGAGGTCCAGGCGGGCTGCATCAAGATCAAGGGCAAGATGCTTGCGGCTTCCGATTACCGCGCCAACGCGCTTGATATCGACGCCGGGCTGCAGGAAGCGCAGATCCGCGAGTTCCTCGCAAAAGGCGCTTATGTCGCCGCACTGCGGGCCTTTTCCGGGTTCGACCGCGAGTTCAAGAACGCCAACGCCCATGCCGCGCTCAAGCCGCTGATTCTGCAAGCCATCTCCAGCTATCTCGCCCAGATCGAGCAGACGCTCGCCGGCTATGAAACGCGCCTCAAGGAGCGCGAAACCGGCCTCCAGCGCATGAACCTGGATGCCCGCCGCAACACGCAAAGCGCGCTGGCAGAGGAAGCCGCCGCCATTGAGGCACGCTTCAAGGCGGAAAAGGACGCCAAGCTCGGCTGGGTGACCACCGATCCGTATTTCAAGCCCTCGCTTGAGGAAACCCTCACCTTTGGCAAACAGGAAACCACCCGCCTCAGCGCCATCGCTCCCACTCCACTGGGCGGAGATGCCGGCAAAGCTTACCGCGAAGCCCTGCAAAAAATCCTCAACGCCGCGAATGCCGCCGCCGCCACCGCCGCCCTCACCGAGGCGAAAAACGCCATGGTTTCCGCCAAATACCTCGCCATCCTCCAGGCCGCCGCCAGCGCTCCCCGCTGAGGGCCCAGATCCTTTTTCCATGACCGCACCCCGCACCGCCAGCCGCAGCCGCAAGACGGCGGAAACCGCCATCGATCTCTCGCTCGATCTCGACGGCTCCGGAGTCTCCGCCATCGACACCGGCATTCCGTTCTTCGATCACATGCTCACGCTGTTTTCGAAACACGGCCTCATTGACCTCAAGGTGGAGGTCTCCGGCGATATCGCCGTGGATTTCCATCACACCATCGAGGACACCGGCATCGTCATCGGCGAGTGCCTGCGCGAGGCACTCGGCACCAAGGAGGGCATCCGCCGCTATGGCTGCTGCTATCTGCCGATGGATGAAACGCTGGCCCGCGTGGTGGTGGACCTCAGCAACCGCCCGCACCTCGAATTCCGCGCGCCCGCCGGCACGCCCTCCGCGCCGAACATGCCCTTCACCCTGGTGGAGGAATTCTGCCGCGCCGTGGCTGCCAACCTGCGCGCCAACATCCACGTCGAGCTGCTCTACGGCCGCGACGGGCACCACATCGCTGAAGCCGTTTTCAAGGGCCTTGCACGCGCCCTGCGGGACGCCTGCGAGCGCGACCCACGGGTGAAAGGCATCCCCAGCACCAAGGACGCGCTGTGAAAGTGGCCCTCATCGATTACGGCGCGGGCAATCTCCGCAGCGTCGCCAACGCCCTGCGCGAGCTCGGCGTGGAACCGATCATCGCCGCCGCGCCTGAAGCTCTCACGGACTGCACCCATCTCATCCTGCCGGGCGTCGGCTCGTTTGGCGATAGCATGGCGCAGTTGGAAAAACGAGGGCTCGTCCCGGCCATCCGAAGTTGGGTGGAGGCCGGCAAACCCTACCTTGGCATCTGCCTCGGCTATCAACTCCTGTTCGATTCCAGCGAGGAAAGCCCCGGCGTGGAAGGGCTCGGCCTGGTGCCCGGCACCGTCCGCCGTTTCCAGCAGACACCGGGCCTCAAGATCCCCCACATGGGCTGGAACTCCGCCGTCCCCCGCAATCCGGAAAACGGCCACTGGCAAGGCCTCGGCGCGGAACCGTATTTCTACTTTGTCCACTCGTTTTTCCCCGCGCCCGCTGACGATTCCGTCATCGCCGCGGAAACCACCTACGGCGCGGACACCTTTGCCGCCGCCATCGAGTTGCCAAACCTGCTCGCCTGCCAGTTCCACCCGGAAAAAAGCCAGGACGCCGGCCTGCGCCTGATCCGGAATTTCCTCGGGCAGTGATGCGGAGCGCCTCAGTCAGGGGCGGATAGCTCCCGGCCGCTTTTGGGGACATCTGGCCGTTATCGGGGCCAGAATTGCGTTTCGTTGTCCTGAATTTCAGGCACTCTGGGGTTTCCGTGAAACTTGAAATTCACGGAAAGGGACAATCCGGTCAGCTTCCTTCTCCACTGATTTTCCCCATCCCATGGCAACATCCAGAACCATCGCGGCATCGGGGAGAAAATCCGCCACAAGATTGCAGGCGGAAGAGGAGGCGCGGCGGGTCATTGACGAGGTGCAGGCATCCGCCGAAGCCAGGGCGGCCGCGCGGGCCAAGGCGAGGGCGGCCGCAATAGAAAGCGAGGCAATGCTGGCTGCTGCGACCAAGGCGCTCGTCGAATCCAGAACCGCCGAGGAAGCCAGAGTCGAGGCCAACGGCAAAGACGAGTGGTTTTATCTGCAGAATGGCGCGCGCTTCGGACCTGTCAGCCTGACCATCCTGCGCGAGCGGGTTTCCGATCCATCCACGGATCCTCCGGTCAAGTTGGTTTGGACCGAAGGCATGGATGGCTGGAAGCCCGTGTTTGAAGTCCGCAAAGTCTGCGAACCCACCGTCGCGTCCGATGTGCAAGCGAAGCCCGATCCGGCACAAGCGCACGCCCACGCCGCGACCGTTTTCCAAACCGTGGCGGATGTCATGGCCGAAACGGAAACAATAGCCGCTGCGGAAAAGGTGCAGGCCGAGGAAATGGCAGCGATCAAAGCCGCGGAACAAGACAAACTCCGGGTGATTGCCGAGGCCAAAGCCGCCGAGGAAGCCAAGACTGCCGCAGCACTGCAAGCGCAAGCGGAGCAGCGGGCGCGGGCCATCGCACAGGCCAAAGCACAAGCGGAACAGGAAGCGAAAGCCAAGGCCGAGCATGAAGCACGACTCCTCACGGCCGCGGAAGCCAAAGCTGCGGAGGAAACCAGGCTCCGAATGGCCGCCGAGGCCAAGGCGGCGGAGGAAGCCAGAGCCGCCGCTGCTGCCATGGCCCAAGCGGAGCACGAAGCCAGAACCAAGGCAGAGACCGAAGCCAGACTCCGTGCGGCCGCCGAAGCGAAAGCCGCGGAGGAAGCCAAGCTCCGAATGGCCGCGGAAGCCAAGGCGGCCAAAGAAGCCAAACTCCGCGCTGCCGCTGAGGCCAAAGCCGCCGCTGAAGTGAAACTGAATGCCGCCCAATTGGCGCGCGCCAAGGCCGCGGAGGAGGCCAAACGCAAGGCTCTCGCAGAAGCCAAGGCCGCAAGGGCAAAAGCGGAGCAAGCACGGCTTGCGGAGGAAAAGGCCAAGGCCGCAACCGCCAAACCATCCAGAAAAACCAGCATCCTGGCCGGTGCGGGCAAGCGCGTCTGGTTCTACACCTGCGAAGGCGAGCGGCTCGGACCGGTCACTTTCGACGATTTGCGCGCCATGGCGGCCGATTCTTCACTGGACCCGCGCTTGGACATGGTCTGGAAACAAGGTTCCGATGATTGGAAACCAGCCGGTCGGATTGACGGTTTGTTCGAGCGGCAAAACCTGCCGGTTGAAACACCGGAAGCATCCGCGCCGAGTGCCGGTTCGTGGGTGTTGTCACACGGGCAGTCGAAGCCTGTGCCGCGCAAGGATGGCCCTTGGTCGGGCACCCACCGCCTTGGTCTGTTTCTCGGCGTCGTGGTCTTTCCGTTCGCCTGGCAATTCGCCCTCGCGGCGGCCGGCCCCGTTCTCACCCAGCGCTTCGACCCTTTGATGATGGGAAAAATCCTGTCGGCCGCGGCGTTCGTGCCGCTCGTGGTATTGGTCTGTCTGGGGTTGGGACGCTTGGCGAACCTTGGCATGAGCCGCTGGTGGAGTCTCGCCGTTTTCGCTCCGCTGCTCAACTTGTGGCTGGGTTACCGCTGCTTCGCCTGCCCGCCCGGATACGGCCAGCACAAGAAAATGGATGGCGCGGGCATCGCCATGGCCATCCTCTATGGGATCGCGCTGCTGACAGCCCTTTCCCTGCTGGCTGCCGCCATCGCTCCAGGCATGGGCATGAGCGGCAGCGGGAATCTCCGGGAAACACTGCACGCCGCGATCCGTCTCGCGAGCGGGTGGCTTCGCTGATTTCCACCGCGCTGGCTGGAGTTGCAGGTGCGGCGGTCGATTTCCGGCCGAATTTCTCCTTGCCAAGCCAGCGGGCTTTCCCTACCTCCCGCGTCCCCCGTTGCGCCGCCCAGTCACCAACGAAGATCCCGGGGGAACCCTCATGCGGCAGGTCTTCAAGCATCGCCCGTCCTGATTCAAGGCGGGAAACCACACACATCCAATGATCAACGAACTGCTCAATGAAATGGTGGACGCCGGCGTCCACTACGGCCACCAGACCAAAAAATGGAATCCGCGCATGAAGCCCTTCCTCATGAAGGACAAAGGCGGCATCTACATCATCAACCTTGAGAAAACCATCCAGCAGCTCGACAAAGCTGCGGAGTTTCTCGGCGACATCGTCGGCAAGGGCAAGAAAGTCCTCTTCGTCGGCTGCAAGCGCCAGGCCCAGGACGCCATCCGCGAGGCTGCGGAAGCCACCGGCCAATTCTACGTCAACCACCGCTGGCTCGGCGGCATGCTCACCAACAGCACCACCGTGCGCAAGTCGGTGGAGCGCCTCAAGTATCTCGAAACCATCGAGAAACAGCCCGAGTTCAAGGCCATGTCCAAGAAGGAACTCGCCGCCCTCGGCCGCGAGCGTGAAAAACTCCTGCGCAACCTCCGTGGCGTGCGCGACATGGATAAGAAGCCCGACGCCGTGGTGATCGTGGACTCCGCCCGCGAAACCATTGCCGTGGCCGAAGCCCGCCGTCTCGGCATCCCCATCGTGGCCCTCGTGGACACCAATGCGGACCCCGCGCTGGTGCAATACCCCATCCCCGGTAACGACGACGCCATCCGCTCAATCCGTCTCGTCCTCCAGAACCTGGTGGATGCCATGGTCGCGGCCCGTAAGAACTGATTTTTCCAATTCCCCGCGGGTGGTCTGAACGAACCAGCCCACCCGCATTTTCCCCACTTCCCAACACGCTTATCTGCTCATGATCACCGCCGCCATCGTCAAAGAACTCCGCGACAAAACCAACGCCGGCATGATGGACTGCAAGAAAGTCCTCACCGAAACCAACGGCGACCTCGAAGCCGCCATCAAGCTGCTGCGCGAGCGCGGCATCGCCAAGGCCGGTGCCAAGGCAGACCGCGCCGCCAACGAGGGCATCATCACCGCCCGCATCAATGGCAGCGCCACCAGCGGCATCCTGCTAGAGATCAACTGCGAGACCGACTTCGTTTCCAAAAACGAAAACTTCCAGGCCTTCGTCGCGCAAATCGCCGATGCCCTCGCCGTTGCGAATGCCGCCGACCACAGCGCCGCGCTGACCGTCCAACACGGCGAGCACTCGCTCGAGGACACCGTCAAGGCCAAGGTCGTCGAAGTCGGTGAGAACCTCCAGTTCCGCAAATACGTCCGTTACGACGCCTCCCCCGGCGGAGTCATCGCCGCCTACATCCACCCTCCGGGCAAGGTGGGCGTGCTCATCGAAGTGGGCACCACCAAGGCCGAATCCGCCGACACCGAGGCCTTCAAGGAACTCATCAAGGACCTCTGCCTCCACATCGCCGCCTGCGCGCCCAAGGGCCTGTCCCGCAACGACATCCCCGCCGCCGTGGTGGAAGCCGAAACCGAAATTTTCCGCGCCCGCCTCGCGGAAAGCGGCAAGCCGGCCAACATCATCGAGAACATCCTCAAGGGTCAGCTCAACAAGTTCTTCGCCGAGAGCTGCTTCCTCGAGCAGGGCTTTGTGAAGGACGACAAGCAGACCATCACCCAGTTACTCGAAGCCAAGAGCAAGGAACTCGGTGACACGCTCACCGTCACCCGCTTCGTCCGCTTCGGCCTCGGCGAGTGATTCTGGTTTCCACAATCATTCCAAAACGCCCGTCTCCCGCGTGGAGCCGGGCGTTTTTTTTCGACCATCCACCGGAAACCGATGATACTGTCCCTTTAAATCCAGCGTCCCTTGCTTATGAAAAGCTCAATCCTGCGCCGCGTAGCCATGCTCTTGGCACTTGCCGCGGTAGTGACCGCCGCCATCTATCAGATGAAATTCCGGCCGCTGCCGGTGCACGCCCACACCATATCACGTGGTGAAATCGTCGCCGAGGTCATGGGAACGGGCACCTTGGAGGCGCGGGTGAAAACCACGGTCAGTCCGCGCATCCAGGAACGTCTCGCGGAGGTGCTCGCCGACCAGGGAGACAGCGTGACGGCCGGGCAACTCCTCGCGCGGCTCGATGATGCGGAGGCCAAACAACAAGTCGCCATCGCGGAATCCTCACTGGCGGCCGCGCGGCAGACATTGGAACGGGTGCGCGCCGATCTCGCCCGATCGGAAGCCGTGCTCACCCAGGCCAGTCTCTATCAAAAACGACTGATCAAACTCGCATCCACCCAAGCCATTTCCCAATCCGATGCCGACAAGGCGTCCGAGGCACTCTCTGTGGCGGAGGCGGACATGAAACGCTCGCAGGCCGCGATCTCGGAAGCCGAGGCGAATGCCGTCGTCGCGGAGAAAACCCTGTTGTTCCGCCGCGAGCAACTCGCCTTCACCGAGATCAAGGCTCCCTACGACGGTTTGATCATCCGTCGCGACCGCGATCCGGGTGATGTCGTGGTGCCCGGCGCTTCGTTGATGCAGATCATATCTAACAACGAATTATGGATCAGCGCCTGGGTCGATGAAACAGCCATGCCCGCGCTCGCTCCGGCTCAACCGGCGCGCATCCTCTTCCGCTCCGAACCGGCACGCGGGTATCCGGGCAAAGTCACGCGGCTCGGACGCGAGGCGGACCGCGAGACGCGCGAGTTTCTGGTGGATGTGCGCGTCAATGAGCTGCCGGAAAACTGGGCCATCGGCCAGCGCGCGGAAGTTTTCATCGAGACCGGGCGGCAGGCGGACGCCCTGTTGCTGGCAGCGGATTTCCTGATGTGGAAAGACGGCCGTGCGGGCGTCTTTGTTCACACCGGTGGCAAGGCTCGCTGGCGTGAAGTCACTCCCGGCCAGCGCGGACGCGATTTCCTCTCCATCACCGATGGCTTGAAGGCGGGCGAGCAGGTGTTGAAGGCATCCGCCAACATGAAGAAACCGCTCACTGACGGCCAACGCGTGAAACTGCCATGAACCTCGCCGTCCGCGACATCCGCCACAACGCGGGACGCTTTGTCTTCACCACGGTGGGCATCGGCATGCTGCTGATGATCGTCATGGGCATGGGTGGCATCTATCGTGGGCTCATCCACGAGGCGACCTTGCTGGTGGACCGCGTGGGCGCGGACCTGTGGATCGAGCAAGGTGACACGCGCGGGCCCTTCGCCGAGATTTCCCGCATTCCCGCCACGCTGGAGGACCGCGTCCGCGCGGTGCCGGGCGTCGGTCAGGCGCGGCGCTTCGTTTCCCACACCATCCAACGCCAGCATGAGGGACGGCCGCTGCGCATGGTCGTGCAAGGACTCGCCTGGCCGGATGACCGCGGCGATTG
>RPOS01000069.1 GCA_003820635.1 Verrucomicrobiaceae bacterium | reverse complement strand
GTTCCTCCGTCCAAGAATGGAGCGCGGCACGGGTGGCCAACCGGAACTGCTCTGGCAAGGCGTGAACGGCCGCACCTACAGCGTGGTGCGCAGTCTGGATCTCAGCGGCACGGCCTTTGATTTCATCCGCACGGAAGTCCCGGGAGCGGGAGTGGATTGCACGGTGGCCGATCCCGACACGGCGGTGAATCCGCGGGCGTTCTACTGGGTGGTGCCGGAATAACCCGAGCTCATTCCCGCAGCCGCTCCACTTCATCCAGCAGATCGAGCATGAGCCGCAAGCCGGTTTCATTCACGCCGCAGGTTTCGCGCAGATGCTCGATGCGACGCAGCGTGCGCAACGCCTCATCATCGAATCGATTGCCGGATTCGGGCAGCGGTCGGATGAGGCCTTGCTGCTGATAGTGCAGGATCGTTTCCAGATCCACGCCGCTGATGCTGGCGATGACTTCCAGCGTGTAAACGGTTTCGTCGTCCGGGTTCATGGCTGGGTGCGGGGGTTGAAGCGGGAGACCGAGCGGAGTTTTTCCCACAGCGTGCGTTCTTCATCCGTGGTGTGCGCGGGAGTCTGGACGGTTAGAACGACGTGGAAATCGCCGCGCCCGCCGGATTTGCCCATTGGCAGGCCGCGGCCACGGACGCGCAGTTGTTGGCCGTTTTCACTGCCGGGCGGGATGCGCAGTTTGACCGCGCCGTCCAGCGTGGGCACGGAGATGTCCGCGCCGAGCACGGCTTCCCATGGCGCGATGTCGAGTTCGTGAAACACATCCGCGCCCTGCGTGGTGAAATCCGGATGCGCGGCGTGGCGGACGCGCAGGTAGAGATCGCCCGCTTCGCCGCCGCCGATGCCGGGTTCGCCCTGGCCGGGGATGCGGATGCGTTTGCCATTGGTGACTCCCGGCGGGATGCGGACATGGAAGGTGTGGGTTTGCGCGCGGCCGGTTTGCGGATCGGTCATTTGCAGCGAGACCGGGCGAAGTGCGCCGTGCATCGCTTCTTCCAACGTGACGAGGATGTCGCCCTCGATGTCGTTGCCGCGGAAATGCCCGGTTCGTGCCTGCGCGCCACCCTGCATTCCGCCGGGGAAACCGTAGCGACTCGCGCCGCTGAAGTATTGCTCGAAGAAATCGCTGAAGCCGGTGCCGCCGAAGTTGAACTCATGCGCCGCCGCGCCGCGTCCGGGCGGGGGGGCGGCACCCTCATGCTGCCAATCCATGCCGAGCCGGTCGTATTTCCCGCGTTTCTCCGGATCGCCGAGCACCTCGTAGGCTTCGTTGATCTCCTTGAACTTCTCCTCGGCCGTCTTCTTGTCTTTCGCCACGTCCGGGTGGTGCTTGCGCGCCAGCTTGCGGAAGGCCTTCTTGATGTCATCCGCCGTGGCATCGCGCGGGACGCCGAGGATGGCATAGTAGTCTTTGAATTCGACGGACATGGGGGCCAAAGGATCTTTGCGGACAAGATGCCGAAGGTAGAGGCTCCTGTCGAGTTCACAGGTTACCGCGCTCGACAGAATCCGGCGGCAGGCCCATGTTGCACCCGCTTGAAGTTCGGCGCGTCCCATCTTTCCTACTGCACCAACATCCACCCGGCGGAGACCTGGGAGGAGACGCGGGAGATGTTGCAATCCCGCGTGCCCGCCGTGCGGGATTTGGTGGCTGGCGGCGAACCGTTCGGCATTGGCCTCCGTCTCTCCGCCCTCGCCGCTGCGGAATTGCTGGAGGAAGACCGTCTCGCCCGTTTCAAGGACTGGCTGGATGAGACGAACACTTATGTTTTCACGATCAACGGTTTTCCCTACGGCAGCTTCCACGGCACGCGGGTGAAGGAGCGGGTTTTCCAGCCGGATTGGACGGAGCGCGCGCGGCTTGACTACACCAAGGACCTGTTCCGCATCCTTGCGGCCATCGCGCGGCCGGAGACCGCTGCTTCGGTTTCCACCTTGCCGGGCTCGCACAAGACGTTTGGAGCGGATGAATCGTTGATCCGGCGAAATCTAATCGAACTTGCTGACTGGCTCGAAAACCTCGCCGCGGAAACCGGGCACGATTTCCACCTCGGGCTGGAACCCGAGCCGCTGGGTCATTTCGAAAACACGGCGGAAACCGTGGCGTTTTTCGAGCGGCTGCACGCCGGGGCTGCGGATCTGGAGGCCATCCGCCGGAGAATCGGCGTGAACTACGATGCCTGCCACTTCGCGTTGCAATATGAAGATGCCGGTGATTCGTTAGACCGGATGGCCGCCGCCGGCATCCGGATTTCCAAGATTCATCTTTCCAGCGCGCTGGCCTTTGACCCGCGTGATGCGGCGGCGCTTGAGGCGATCCGCGCCTTTGACGAGCCGGTGTATTTCCATCAGGTGATCGCGCGCGACGACGCGGGAGGAATCCGGCGTTTCATCGATCTGCCGGATTTCCTGGCGGCGGAAACATCCGCTCTAACAGAAGCGCGGGTGCACTTCCACATCCCGCTGGATGCCGAGCCCGCGCCACCGTTGCGCTCGACACGCGGCCATGCGCGCGAGGTGCTGGAGTGGAGGAAGAACCACCCGCAGGCCTGCCGGCATTACGAGATCGAAACCTACACCTGGAGCGTCCTGCCCGCTGAGATGCAACGTCCGGTGGAGCAACAGATCGCCGGAGAATACCGCTGGGTGCGCAATGGCTGAGCCGGGCATCCTCAAGCGGGCCGCGCTTGCGGGTTTGCCCCGGCCTTCATCCACAGCCATCCGAGCAGGATGAAGTATCCGGCGAATTCGGCCACCTTGCCCCAATAATGGATCTTCGCGTCGCCGCCATGGCAGCCGCAGGAAATATCGAGCTGGTGAACCCATGCCCAGCCGATGCAAATGGCGAACACGCAGACCAGGCCGGCGAGTGTGAGAATGGCCCCGCGCGTGAGGATGCCGAGCATCAGGCAAAGACCGGCGGCGATTTCAAACCATGGCACGGTGTAGGCCGCCAGCGCATCGAACGGCGGGCCGACGAGTTGGTAGTTGGCGATGTCCCGGGTGAAGCGGTCGAGCCCGCTGCCGAAGATTTTCATCCCGCCGCTGAAAACGAACCAACAGCCTAGGACGACCCGGGCGGCCAGCGCGCAGACTGCCATGTGCTTTGCAATATTCATCCTGCCTTGGCGCTTTCCTGCGCTCCGGGAGCGCATCTGCCAAGCCCAAAGCAAATCCGAAACCGCTCTTGCGGCGGCTTCCGCAATCCGCTAGAGACTCGCAGTCATGAGCGAATGGTATCACGCGCGCGGCGGTCAGCAAAACGGGCCGGTCACTTTTGAGCAACTCAAGGCGCTGGCCCGCAGCGGCGGGCTCGATGCCAAGGACCTGGTCTGGACCTCCACCATGAAGGACTGGCAACCGGCCGGGCAGGTGGATGGCTTGTTCGATGCCCCTCCGCCCGTTCCGTCCGCGGATCCTTCCAACCCGTATGCCGCGCCGCAGAGCGCTTGGAATGAACCGGCGGTGGTGACCGGCGCGGCCTTGCAGGAAATTCCTCCCGGCAGCGAACCGATCGATGTGGGGGCCTGTGTGAAACGGGGCTTTGAACTCACGAAGCGCCATTTCGGCACGATCCTGCTCGTAGGCTTGGCCTACTTCGGCGTGACCATCGTGGCGAGTTTGTTGCTGGGCAACATCGATTCCGCGCTGGGTTTTGGCACGACGCAGCGCCAGTGGCAAACGGAGGGCGGAAACATTCTTGCCAAATACCAGCAAACTGGCGGGCCGTTCAGCCTGATTTTGGGAAATGTGCTTTCCATCTTTCTCTCGCTGGGCCTGGTGCGCATCGGCCTGAATCTCGTTTCCGGCAGGGAGGTTTCGGTGGCGCAACTCTTCGGCGGAAGCCGCAAGCTGCTGCCCGCCATCGGCGCGTCGATTTTGTTCGGCGCGATGATGATCGTTGGCTTCCTGCTGCTGATCGTGCCGGGCATTTACGTCATTCTCAGATTCGGCCAGTTCATGAACGCCATGGTGGACCGCGATCTCGGCATGATGGAATCGCTCTCTTACAGTTCCTCGATCACCACAAACAACCGCCTCAATATCCTGCTGCTCGGGTTGCTTTCCATCGTGATCGTCATCGCGGGTGCGCTGGCGCTGGTGGTCGGCCTGATTTTCGCCTATCCGCTGGTGTGGATGAGCTGGATGGTCGCTTTCCGCTGGATGCAATACGGCAGCCGCGCGGCGATGGATCATCCGGGGACCACCACGCCGCTGCTGAGTGGCGGGCAGTCCGCGTGAACGTTGTGGAAACGGGAAAAGCCGCCGCCACGGTTACTTCGCCGCGGCGATGAGGTGCTCCTTGGTGATGCCGAGCTCCTTGAAGATGGTGCCGCCGGGGGCGCTCATGCCGAAGCGGTCGATGCCGAGCACTTTGCCCTGCGTGCCGACGTATTTCCACCACAGGCCGGTGACGCCGGCTTCGATGGCGATGCGCTTGGTGCAGGCGGCGGGCAGCACGCTTTCGCGGTAATCGGCGCTCTGGCGCTCGAAGAGTTCGAAGCAGGGCAGTGAAACCACCCGCACGCCCTCGCCGAGTTCCGCCGCGGCGGCCATGGCGTATTGCAGCTCGGAACCGCTGGCTAACAGAATGGTGGTGAGCGCGCCGCTTTCCTTTTTCGCGATGTAGCCGCCTTTGAGCGTGCCATCGCGGCGGGTCTCGACGCTGAGTTCGTTCATCAGCGGGATCGCCTGGCGGGTGAGGATCAGCGCGGTGGGTCCGTCGGTGCGGGCCATCGCGGCTACGAAGGCGCCGGCGGTTTCCTCGGCGTCGCCGGGGCGGATGACGTCGAGATTCGGAATGACGCGCAGGCCGCTCACCGTTTCCACCGGTTGGTGGGTGGGGCCGTCTTCTCCGACACCGACGGAATCGTGCGTGAAGATGTAGGTGACGGGCAGTCCTGATAGAGCGGCGAGGCGGATGGAGCCGCGGAGGTAATCCGCGAAGACGAGGAAGGTCGCGCCGCTGCAGCGGAAGATGCCGTCGTAGGCGATGCCGTTGCAGATGGCCCCCATGGCGTGCTCGCGGATGCCGAACCAGATGTTGCGACCGAGCGGGTTGGTTTTGGAAAAATCGCCGCCGTCCTTGAGGTAGTTCTTGGTGGAGCCGTAGAGGTCCGCACTGCCGGTGATGACCTGCGGCATGGCCTTGGCGATGGCGTTGAGCACAGTGCCGCCGGCGGAACGGGTGGCGTCCTTGTAATCCGCGGCGAAGGCCGGGATTTTTTCCGTGAGATCGGTGGGCACCGCCTTGGCGAGGCCGTCGGTGAGTTCATCGGCCAGCGCGGGGTTGGCAGTGGCCCAGGCATCGTAGGTCTTCTGCCATGCGGCGAAGGTGGCCGCGGAGGCGGCTTTTTTTTCCGCGAAGAAGGCCCGCGTTGCGGCGGAAACGTAAAAATGCTCGTCGGCCGGGAGTCCGAGTCCGGCGCGGGCGGCCTCGGCGAACTTGGCTCCGCCCTCGCCGTGACCCTTGGCGGTGCCGGCCACTTCCGGGATGCCCTTGCCGATCACGGTCTTGGCGATGATGACTTTCGGGCGGCCGTTGTCGTCCGATTTCGCCTTGGCGATGGCGGCGGCGATGGCGCTGAGGTCGTGGCCGTCGATGGTGACGGCGTCCCAGTTTTGCGAAGCGAAATATGCCTCGGCGTTCTCGCTCTGGGTGACGTCCGCCATGGCGTCGAGCGTGACGTCGTTGGAATCATAGATGAGGATGAGGTTATCGAGGCCGTTGTGACCGGCGAAGGCGATGGCTTCCTTGGCCACACCCTCCTGCAGGCAGCCGTCGCCCAGCAAGGCGAACACATGGTGGTCGATGATGGTGTGCTCCGCGGTGTTGAAGCGGGCGGCGGCGCGTTTGCCGGAGAGGGCATAGCCCACGGCATTGCCCACCCCTTGGCCGAGCGGGCCGGTGGTGGCCTCCACGCCCGGCGTTTCCGCATACTCCGGGTGACCCGGAGTGATCGAGTGAAGCTGGCGGAAATTTTTCACATCGTCCTTGGAAACCGCGTAGCCGGACAAGTGCAGCCAGCCATAGAGAAACATCGAGCCATGGCCGGCGGAGAGGATGAAGCGGTCGCGGTTGAGCCATTTCGGTGCATCCGGGCAGTAACGCAGTGATTCACCAAAAAGCACGGCACCGATCTCGGCGGAGCCGAGCGGCAGGCCGAGGTGGCCGGAATTGCAGGAGTGGACGGCATCAATAGCGAGGCCGCGGGCTTCGTTGGCGGCTTGGGCGAGCAGGGCGGTGTTCATGGGGATAATGCTGCGGAGCGCGGCAACCCTAGAAATCCTTTCCCCCATGACAAGCCGCCATTGCCTCAATCTGCGTGACAGGAATTCGTCACTTCCCGCCCACGGAATCGATGTAAGCGATGATCGCCGGAATGGCGGCATCAAGCACCTTGGCGACCTCCTCATAGGCGGCCGGGCCCATGCCGATGGGGTCCGGCACGTCGATACCCTCGCGCTTGTCAGTGATGCCGGAAAATTCCCGGACCAGGAAAAACTTGTCGGAATGCTGCGGGAAACAGGCTTCCAGCGCGGCCAGATGGCCCTCCGTCATCGCGAAAACATGGGTGGCGGCCTCCAGGATCGCGTCGGAAACCGGGCGGCTCTTGAAGTTTTCCAGCGAGGCCCCGCGCTTTTTGAGGGCATGCAGGGTTTCGCGGCTGGCGGGCGCGCCCTTGGCGGCCGCCACTCCGGCGGAGCTCACCATGAAATCCCCACGCCCGGCCACGGCCTTGCGGAACAGTCCCTCGGCCATCGGGCTGCGGCAGGTGTTTCCGGTGCAGACAAAAAGCACGTGCTTCATGGCGGACATCGCGGCGGAGCCTGCGTGCCGGAAAACGATCCGTCAAACCGCAATCAGCCGGAAACAAAGGCGCATTTCCTTCCTTGGCAGGTGGAAACGGCTGCCCTATGGCTCCGCCACGATGTCCAAAGCGATTCGTTTCCTGGTGTGGGCCGCGGTGATCCTGCTCGGCGTGACGGCGGTGGCGGTGGCCGCGTTTGAGCGCGACGAACCGGTCAATGCATTGTGGTTGGTGGTGGCGGGCGTTTGCACTTTTGCAGTGGGGTACCGGTTTTACAGCGCCTGGCTGATGGCGAAAGTGCTCACCATCGACGACACGCGCGCGCCGGCGGCGGTGACGCGGGCGGATGGGAAGGACTTCGTGCCCACGCCGAAGTGGGTGGTCTTCGGCCACCATTTCGCGGCCATCGCCGGGCCGGGACCGCTGGTCGGGCCGGTGCTGGCGGCGCAGTTCGGCTATCTGCCGGGCACGCTGTGGATTCTGATCGGCGCCACGCTGGGTGGCGGTGTGCATGATGCGGTGGTGCTGTTCGCCAGCATGCGGCGCGATGGCAAGTCGCTCGGCCAGATGCTCAAGGAGGAAATCAATCCGTTCATCGGCTTTGTGGCGATGGTTTCGCTGCTGGCGATCATGACGATTCTGTTAGCCGTGCTCGGGCTGGTGGTGGTGAAGGCGCTGGCGGAGAGCCCGTGGGGCCTGTTCACCATCGCCGCGACCATTCCGCTGGCGATGCTGATGGGCATTCTGCTGCGCACGGGGGCGATGCGGGTGACGGGCGTGTCCATTCTCGGCGTGCTGGGATTGTTTGCCGCGGTGGCGGCCGGGAAATACCTGCCGGCGAGCTGGAACCAGGCCCTGCTGTGGGAAGCGAAGGACCTGGCATGGGCGATCATGGTTTATGGCTTCGCCGCCTCGGTGCTGCCGGTGTGGCTGCTGCTCGCACCGCGCGATTACCTGAGCACGTTCATGAAACTCGGCACGGTGGCGGTGCTCGGAGTCTTCATCGTCATCGCCATGCCCCCGCTGCACATGCCGGCGGTGACGCCATTCATCGACGGCAGCGGCTTCGTGGTTCCCGGGCCGGTGTTGCCCTTTGTCTGCATCACCATCGCCTGCGGCGCGGTGAGCGGTTTCCACGCGCTGATTTCCTCCGGCACCACACCGAAATTGTTAGGGCGCGAGAAGGACATCCGGCTCATCGGCTACGGCGCGATGGTCACTGAAATGCTGGTGGCGTTGATGGCCATCATCGCCGCCTGCGCGCTGCCGCCCGGTCAGTATTTCGCCATCAACTCGCCGGTCAATCCGCGCGACCCGGTGGCCGTGGCCGCCCAGATTGAAAAGATCAACTCCTTTGGCCCGGCCTATCAGGTTTCGCTCGCGGAGATGGAGAAACTCGCCGCGGACCTGCAGGAGCCGACGATCATCGGCCGCACCGGCGGCGCGCCGACCTTCGCGGTGGGCATGGCCACGATGTTCGCCAAGGTGATCCCGGGAAACACGGCGCTCTCGCTTTGGTATCACTTCGCCATCATGTTCGAGGCGCTGTTCATCCTCACCACGCTGGACGCGGGGACGCGGGTGGGCCGCTTCATCCTGCAGGATCTGTTAGGACAGCTCTGGAAACCGCTGGGAGACACGCGCAACTGGCTGGGCAACGTCACCGCCACCGGCCTGCTGGTGGCCGCGTGGGGATACTTTCTCTATCAGGGTGCGGTCGATCCCGAGGGCATCGCCAAAAGCCTGTGGCCGATTTTCGGCATTTCCAACCAGCTGCTGGCGGTGATCGCCTTCTGCCTCGGCACCACGCTGCTGATCAAATCCGGCAAGGTGCGTTACTGCTGGGTCACGCTGGTGCCGCTGTTGTTTCTCGCCTCGGTGACCTTCGCCGCCGGGTGGATGAAGATCTTCTCGCCACGGGCGGCGGGCTTTCTGCCCGCGGTGCGGAAACTGGAGGCTCAACTGGCTGCCGGAGTGCCTGCGGAGAAGCTCAAGGCGGTGGAGACCGCGCTTTTCAACGCGCGGGTGGACATCGTGGTGGTGACGGTTTTCCTGTTGTTTGTCAGCATCATCATTCTCGGCTGCGCGTGGGAATGGTGGCGCATCCTCAGCGGCGCAAAGCGCGCGGAAAGCCATGAGTCGCCCTACGTGAAGCTGGCGGAAAGCCGGTGATGCCGGCGTCTCTCTAACAAAGCCACAGCACGGCGATCTGGGCGACGAGGATGCGCATGAGCATGGTGAGCGGATAGACGTTGGCGTAGGCCAGTGACGGGTAATCCGAGTTGGCGAGCTTGGTGGAAAACGCCAGCGCCGGCGGATCGGTCATGCTGCCCGCCAGCACGCCGGAGAGGGTGAGGTAGTTGAGCTTCATCATCTTCCGGCCGATGAAGCCGGCCAGCAGCAGCGGCACGGTGGTGACCACGGCACCCATCGCCATCCATTGCAGACCGGTGGCGGAGAAGGCGGTTTCCACGAATTTCCCGCCCGCACCGAGGCCGACGCAGGCGAGGAAGAAGATGATGCCGAGCTCGCGGAAGGCGGTGTTGGCATTGATCGGCATGTGGATGACCAGCGGCCCGATGCGGCCGATGCGGCCCATCAGGATGGCGATGATGAGCGGGCCGCCGGCCAGGCCGAGGCGCAGCGGCACCGGCATGCCGGGCAGGTTCCACGGATAGAGGCCGAAGAGGATGCCCACGGTGATGCCGATAAAGATCGAGGCGAAGCTCGTTTCATTGAGCTGATGCACCGAGTTTCCGAGAATTTTCGCCACCTGTTCGATGGCCGCTTCCTCGCCGACGAGGTTGAGCATGTCTCCGAACTGGAGCTTGAGGTCCGGCATGGCGGTTAGAATCATGTCCTGGCGGCTGACGCGGCTGACCGTGACGCCGAAGCGCTCGCTGATGCGGGTGGCGGCGATGGTTTTGCCGATCATGTCCTTGTGGGTGACGATGACGCGCTTTGAGGTGACGTTTCCGGGGGCCTTGCGCAGGTCCTCCTCCACGCGCCTGCCGATGCCGAGGGTGGCGCGCTCGAGTTGCTCCGGAGTTCCCACGGCGAGGATCACATCGCCGTGGTGAAGGATGGTCTCGGAGTTGGCGATCTGCACTTCCCGCTGGTCCCGCCTGCGGATGCGGGAGACGACCACGCCATCGTCGCCGAGGCCCGGGATGTTGCGGATGGCCACGCCCTCGAGGTTCGGGTTTTCCACGGAGAGGGACGCGCGCTGCGGTTCGCGGATGCCTTGGGCCAACTGGTGCTTGAGTGCCGCGAGTTCGTGTTTCGGATCGATGCGGAACACCATGCGGATGACGATGATAACCAGGATGATGCCGAGCACGCCGAAGGGATAGGTCACCGCATAGGCCATGGCCGCTTTGCTGGCGGAGTCCGCGTTTCCGGCTCCGCCCATCGCCTGCTGGGCGGCGCCGAGCGAGGGTGTGTTGGTGGTGGAGCCGGAGAACACGCCGGCCATCACGCCGGCGTCCCACTTCAACCAGAAGTGGCCGAGGCCAAAAATGAGCGCCGCGCCGGACAGGACGATGAGCACGGCGAGCGAGTTGAGCTTGAGGCCGTCTTTCTTGAGCGAGTTGAAAAACCCGGGCCCGAGCTGCAGGCCGACGGTGAAGACGAACAGCGCGAGGCCGAATTCCTTGAGAAAGGCCATCAAATGCGGTTCCAGCGTCAGTCCCAAGTGCCCGAGCAACAGCCCGCTGAAGAGCATGCCCGCCACGCCGAGCTTGATGCCACGGACCCGGATGCTGCCGATCAGCAGGCCCAGGATCGCCGTGAGCGAGATCACCAGGATCGGCTCCGCGTGCGGCGAGACTTGTTTGATTCCCTCCAGAAATTCAGTCACGCGGCGGATCATGCCCGCCGGCGGAGGAGTGGCAATGCATATGCTGCCAAAACCCGTGCAAGCCGGCTGGCGGCCGCGGTGGCGCAAACTCCCTGAAAATTCGGCTTCTCGGACATTGACGCCCCCGCCGTCCGGCACGTAGTTTCGGCTCACTCCAAGCACATCGAACCCATGACCCCAGCCACCCGCGGATTCCGCGAGATGAAATCAGTGGTAGTCCGCTTCGCCGGTGATTCCGGCGACGGAATGCAAATCGTTGGCGAACGTTTCACCGACACCAGCGTCACCGTGCCCAATGCGATCGCCACGTTTCCGGACTACCCGGCCGAGATCCGCGCCCCGGTCGGCACCATCGCCGGGGTTTCCGCCTTCCAGGTCCACTTCGGCAGCCAGACGGTGCTCACGCCGGGCGACGAGCCGGACGCGCTGGTGGCGATGAACCCGGCCGCGCTGGCGGTGCATCTCTACGACCTCGCCGAGGGCGGCCTGCTGATCGTGAATTCCGCCGCGTTCAACGCGGAAAACCTCGCCATGGCCGGCTTTGCGACCAATCCGCTCGACGATCCGGGTTTGCAGAAAAAATACGAAGTCATTTCCATCGACATCACCGGCCTGGCGGTGGAGTCGCTCAAGGACAGCCCGATCACCCAGCGTGAGAAACTGCGCACCAAGAACTTTTTCGCGCTTGGTTTCACCTACTGGGTCTATGGCCGGCCGCTGGAGCCGACCATCGATTACATCAACGCCAAGTGGGCCGCCAAGGCTCCGGACCTCGCCGAGGCGAACATCCGCGTTTTGAAAGCCGGCTATTTCCTCGGTGAAACCACCGAGACCACCCGCAACCGCTACATGGTCTCGCGGGCGGAAGTGGAACCCGGCACCTACCGCAAGATTTCCGGCAACGACGCCATCGCCCTGGGCCTGATCGCCGGAGCGAAAAAGGCGGGCCGCGAGATGCTTTTCTCCGGTTATCCCATCACGCCCGCATCGTCGGTGCTTGAGGCGCTGGCAGGATTCAAGCACTACGGCGTGAAAACCGTGCAGGCGGAGGACGAGATCGCGGCCATCGGTGTGGCCATCGGCGCGAGTTTCGCCGGGCAAATCGGCGTCACCGCCACCAGCGGCCCCGGCATGTGCCTGAAGAGCGAGTTCATCGGCCTGGCCATTTCCACCGAGCTGCCGCTGGTCATCATCAACGTCCAGCGCGGTGGACCGAGCACCGGCCTGCCGACCAAGACAGAGCAATCCGACCTGTTGCAGGCGCTTTACGGCCGCCACGGCGAGAGCCCGCTGCCGGTGGTGGCTGCGAATTCGCCGTCGGATTGCTTCCGCGCCGCGTTCGAGGCGGTGCGCATTGCGCTGGAGTATTCCACGCCGGTCATCCTTCTATCAGACGGCTACCTCGCCAACGGCTCCGAGCCATGGAAGATCCCCTGCGAAACCTCGCTGCCGGAAATTTCCAAACCCTTCGCGGAGACCGGCAAACCTTATGTCACCTTCGCCCGCGATCCGGAAACGCTTGCCCGCACCCAGGCCATCCCCGGCCAGCCGGGACTCGAGCACCGCATCGGCGGCCTTGAGAAAAACGAAAAGGGCAGCATCAGTTATGATTCGGACAACCATGCGGAAATGACCCGCCTGCGCGCCGCGAAGGTGGAGGCCGTTGCCAAGAGCCTGCCGCCGCTGCGCATCACCGGGGAAAAATCCGGCAAGCTGTTAGTGCTCGGCTGGGGAGGCACCCACGGGGCCATCACCTCCGCCGTCGAATCGCTGCGGGCGGAGGGCTTCGATGTCAGCAGCACCAACCTGCGCTACCTCAACCCGCTGCCGCCGGATCTCGGCGATCTGCTCAAGGGATTTGAAAAAGTTCTCATTCCCGAGCTCAACTCCGGCCAGTTGGCGCTGGTCATCCGCGGCAAATACCTCGTGGACGCCGTTTCCATGACCAAGATCATGGGCCGCCCCTTCAAGGTCAGCGAAATCCGCGGCCGCATCCTGCAACTCCTTAACGACTGATTTCCATGGCCACTGAAATTCAAAACGTCCCCGCCGTGCCCGGGCTCACCCGCAAGGACTTCGTCACTCCCAACGACGTCCGTTGGTGCCCCGGTTGCGGCGATTATGCCATTCTCAACTCGCTGCAGCGCACGCTGCCCGAGCTCGGCGTGCCGCGGGAAAACTTCGTCATCATCAGCGGCATCGGCTGCTCCAGCCGTTTCCCGTATTACATGCAGACTTATGGTTTCCACACCATCCACGGCCGCGCGCCGACGGTGGCCACCGGCGTGAAAGTGGCAAACCCGGACCTCTCCGTGTGGATCGTCACCGGCGATGGCGACGGCCTCAGCATCGGTGGAAATCATCTGCTCCACCTGCTGCGGCGCAACCTCAACGTCACCGTCCTGCTTTTCAACAACCGCATCTACGGACTCACCAAAGGCCAATACAGCCCCACCTCGCCGGAAGGCACCAGGACCAAGACCACGCCCGGCGGATCGATCGACCACCCGCTCAACCCGCTGCTGTTCGCGCTTGGCGCGGAAGCCACCTTCATCGCCCGCACCATCGACAACAATCCCAAGCACATGGTGGACACCTTCAAGGCCGCCCATGAGCACCAGGGCGTGTCCTTCGTGGAAATCTTCCAAAACTGCGTGATCTTCAACGACGGCGCGTGGGATGGAGTTTACGCCAAGGAAAACCGCGATCACCAGATGCTCTTCCTCGAGGCCGGCAAGCCGCTGCTCTTCGGCAAGAACAAGGAAAAGGGCATCCGCCTCAACGGACTGGTGCCCGAAGTCTGCGACGCCTCCGCGCCCGACATCCTCACGCACCAGCCGGACCATCCGAGCCCGCTCTATTCGCAGATGCTCGCCTGCATGGGCCTGCCGGATTTCCCCACACCCATCGGCGTGGTCCGCCAGATCCAGCGGCCCACCTACGAGGCCCTCGTCCACAACCAGATGCAGGAGGCCCGGGCCAAACGTGGAACCGGTGGCTGGAAGGAACTGCTCCACGGCACCTCCACCTGGACGGTGGAGTGACATCCATCACAGCGGCACGCTCAGTCCGGCATGCTCCGCCAGTTTGTGCTGGCGGGCATCAAAGGTGAGGAACTCCACCGCACCCAGATGCACGGCGGTGGACACATGCAGCACATCGAGCGTGCGGTGGCCTCCGAGCGCGGTGCGTTTCAGCGAGAAAGTGCGCGCGAGTCGCAGCACCGCGTCCATGTCGCAAGGCACCAGCACGTTCAGTCCCTTCGCCACATCGCGCTCCCAATCGGCGATCATCTGGTCCGCCTCGCGCTCGCTGTATCCTTTTTTCCGATCTGCCGCATGGAGCCAGACTTGCAGGCGGATCGCCTGAATGAACTCGAACTCCAGCAGGCTCGTGAAATGCAGAGGTTCGGTCATGGCCGCCCTGTAGGCATCCGCGCGCGGCGAGTGAACCTGTTCGCGGTAAACCGAGCAGAGGAAACTGGTGTCCGGATAGGCGATCATGGCTCGCCGGTTTCAAAGGCCCGCATTTCGTCCACCTCTTCCTGAGTGAAGACCCGGTCGCCCCAGATCCGCTTGCGGCGCGCCTCGTAGTCCGGATGCTGCGGCAGTTTCTTGACCGGTGCGGAAGCCGGTCCCGAGATCCGCGCCACCGGCTTCGAGTGCTTGGTGATCAAAATCTCCTCGCCCCCGGCAAGCCAGGCTTCGATTTTCGGAAAATCATAACGCAAGTCCCTCACGGTCGCTGTTTTCATAAGATCACAATATTGTGATGATTCATTTCCGTCAAGCACCCGATTTTCGTCATTGGCATTTCCAAAGGGGCGGTTGAAATGCCGGACATGCCCCATGTTCTCCTGGTGGAAGACGAGCCGGCCATCGCCGACACGCTGGTTTATGCCCTGGAAACCGAGTGTTTCACCGTGACGCACGCGCTCACCGGGACCGACGCCCTCGCCGCCGCAAGTCACGGGAATTTCGACTTCGCCATTCTCGACATCGGCCTGCCGGACATGACCGGTCTCGATCTGTGCCGCCGCCTGCGTGAAATTTCCGCAATTCCCATACTCTTCCTGACCGCCCGCGATGGCGAACTCGACCGCATCCTTGGTCTGGAACTCGGCGGCGACGACTACGTGAGCAAACCCTTCTCGCCCCG
>RPOS01000068.1 GCA_003820635.1 Verrucomicrobiaceae bacterium | reverse complement strand
TCGACGATGCGGGCGGCGGCTTCGGTCTCGCGCTCGCCGCCATGCGTGCCTCGGTCCGGGCGGCGGATGGTCGCTCGCCGGAGACGCGCCTGCTCCCGGCTTTGCTGGCCTTTCTCGGGCTTTCGGAGCCGAACGAACTGCTTGCGCGCTTGTATGTGGAAAAATGGACGCCGGACGAGTTGGCCGCATTTGCGCCCGTGGTCATCCGCCTGGCGCAGGAGGGCGATGCGATGGCTTTGCAAATCCTGCGCGAAGGAGCGACCGCCCTCGCCCAACTGGTGGCGGGAGCCGCACGCGCGCTTGCTTTTCCCGATGGACCGAAAGTCGTTCTGCTTGGCGGATGCGCCTGCTCGGGCGACCCGTATCAGCCGCTCATTGAGGCTGCGATCCGCTCCGCCTGTCCCGCCGCGCGTATCACGCCGCCCGCCTTCTCGCCGGTTCACGGCGCGGCGCTGAACGCTCTCCGCGCGGGTGGCATCCACCCGTTGCCGGAACTAACTTTTCACCACCAACAATCATGACACCACCCACCATGCTCACAGCCATCCAGCCCGAAGACCTCGCGGTCGCCTATGGGCTCGACTCCGCCCGCATCGGCAATCGCCCGATGGTGCAACGCCATCTCGCCGACCTGCGGGGGTGCTTTGCCGACAGCGCGGCGTTCGAAGCCGCCCTTGCCGAAGCCAACCCGTTGCTCTACGCCGTGACCGCCGTGGAACCCGCCAGCGGCGACGGCCAGCTCCACTACGGGCTGGGCATCATCTATCCGGGGAAAATCGGCGACGAGTATTACCTCACCAAGGGCCATTACCATTCCCATCGGCCTGCCGCCGAGGTCTATGTCGGTCTGCGTGGCGAGGGCATGATGCTACTCGAAGACGAGGCGACGGGCGAGAGCCGCATGGTGCCGTTGTGCGCCAATTCGGTCGTCTATGTTCCCGGCCACACCGCCCACCGCACGATGAATGTCGGCGCCGAACCGCTGGTGTATCTCGGCATTTATCCGTCCAACGCGGGGCACGACTACGGGGCCATCGCGGAAAAGAATTTCAAAATGATCGTCGTCGAGCGAGACGGCAAACCCGCAATGCTGCCACGACCATGAGTTACCTCAAATCCCTCGGCCTTCGTGCCGCCAACTACGATAAATCTCCCACGGTCAAAGTCCCCGCCGCCCGCGCATCGGACTGCTGGTCCGGATGGGATGCCATTGTTTCTGAAATACGCTCCGCCATCTCCAAACACCCGGGCAAATGCACGGTGGCGCTCGAGTGTTATCCCGGTGTGGACGACGACGCGATCCGCTCCGTTCTAACAAGCGCGCTTGATCCGGCGAAGGTTTTCGACAGCAAGCAGGCCTTCAAGTCCGCGGACGAGGTGGACGCGATGGTGGCGCCGTTCCTCGGCGGGGACGATCCGGTTTTCGGCTACCTCAATCAGACGCTCGCCATGGCCGATTTTCTGGATGAAACCAAAGCGGGCGCGGTGACGCTGGAGATTGAGAGCGCCAACCGCCTCGTCCTGGTGACGGGCCCCGGCGCCTCGTTGCTGGCTCCACGCGCTGACATTCTGGTCTATGCCGACATGCCGCGATGGGAGGGCCAACTCCGACAGCGGCGCGGTGAGGTGGATAATCTCGGCGTGCCCAACCGCGGCTTTAAAGCCTCGCTGCAATACAAACGCAGCTTCTTCATCGACTGGCGGGTCGCCGACCGTCTCAAGCAGGCCACGATGGAGCGCTGGAATTTCCTCCTGGATACCACCCAACCCGCCGAACCCAAAATGATCAGCGGCTCCGCGCATCTGGCCGGACTTGCCGCGGCGGCGAACCGCCCGTTCCGTGTGGTGCCATTTTTCGATCCCGGCCCATGGGGCGGGCAGTGGATGCGCGAGGTCTGCGATCTGGCCGACGGCCCGCCGAACTACGCCTGGTGTTTCGATTGCGTGCCGGAGGAAAACTCGCTGCTGCTCGAATTCGCCGGCGGAACCAAGGTGGAGATCCCGGCGATCAACGTCGTGTTCAACCAGCCGCGCGCCCTGCTCGGCGAGCCGGTCCATGGACGCTTCGGGCCGGAGTTTCCGATCCGCTTCGACTTTCTCGACACGATGGGCGGAGGCAACCTGTCCTATCAGGTGCACCCGCTCACCGAATACGCCCGTGAACATTTCGGCCTGCCCTACACCCAGGACGAGAGTTACTACATGCTCGATGCCCAGCCCGGAGCGATCGTTTACCTCGGCTGCAAGGACGGCACCAAGCCCGAGGAGATGTTCGCCGAATTACGCGCCGCCCAGCGCGGAGAAAAACCCTTCGATGCAGAGAAATTCACCGGCACGTTTCCCGCACGGAAACACGACCACTTTCTCATCCCCGCAGGCACGCTCCATTGCTCCGGTGCCAATTCCATGGTGTTGGAAATCAGCGCCACGCCCTACATTTTCACCTTCAAACTCTGGGACTGGGCGCGCCTTGGACTCGATGGCAAACCGCGGCCGGTCAACATCGACCGCGGCAGCAAGGTCGTCCAATGGGACCGAGACGAAACCTACGCCCGCAAGCATCTCGTCAACCAGTTCACCCCCATCGCCTCCGGTCCCGGGTGGCGGGAGGAGCGCACCGGCCTGCATCCTGCCGAATTCATCGAGACACGCCGCCACTGGTTCACCGACAAGGTTGAGCATCATACTGGCGGCAGCGAAAGGGGAGGCGTGAATGTCCTCAATCTGGTCGAAGGCGAAGAGGCCATCGTGGAAAGTCCCACCGGCGCATTCGAGCCGTTTGTGGTTCACTACGCCGAAACCTTCATCGTGCCCGCGGCGGTGGGGGCCTACACCATCCGCCCGGCCACACCGCATCCCCAAAAAGAACTCGCCACACTCAAGGCCTTTGTCCGTCACCAGCCATGAACCACCATCCCGGCTTCCCGATTCAGGCCACGACCGACCCGCTCGGATTCCAATACGGTCCCGGCGTGTTCGGTCCGGAATGCGAATTGCGCGGACTCGACGCCATCCGTCCGAGTCTCCGCGAACCGCAGTGCGACGGCCCCGATCCGGTGTATGCCATCGCCATGGATGTGGGCACGGCGGATCGCCGCGCCGATCTGCTCGCGCGCAATCTGCTTTTCGGAGTCGTTACCTATGCCGCCGGGCGTCTCGGTGACGAACCCGTGCGCTCACAGGGGCACATCCATGCCGTGAGCGCGAGTTGTGGCCGCTCCACCGCCGAGCTCTATGAAATCTGGGCGGGCCGGGCGGTCATCCTCATGCAGGAAACGGCCGACGATGACCCGGGCCGCTGCTTTGCCGTGACGGCTGGCCCGGGCGAAGTCGTGGTGGTGCCGCCGGATTGGGCTCACGCCACCATCAGTGCCGACCCACATCAACCGCTCACCTTTGGTGCGTGGTGCGTGCGGGACTTTGGATTCGATTACCGCGGAGTGCGCGCCCATGCCGGGCTCGCCTGGTTCCCCAGACTGGCCGGGGACGAACTGGAATGGGAGGCCAATCCGCGCTACCCCGTCCGGCGCGAACTCGTGATCAAGAATCCCGCCAGCTATGAAAATCTCGGCCTGCGCCCCGGCATTCCGATCTGGCAGCAATACCTGGATAATCCCGAATCGGTCATGTGGGTGCCGCGCCCGGAACGCGCTGACGCTCTATGGCAGAACTTTGTTCCCTGAGAGGGCGTCAAAATAGGAAGGGATAGGCTGAATGAGCGGAGAAAAATCCGCTTGGGCTACCCACGGCAACGGCAGCGGTTTGCATCTTCCGCGGGGGAAAGAGGGTTCTTTTTCCTGCCGCAATTAAGAAGGAGTTCGCGGAGATCATAGGTTGGAATCATTCTTCACAATTTCGCCATCGTCATCGGAGTCGCGCCCCGTTTTGCCGAGCCGGCGGAAGAGCCTTCCCAAATCGCGGATTCCGCCCCAACCGAACCATACGGTGGTGATCACCCCAATTCCGAGAGGCAGAATGATCCCGCTAATCAGGAGATAGATCCACCATGTCTCGGTTGACCATCGGGAAATCATGTTCCAGATAACCGCACCCAAAAATATCGCAAACCAGCCCATGCTCCAGACAAAGAGGACCATGGATTGGAGTCGGTCCCCGCGCGTGAACAGTCCATCGATCCCGATGAGGGTCTGCCAGGTCCGGGGCGGCTTGGCGACTTCCGGCAGCGGAGTTCCATCCTCCGCCAAGGCGTAGCGGCCCCGGCGCAGGAGTTTTTCCATGTTGTGGGGCTTGCGGCACGTGGCCAAGGATACCGCCACGTAAACGCCGATCGCGGCCAGTGTCGCCAAAAATCCGAGGATCGCCCCGTTGAGCGGAAAGGCCGGGTTCACCTGCTTGAGCACGATGGCGGCCACCGACAATCCCGATCCTACAATCATCGCCGACCAAGCCGCCGCCGTCGTCCCGCGGCTCCAGTAGAGTCCTCCAATAATTACCGAACCCGCACCTCCGATATAGATCGCTCCCGTGATGGCGAAATACATGAAAATATATTCGGTTTGCCTGAACAAGAGGCTGAAGCAGAACACGAAGAGCGCCACCCCGACAATCGACCACCGCAGCAGCCGGATGTGTGCCTCCGGCGAGAGATGGGCTTTGCGAAAAGGCAGCACGACGTCTTGAATGAAGATGCTCCCCCATGAATGCATGTATGAGGTGTCCGTCGCTATGATTGAGAAGATGACGATCGCCAGAAACATCCCCTTGATCCCCATAGGCAACAAATGGCTAAGGGCCACCGGCACGGTCATCTGCCGCTGGATCATTTCCCCACCACCGACCTCGGCAACCTGGGACCCGATGGAGGCTGCTTGGGTGGCGTAGTCGGGATGGTGCATCACAACATACGCACACAAACCCAGAATCACGAGCATGGCTCCGCGCACGTAGTTCCGCCATTGGCCCAGAATCCGGCCCATGCGCGCCTCGTGCGGGTTGAGGGCGGAGGCGTTAAAGCCTTGGTTGCCCTGCCATGACATGGTGCTGTAAACACCGATGAAAACCCCGATCAGGATGAACCACATATTGAAGTCCTGCAGACGGAACGTGTCGAACGGGTCGAGGAACGATTGTCCGGCCGGTCGCACCGTGATGGCCTCGTGAATGTTTTCCAACCCCACCAGCCACAGCGCCACGACCACAATAACCAGAAAAAAAACTGTTGATAGGATCCCTCCGATGCAATCGGTTACGATTGCCGTGAGTTGACCACCCAGCGTCACAAACAACAGGGTAACACCGATCATCACCGCCATCACGACAGCAAAAGTCGGAACGTGCAGTCCACCGAACGCCAGTGCCTCCGGAAACCCGCAGAAATTCACAATGAACCGTGCGCCGACCGCCGGAAAAATCCCGAAATTGATCACGCCGGAAACAAACGCCAGCAGCCCCATGAAAACGCGGAATCGCTTGCTGTAACGCATCTCGAATAACTCCGCCATCGTCATGGCGCGCGTTTCCCGGTATCTGTAGATCACAAATCCTGTGAGCGCGACCATCAGCCCGACCGGAGTGGCGATCATCCCCCAGAACCCCACGGCAGGTCCGCCGTTGTAGAGTTGCTCGAACGTTCCGACGATCGTGATCGCGCCCAGTGAAGCCGCGCCCTCTGCGTTGCAGATCAGGTAACGCCCCGACGAACGTCCGCCGGCAAGAAAATCGCTCACGTTTTTGACGTAGCGCAGTGCAAAAACTGCCACCCCCGCCACAAGCAGCACCGCTGCAGCTACAATGAGCCAGTCTAGGAGATTTAGAGTCATCGGGAAACTGAACGGGTTGGTGTTTTAATCCGCAACGCTTGGTATTTCAGAAAGATTAACCACCCGGTCTTCCCTTCTTGCCTGTTTTCGCGCTCCGGCAAGTTGCCCGCAAGAACCCGCCGCTCCGGCGAACTGCCAGCGGGCCCATTCTCGTATCGGAACCTTGTGCTCAACTTTCCTCCAAGGTCTAACTGGTCTGAATTCGGTGAAGTGAAATCCATTCGGAATGCTTTCGATTTGATTTAAGATTGATACCCATTCAGGTCTCGATTGTCCTGTCAAAAAATGCGCATTCTTTACAAGATTTACGCAAATGACGCATTGACGACAGGCATGCGTGGAATAGTTTTTTGTCACATGTTGCAGCTCATCTCCACCACTGAACTCGCAACCCGATCAGGGTTGTCACGCAGGCATGTTCCCAGAATGGCCGCCGCCGGCGAGATTCCCGGGGCGCGGAGAACCGTGACGAAAGCCCATTGGGTCTTTGAGCTGAATCACGAATTGGAGGCATGGATCTGCTTTCAACGGATCAGGAAACAATCGGGTGCGGACGGAATCCCGAAGCAGCGCCTGGTGAGCCTTGGTCGTGATTGGCGGCGGTTGTTGGGCATCTACGACCGGCTTCTTTCGATCTCCAGGAGCGGCACAGAAACCCGCTTGTTCACTCCGGAGCAGGACGAATCCACAAGGTGGAAGAAGATCGAAGAATTGCTGACCACGCAGGGCGCGTTGCCCCCTCAGCTTGAGGAAATCATTTTTCATTTCGGCGCAACCGGAAGCAAGCCGGCATTGCGTTCCCTTGATCGACCGGAGAAAATCTCTCTCTCCCGCATTCCAGACAGCGCACATCACACGGCACTCTCAAGTAAAAAGGGGGGCGTTCCATCGAGAAAAAACGAATCCTTCTCCGCCGCTCCACGTTTGAACAAGCGGCAAAAGACCCCCTGTGTCGCTTTGAACATCAATGAGTTGACCAATTACGGGAGGCCGATCGTCAATGGAATACTGAGCTATTTGAGAAAAAACCCGCGCTGGAATATTCCCATCGTCAATAACAGGGCGTTCCTGACGATAAATCAATTAACGAAATGGAAGGGTGATGGCATTATCGGTGAGTTTTACGGCTATTCGGCTGCCGAAAAAATTGCGCGCCTTGGCATCCCTGCCGTCAACTTGTCCGGATACCCTGCAAACAGTTCATTCCCATCCATCTTTTCATTTCCATTGCCTGATAACACGGCCGTCGGAACTCTTGCGGCGGATCATTTAATCAAGCTCCACCGCCCTGTTTTTTTATTTTTCGGCGACCAATGTGAATATTCCAAGATTCGTTATCATGCTTTTGAAAAACGGATTGTGGAATCCGGCGGCACCGCTGAACACTACCGGGTTTTGGAGCACTCCAGTCAAGGAGATGTGACTGACAGCTCCCTCTATCTGAGTGTCCTGAAGAAATACACGGAACCGGTCTCAATATTTGCGGCAACAGATCGTATCGCCCTGGGAGTGCTTCTTGCCTGCAACAAATTGAAACGCAAGGTTCCCGAAGATGTCGCCATTCTCGGATGCGACAACGAGGAGATCATATGCCAGATTTCCGATCCGGGGATAAGCAGTATTGATTGGGATCCATTCCGCATCGGATATATTGCGGCCGAGTATCTGGATAACATCATGCGCGGAAGGCCAACCCAGGATACAACAACGCCTCAGCCCCAAATGAAGGTGGTGCTCAGAGGGTCGTCCGATGCTTATGCGACCGTGGATAAAGACCTTGCTTCGGCAATGCAGTTTATCAGGGAGCACGCCTCGGAGCCGATTTATGTTCCGGATGTTGTTAAAGCGTGCGGTATTTCAAGAAGAAAGCTGGAGGCTTTATTCAGCAAATACTTGCAGCGGGGAATCTACGAGGAGATTCGCGCCATTCATATTGCAAGTGCCGAGCAGCTTCTGGTGAATACACAGCTGTCGCTCGCAGAGATCGCGCGGCAGTCCGGGTTCAATAGCGTGGCTGCGCTCGAGGGGGCTTTTAAACAAAAGCACGGTTGTTATGCAAGGCCTTTCCGGCTCCGCAATACACAGGCCTGACACTTTTCCCCACTGATCCGCCGGAGGGTTGAGTAGGCCGGTCAATGACTGATCCTGAGGCGCATGAAGCGCTTCCCGGGAGATTGCCCGATCGCGGTGAGATCCCGCACAACCACCGTCTCTGTCGAGCCGTTATCCGTCACGCTCATCACTTCTGTATCATAGAAACCTGAATTCCAAGTCTGCAGATCATTGGATACTTCGACAACATAATTGAGGTCGTTGGCAGTTTTTGGATGGGTGTAGGCAAGCGTCAAATAACTGTTTCCGCTGACCAGCGTTGTCCCGGCGGTCGGCAATCCCGACCGGTTGGGAACATTCGGGTCCAGGTTCAGCGCGTATTCAAGAAGATTGGCCAAGTCGTCGTGATCGGGATCCGCAAGCTCTCCCGCGATGGCGGTGTCCGTCCAGTTGGATCCGAAGTTTGCCAGCTTCCATGTGTTGATCGGAATGTTGTAGGTGGTGGCGGGGTTGCCTACCGGCAGATCCGGGTAAGCACCGAATGGCATCGCCCATTTCAGCTGCCAGTCCCCCGTGCTCCAGATATACCATTCGGCAGGATTCGGAAGCTGACGGTATAGACAAAAGTCGGTCTTGCCGTCTCCATCATAGTCGCCAATGGCCGGCAGGTCTTTGTAGGTCGGATAATCACCCCAGTAGAGAGTCAGCGGATTGCCGGGATCCCAGTTGCGGGAACTCAACAACACGTTCCACCCCCAGTAGGCCGTCTTGTAGCCGCCAAGCCACCCGAAATCGGAGATCCCGTCGCCGTCAAAATCCCCGACGACCGGGGTGCCGTCAGCCAGTCCGCCACTGCCGAAAGTCCGGGTGATGGTGGTGTTGTTGGAACAATGGATCAGGAAGGTTCCCGGTGTTCCGGGACGATAAACCGCGAAGTCGGTTTTGCCATCCCCATCAAAATCTCCGGAGAGGGGGATGTCGCCCGCCTGTCCCCAGGTCTGGTTGATATAACCTGTATTGTTGCTTCTACGGATCGCCCAGAGCCCGTTGGAGGGTCGGAAAACAGCCATGTCCGTGATGCCATCACCATTCCAATCCCCGGTTATTGGAATATCCGTGGAATAACCCCAGTTGGTGATATTTTCCGAGTCGATCCGGCTGCTCCAGACATGCCAGTCGCCAGGGGTTGGACGGAAGAACGCATAATCAGCGAGACTGTCTCCGTCAAAATCGCCGGAAACAGGAATATCCCCCTGGGCGATGTCGCCAAACGTCTTGGTGGTGGTGCCGGAACTGATGAAATTGGAACTGCTTTTCAACACGGTCCAGACCATCGGACTTCCCGGTGTGATTCGCACGACGTCAGAACGTCTGTCACCGTCAAAATCATTGGCAGTGAATCCGCCAACAGCATCCCCAATGTCGAGTACGACCCATCCGGTGAGTGCGGAGATCCCGATGGAGTCACCCGTGATCCACGAGTTGAGGCGCTGTGTGCGTTCGCCGGTCTTGGGATCGCAAAGCCAGACGCGGGTGGTCGCCATGTTCCAGTTGGGAATCAGTTGTTTGGGATAAATATAAAAGGTCTTGGCGGTGCCGTTGTCGTCGGCATTCACACGCAACTGGTTTTCGTTGATCTTCCGGGTGGTAATGGCAACAGGAACACCGTTGCCATCGTATTGGCTGTCACTGAACCGATAGTCTGGCAGCTCAATCGTGGTGATGCTGCGGTTCAAGCCAATATTGGTCGAACGGACGGTCTTCCATCCGTTCCCATCCACCAGAAAGTCAAACTGCCTGAGCAGGTAGCTGGCGTTGCTGCGATCCGTCACCCAATAATCCGAAGTGCCGAAATTGACGGTGATCACCGTGCCATCCGCCCAGGTGGTTTGCTGAACATCGCTGCTTGTGCCAGCAATGAACTGGTGACTGAGCATCTCCTGGTCGCCCAGTCTTTCATGCGGTTTGCAGGCGTTGCGGTAGCTCGCAAGCCAGTCAGCTCGATTAAGAAACCAGCCGCTGCCCGCATGGGAATCCGCGCCTCCAATTTGGCAAAAAGTCGGCACCGCGCCGTAGAGCACGTTCAGGGCGTCTTTTTTCTTCTGGTAAGAGAAAGGCAGCCCTGTGGTGCGGGCGTGCCAATCCACGCTGTCATTCGGATACCAGTCACTGACCACGCAGTCGTGAAAGACCAACTCCCAAAGCGGAGCGCGGTATTTATGACCGAGGCTTCCGTAGTTCTCGTAACTATCCCATTGGGAAACATTGTAGTTGGTTCCATCAGGGTAGCTGGTTTGACGGTAGGTGGTTGGGCTATAACCGTTCCACGGGCAATTCAGGACGGACATCAGGCCGAGTGGCGCGTCCAGGTAAGGGACCTGCCACCATTTTCCGCCTTCGCCCGCCGTAACCAGGGGCCCGCTTGCGAGTTGCTCATGGATGGTTTGTAAAAGGGATTGGCCATCGGCGCGGTATTGCGAGCAACTGCGTGGATGGTTGGCATCAAAACACTCAAAAAATTGGCGTGTCGGCGTCACGTCCAGATAATAGCTGTTCACGGGATACGACGCTTGGCGGGTTCCGAGCCATTGGGTTGCCCGGGAAACATAGAGTGATGGGCATCGCATGTACTGCTGGCCATCCGAATCGCTCCAGCCGGGCACCGCATTACCCGCATAATCACGCAGCAAATTGGAAGACAATTCATGCCGCCAGTCGCACTCCGCTTCCGTATCAACAATGAATGCGTCGGCAAAGACCCCGTACTCCGAAGTCAGCCAGCCTCGGGAATGAGTGGCCGCCAGTCGCTCACTTTCACCAACTGCGCCTTGTCCGTAAAAGTTAAGGGGATCCCCCCAGGTATGCACAAAATGCCGGGCTTTGGTGACCCCGAGGGTATAGGCTTCCTGCGAGTCGATGTATTGGAAGTAATCCCACAATAGCGGTGCCCCGAGCAGTTTTGCGGTGTTGCCATTGCCCGCAGTTTTAGCGGTCAGTGTCTTTAGCGTTCCTGCGGGCAGGGAGCTTCGAAACGCCTTCGCCAGCGCGACATGGCCGCCACTGGGGGTGAAATTGAAAGTGAGCTGCCGGTCGTAACCCCAGACCCCCTGGGTATTGCCAGCAATTGTCCTTACTTGAGTCGGACGCCACTTGGCCATGGGGGCGCGCCGGCTGCCAAGCATCAGGCATCTCATGTTGGCATTGTCAGGCGTGTCCAGTGTCACGCTGTAGCCCAGGCCGCTGTCGATATCCACGACCCCGGCCAGCGGCAACTGCAACAGCGTGGCGTCATAGTCGGAAATGTAAGAGTTCGGCCAATTCGCATCGGGCAAATCGGATGGATACAAATGTCCGGAGCACCAGTCGGTAATCATCAGGCGGCTGCCCGTCGTATTCGGAGCGGCAAACGGCTCGATGAAATCGACGCCGTTGAACAGCTTGGTGCTGTCTGTAGCGGCCGCAGTCATGACAACCTGGCGGGACGTGTCCGACGGCACCGTCATGGTTACTCTGAGCTGATAAGCGCCGGCGACCGCATCCGTGAAATTTGCGTAGAACTGGATGCCGTTGGGGATCTGCGTGCCGTTGGTGAACTTCGGGTGCGTCAAAATCCCCGGCTGCGACCAGGTATGATTCGCCGCTTTATCCTTGACGGTGATGGTGCTGCCGCCGCTGCCAAAGAACCCTGTGGTAAGGTGGACAGTGACCAGGAGGTTGTTGTTTTCAATTGTCCATACTTTATTGAAAGAGGAGTCCGTAGTGCTGCTAACCGCAACAGCTCCGACGATATTGACGGAAATAAACCATGCCGCGAGAGCGGCAAAAGGGAATCCAAATCTGACGGTCCTTCGAAAACACATGATAAGAGGCTTTGAACGGAAACTCCCCCTCGCGCTCAGATTGTCGGCACATGAAGACGTCATCTCATTCTGAGTGGTTACTGGAACTCAACGGCATAGGTCGAGGAATGATTTCCCGCGCTTGCCCGTTTGTCTTTCCGGTTAATGGATTCAATGTGCCCGTCGGCAAATGCGAAAATACCTTCATTGTCGTAAATAAACACTTCCGGCCATGAGGAGGTTGCCGCGCTTTTGACCAACGAGCCAAACAGATAGTTATAGCTTGTTATCAGCTCGCACATCATGACAAGCCGCTCCGGACTCCTGATTTGACTGATTTGTCTGGGGGCTTGCAAAGTGTCCTCCGACCCATTTTTATAAAATTTCCTTTCACCTGTAAGATCCGAATTCAGTCCATATCCGGGCCATGGCATTGACTTTATCTTCATGGATGGGCTGATGAAGACGTCTTTTGATCCGACAAACGAAAAAATCTGATCCTGCCATGACTGGACAAATCCACCATCGCCCCGAACGCCATAGACAAAAATACTGTTGCCGGGTTGCAAGGGGTCAGTAGGGGGAACGGTTCTCCCATCAGGGTCGCGGACCAGATGTGTTGGAAACCGCCCGTTGTTTTCAGCTGTGTATCCGATAACCCCGGTGGCCAACTGCCGAAGATTGTTCATGGAGCGAGCCTTGGCAGCTCGCTTCTTCAAATAGTTTGTGCTGGCGACAATCAGTGTCGCCAAAATACCTATAATGACAATGGCAACGAGCATTTCGACCATAGAAAATCCCTTGGCCAAGACATGGCCTTTCTTACGCAAGAAATCACGGGGAAACAAAATGGCGCGTAAGCCGGAAACGCGGAAGCCGGATTCAGTTAATAATTTCATATTCGGTTTCGTTTTTTATTAAGCCCGGCGACGCCGGAACAGGAGTGGCAGCGCACCGAGTCCCAGCAAGGTGAGGGATGCGGGTTCAGGGACCACCGCCGTGATCTCAACCGTGTTCCCGACAATATTGGCCTGGGCGCCGGTGATTTTAAGTTTCATAGTGTGTTTTTTTGGTTTTAGGGGATTTGTTGGTATGACGGTACTAAACTACAACTCATGATCCTGACCATCGATTAAAAATCTGCGCATAAATTGTAAAAATTACGCTTTGATTTTTGTCACAACGCAAACCAGTCCGCGAGGTTGGAACGGTGCGTTTGCCGGATCATCTGTCTTTTTGAACGACCTTCAAACGGCCGTTGAGCGGCTTGACCGTGAGTCCATGGCGGGTGGGGGCGGTCGTTCCTTCCAGCACGGCAAGCGCCGTGCCCGGCCAAATGAGTTCCACCGAGTCGGCATCGCTGTGCAAGGTCAACGTGCGAACACGCGGATCGAGGAGGAAGAATCGTCGGCACGAGGCTTCCCCGGGAATGACGGTCAAGTGATCCCCTTCAAGGCTGGCGGCGGCTTGCAGGGCGATGCATCCGTTGTCGGTTGCCAGCGCCTGCGCGCCCACGAGAGCCGGATCCATTACCGCAGCGGTGATCCGCCAGGTGTCGGCCAGGCGCGGCCACACGTAAAATGACAGTGAGGTGTCCGGCGTATCGGGATAGGAATGCATCGGTTCGAATTTACGCGGGCGGAAAGGAAGGTAATCGGGGGTGAAGCAGCCGTAAACTTTGCCGTCCGGCATGAACTTGGCCAGATTGGTGCGGAATCCGTTGTAGGAACGCAGCAGCGCCAGGGCGTCGCCGCCGGAGGCCAACGATAGCAGGTAATACGCCTCGGCCTGCCACAGGGTCCAGGCATGGCCGCAATTGAGCGCCCGGCCCTCGCCGTCATTTTCCCACTGGGTTTCCCAATACCGGTAAGAAGAATCGAGTATTCGGGCGTCCGGAACATCCATCCGCCACGGCTCGTGATACGCGAGAATTTCCCGGGCCCGTTGCAGCCATTCCGGACGCGCCTCCAGATGCAGATAGGCTGAGAGCAGGGAGAGTGCGGTGCAGGTGATCGAGCCATCCTCCGTCCAACGCAGATGCACGCTAACCCCCTCGGTGGGAAATTCGAAGCCACGGCGCATGAGATGCCCGGCGATGCGAAGGCACGCCTCGCGCACCCGGGAGGCTCGCGCATCCTGCCGGGCTTCCATTTCCATCAGCAGTTCGAGCAGCGCCTGCAAAGGAGCAATGACCGTGGTGTAATCGAAAGCCTCGTTGCCGCCGAGGTGCAGGCTGTAAACGCGGCCCTGCGCATCCACGTTGTCGGTGATCGAACTGCCGGCTATGGCGACGGCGTGCTCATAGAATGCGTCGTTGCCATAGGCGCGGCTGGCATAAAGATAGGTGCGGATATGCTCGAACTGATCCTGGACGCGCTCCCACTGGTAGATATGGAACGGGGCCAGCTCACGCCCGCAATACCGTTGGGTGACCGGGACGGGGTGGTATTTGTACCAGCCGTCCACTTTTTCCAACATCGGATACGCCGGATCGATGTTGGGCTGGGCACGGGTCAGATATCGCTCGGTCAGCGCGGGATCCGGTGCCTCAGGCAGGCCGCCTGCGGGGACTCCCTGCATTCCGACGAGCTTCAAGGCCGCGTGGAGGATGCCGTCGTGGCGGGCATCGGGACCCAGCCATTGCCGCGCCAGAAGAAACGCCTGCGCCCAGTACCAATGTTCGGCGAAACCGCCCAGGTATGGCTCCAGTTTCTCCGTCGAGCGTCGAAGCACTTCGTCCAGGGTAACCCCGGCATGCAGGGTCAGGTCGCTGGATCGTCCATCCGCACCGTAAACGGTCAGCACATGAAACCCCTCTTCATCCAATGTCACCCGGCCGGTATGTAACCCGGCGGCGGCGGGAACAGAATCCACCTTCGTCGTCACGCCCTGAGGGCTTTTCAGCTCGCAACGCGCGGGCGTGCCGATGATCTGGAAAGCAATGGTGCCGTTGACCCGGGTGGAAGCGACCGGTGCGCCCACCAACGGGATCTTCAGGGAATCAGCCAGGAACGCGCGGGCGGTCTCCAGACTGTCATGAAACGAGATGCGCACCCCGTAGCGAACCGGTCCCTTCGGCTCGCTTGCGGAAAAGCGGCTATCGAAGCGTGCCAGCATCTGCAAGCCGGTAACCGCATGGTTTTCGTTGCGGTAGCAGAGGCGCCAGGCCGCGCTGGGGGAGAGGGCGCAGACCAGCATTCCCCGGCCCTCAGGCCGCTCCAGATAAACATAGCAAAGGCTTCGGTCCTCGGAGCGGTATACGCATTTGGCGGTGAATTGCTGTGAAGACGGATCATTCTGCCGCAAATCCATGAAGGCCACGTTCAAGTCGAGTCCGGCCTGGTCCACATAGGGCAGATCCGCGTCGAGCCAGAGGTCGAAGTGGTCGTCGGCGAACTCATAGCGGAGCGTGTGGCCGGAGGTGACATTGCGGCAGTGGATTCGCGATTCCTCAACGGATTCCACCCCGGCGAACAGCCGGTATTCCGGGAGGCTCACCGACTCAACCCCAACTGGACTGCCGGACGGTCCCATGACCGGAGGATCGTCCTGCCGGGTGAAGACAAAGACACCAAACCCGGTGCGCTCATCGGC
>RPOS01000067.1 GCA_003820635.1 Verrucomicrobiaceae bacterium | reverse complement strand
CCCTTCGCCGTCGGTTTCCGCATCGAGCACCCGCAGCCGTTCATCGACCGCGTGCAGTATCATCTTTCCCCGGGCGAGTCGCGCCCGCGGCTGCTGCCCGCCGCGCGCTACCGGCTGGCCACCAAGATCCGCGGGCGCGGCGTGCACTCGTTCTGCATGTGCCCCGGCGGCTGGATCGTCCCGGCCGCCACTGAGAATGACGAAGTGGTCGTCAATGGCATGAGTCTCTCGCGCCGCGACTCGCCCTTTGCAAACTCCGGCATGGTCTGCACCGTCGAACCCGAGGATCTCGGCCCGGAGCTCGTCAAGGAACACGGCGTGCTAGCCGGGATAGCCTATCAGAAAAGTCTCGAACGCATCGCCAAGCAGGCGGGCGGCGGCGGGCAGATCGCTCCCGGGCAGCGCGTCACTGACTATCTAACCGGAAAAATCTCCGCCAACCTGCCGGAGACAAGTTATTTCCCCGGCGTCAAATCCGCGCCGCTGCACGAGCTGCTGCCGCAGGGCATCACCAGCCGGATGCGCGAGGGCCTGCGGCTGTTCGAACGCCAGATGCACGGCTACGTCTCCAGCGGCGCGCTTCTGTTAGGTTTTGAAACGCGCACCAGCTCGCCGGTGAGAGTCCCCCGCCGCGACGACACGCTCCAGCACCCGGAGATATCCGGGCTCTTCCCCTGCGGCGAGGGCGCGGGCTATGCCGGCGGCATCGTCAGCGCCGCCCTCGACGGCCTGCGCTGCGCAGATGCCGCAACGGAGCACGGAGTTTAGTCCAACCGCCCTCCACCAAGCACCCGCGCGCACTGAAATCCGCGCGCCGTCACGCCAGATCGAAGCGGTCGAGGTTCATGACCTTGTTCCAGGCGGCGGCGAAGTCCTGCACGAACTTCGTTTCGCCGTCGGCGCAGGCATAGACCTCGGCGAGCGAGCGGAGCACGGAGTTCGAGCCGAAGACGAGATCGACGCGGGTACCGGTCCACTTGAGTTCTCCAGTGGCGCGGTCGCGGGCTTCGAAGGCATCGGCTTCCGGGGTGGTGGGTTTCCACTCGGTGGCCATGTCGAGCAGGTTGACGAAGAAGTCGTTGGTGAGGGAACCCGGACGATTGGTGAGCACGCCGTGTTTCGTGTTCCCCGCGTTGGCCTTCAGCACGCGCAGGCCGCCGATGAGGGCGGTCATTTCGGGTGCGGTGAGAGTGAGGAGCTGGGCTTTGTCGATGAGCAGGTGCTCGGCGGGCACGGTGTAGCGTCCTTTGAGGTAGTTGCGGAAGCCGTCGGCGATGGGTTCGAGGACGGAGAACGACTCGACATCGGTTTGTTCCTGCGTGGCATCCGTGCGTCCCGGGGTGAAGGGGACCTTGACGGAATGGCCGGCGGTTTTCGCCGCTTGTTCGATGGCCGCGCAACCACCGAGCACGATGAGGTCGGCGAGCGAGATTTTTTTACCACCGGTGGCCGTGTTGTTGAACTCGGCTTGGATGGCTTCGAGGGTGCTGAGCACCTTGGCCAGTTGGGTCGGGTTGTTGACCGCCCAGAATTTTTGTGGGGCGAGGCGGATGCGTGCGCCGTTGGCACCACCGCGTTTGTCGGAGCCGCGGAAGGTGGAAGCGGCGGACCATGCGGTGTAGACGAGTTCGGAAACCGTTAGACCGGAGGCGAGGACTTTTGCCTTGAGGGTGGCGAGGTCGGATTCATTGATAAGCGTGTGATCGGCGGCGGGGACGGGATCCTGCCAGATCAGGTCTTCGGCGGGGACTTCCGGGCCGAGGTAGCGTGCTTTGGGGCCCATGTCGCGGTGGGTGAGCTTGAACCAGGCACGGGCGAAGGCGTCGTCGAACGCGGCGGGGTTTTCGAGGAAGCGGCGGGAGATTTTCTCATAGGCCGGATCGAAGCGCAGCGAGAGGTCGGTGGTGAGCATCGTCGGGCGCTGCTTCTTGCCTGGATCGAAGGCGTGGGGGATATCTTCGGGAGCGTCTTTGGCGATCCATTGGTGGGCACCGGCCGGGCTCTTGGTGAGTTCCCATTCGTATTTGAACAGGTTTTCGAGGTAGGCATAGGACCACTTGTTCGGGGTTTGCGTCCAGGTCACTTCGAGTCCGCTGGTGATGGCGTCCGCGCCCTTGCCGGATTGGTAGGAGGATTTCCAACCAAAGCCTTGTTCTTCGATGGGGGCTGCTTCGGGTTCCGCGCCGACGTGGGAGGCCGGGCCTGCGCCGTGGGTCTTACCGATGGTGTGGCCGCCGGCGATGAGAGCGACGGTTTCCTCGTCATTCATGGCCATGCGGGCGAAGGTTTCGCGGATGTCCTTGGCGGCTGCGATGGGATCGGGGTTGCCGTTCGGGCCTTCCGGATTGACGTAGATGAGGCCCATCTGCACGGCGGCAAGCGGGTTTTCAAGATCACGATCGCCGGAGTAGCGCTTGTCATCGAGCCAGGTGGTTTCGCGGCCCCAATAGACGTCCTGGTCGGGTTCCCAGACGTCTTCGCGTCCGCCGGCGAAGCCGAAGGTTTTGAAACCGCAGGTTTCGAGGGCGACGTTGCCGGCGAGGATCATGAGGTCGGCCCAGGAGATGTTTTTGCCGTATTTTTGTTTGATCGGCCAGAGCAGGCGGCGGGCTTTGTCGAGATTGCCGTTGTCCGGCCACGAGTTAAGCGGGGCAAAGCGTTGTTGGCCGCGACCCGCGCCGCCGCGGCCGTCGCCGGTGCGGTAGGTGCCGGCGCTGTGCCAGGCCATGCGGATGAAGAGTCCGGCATAGGTGCCGAAGTCGGCAGGCCACCAGTCCTGCGACTCGGTCATGAGCGCGGCGAGGTCTTTTTTCAGTGCGTCATAATCGAGGGATTGGAATGCCTCGGCGTAGTTGAAATCCGGTTCCATCGGATTGGATTTCCCGGAGTGCTGGGAGAGCAGTTCGAGTTTGAGGCGGTTCGGCCACCAGTCGCTGATGGTGGTGCCGGTGGCGGAGGGTGCGCCGTGATTGAATGGGCATTTGGATTCGGTGGACATAGCTTTTCCTTGGTTGAGATGAAATTGGAGGACAGTTCTGACAAAAGCAGCCCCATCAGGAAAGCGCTTTGTTTGGATACTTGCCATTGTATTTCCCAATGGCAGAATCCCAGCCATATGGATTTGCGACAGCTTGAGAATTTCATCGCCGTGATGCGGGACGGCTCGCTGAGCGGGGCGGCACGCAGGATCCGCGTCGCCCAGCCAACACTCAGCCAACAGATTCGCGCGCTTGAGGAGGAATTCGGCGAGCCCCTGCTGCTTCGCAGGCCGCGCGGAGTGGAACCCACGCCGGCCGGCAGGATCCTGCTGGAGCACGCCCGGCAGATGGTCGAAGAGGCGGACCGCCTGCGGGCACGCTTCGACCACCGGCGCGAAGTTCAGGAAGGCCAATTGGATTTCGGAATCATCCCGACGCTCGCGCCCTACCTGCTGCCACGCGTGCTTGGCCGTTTCCGGAGCGCTTTTCCGCGGATGGACATCCGGATCCGCGAGGCGAAAACCCGCGAACTGATAGCGCAAGTGGTGGATGGTTCCATCGAGTTCGCGATTTTGAGCGACATCACGGCGCAGGAGCGCAAAAAGTGGTCGCTGCATGTCCGCGAGTTGTTCCGCGAGCCACTGAGGCTTGCCGTGCCATCGTCACATTTTCTGGCGCAGAATACGTCGGCGCCGAAACCTGGCGATCTTGATGCCGCCCATTTGATCCACCTCATGGAAGGCCATTGCCTTACCGACCGCACGCTCAAGGTTTGCCGGATTTCGAACCCCGATCCGCGTCTGGAATGCGACCAACTCGAAACCGCTCTCGCCATGGTGGCCGCCGACATGGGGCTGGCGGTGGTGCCGGATCTGGCCATTCGCTTCCGAACGCCTCCCGGCATCACGATCCGCTCGTTTGCCGAACCCACACCGGAACGCACGATCAGCCTCATGAAAAAACGCGCCGCCCCGCTCTCGAAGGCTGCCGAGGAATGGATCAAGCTGGTTTCAGGCGCTGCACGGGATTGACAGGGTTTCCTGCAACAGCGGCCGCAACGCATGGTGGATTCCCGTTAGATGCGGATCCTCCGCAATCACGCGGTCCGCGATGGCCCGGGCCTCGCGCAGCAGCGCGGTGTCGGCGAGAAAATCGGTGAAGCGAAGATCGGCGAGGCCGCTTTGCTGGGTGCCGAGCACGTCACCCGGTCCTCGAAGGCAGAGATCGGCTTCCGCGATCTCGAAGCCATCGGAGGATTGCTCCAGGACCTTGAGTTTTTCCATGCCTTCGGGACTTTTCCCATCAGTTAGAAGAACGCAATAGCCCTTGTGCCCTCCCCTGCCGATGCGGCCGCGGAGCTGGTGGATCTGGGCGATGCCGAAACGCTCGGCATGATGCAGGATCATGACCGAAGCGTTCGGCACGTCCACGCCAACCTCGATCACGGTGGTGGAAACCAGCGCGGCGATATCGCCCTCACGAAAACGCCGCATAACCTCCTCCTTTTCATCAGGCTTGAGTTTGCCATGGATCAAGCCGACCTCGCGGCCCGACAGCCGTTTCCTCCACTTTTCGAACGCCTCGGTGGCGGACTCCGCCTTGAGGTTTTCACTCTCCTCGACGAGTGGATAGACGAGGTAGGCCTGGCGGCCCTGGTCGAGTTGCTCCTTCACGAACTTGGTCACATCCGTTTGTTTCGCGCCTTCTCTAACAGCAGTGATGATTTTCCCGCGGCCGGGCGGCTTCTCATCGAGCAGGGAAACATCAAGGTCGCCATAGATCGTCAGCGTCAGCGTGCGGGGAATCGGCGTGGCCGTCATCACCAGCACATCGGGCACCACTCCGCGGCGGATCAAAGCGGCGCGCTGGCTGACGCCGAACTTGTGTTGCTCGTCGATCACCACGAGCCCGAGATCACCAAAAAGCTCTTCATCATAAAGCAGCGCATGGGTGCCGATGATCATCTGCGCTCCGCCGTCCAATTCGAGATGGCTTGACTCATCACGGTTGGCGGTGCGCAAGGCCACCCGCAAGCCCAGCGGTTCGAGCCAGCGGCGGAAGGTGAGGAAATGCTGCTCCGCCAGGATCTGGGTGGGGGCCATCAGTGCCGCCTGGCATCCGGAATCCACAGCAAGCAGCATCGCAGCCATGGCGACGAAGGTTTTTCCGGAACCGACATCGCCTTGCAGCAAGCGGTTCATCGGACGCGGCTGGCGCATGTCTGCGATGATCTCGCGAATCGAGCACTTCTGCGCGTCTGTTAGATCGAAAGGCAGGCTCTTGTAAAACGAAGTGAGCAGCGCGGTGCGCCTGCCAAGCACTCGTCCGGATTGTTCCAGATGGCGGGAGCGCCGCCACGCGACGTTGAGCTGGATGCCGAAGAACTCCTCCAGTGCGAAGCGCCGGCGCGCGGCTTGGGCTTGATCGAGCGACTCCGGGAAATGAGCGGCGCGCAGTGCGTCCGCGCGGGGCGTGGCAGAATCCACATCGAAAGCCGCGGCAAGTGTATCCGGATCACACTGAAGCAGCAGCAGGTGCATGATTTCACGCAGCCGCCGCTGGGCAAGCCCGGCGATGTTCCGGTAGATGGGCACGATGCGTTCGAGATGAATCGAATCGCCAGGCTCATCATCGTCGCGGAGGATTTCGAACTCCGGGTGATCGATGATCAGGCGCCCGTTGGAATCCTTCACCTTGCCATAAACGATCAACTCCTGGCCTGTCGCCACGAGCTTGTGGATGAAGGGCATGTTGAACCAACGGCAGGTGATTTTACCGGAACCGAACACACCACCGCTGCCATCCATCACGATCGCTTCGTAGAAACCACGACCCTGGCCGAAGTGGCGCCTCGAAGTATCAATGACTCCGCCACGGAGACAAACGGCGGAGGACGTCGGCTGGTTTGGAAAGGAATCGAAGCGGCGCCGGTCTTCGTAGCGCTTGGGAAGGTGATCGAGGACATCGGCAGCGGTGCGGAAGCCGGCGGCGGCCAGCGCGGCCACTTCCTTGGCGGGAAGAACCGGCAGTTCGGCAAGATCGGCGCGGGCGTTAATCACGGTGGCGGCAGTTCGGCGAGCTTCTGGAGATAAGCAAACGCATAGATTCCAGACGAGTGGCCATCGCCCCAGAAAAGCTGAATCGCATATCCGCCGACCAGCTGGAATTTCACCAACTCGAAGGCCCGCGGCCCGTGCTCGACATGCGGGCGGACCACTCGACCAAGCGCATCCGGCTCGCCATTGCAGGCAGCGCATGGACAGGCGCGGCGCAACATGGGCAGCGGCAGGTAGGCTTCAAAACCGTCGGCAAAAGACAGGGCGAGCTCGTTTCCGATCACGGCCGCGTTTTCAAGTGTCAGGGGCATGGCGAAAATCTGTGCTCAACCGAGCTCGCCGTCCACCCGATAGGCGCGCTTGCCGAAAATCGCCGAACCCACCCGCACATGGGTGGCGCCCTCCTCGATGGCCACTTGGAAATCCCCGCTCATGCCCATGCTCAGTGCGGGCAGTGGCACGCCGGCTTCATGCTCCAGTTCATCGCGCAATTCCCTGAGCGCGGCAAACCATGGTCGCGAGGCCTCCGCATCCGGGCCGGGCGGAGGAATGCACATCAGGCCCATCACTTCGAGTCGTTCCAATGCAAGCAGACCGCCGATTTCCGTGCGGATTTCATCGGGCTCGAAGCCGCCCTTGGTTTGCTCGCCGCCAATGTTGACCTGCAGGAAAACCTTGGGAAAAAGTCCGAGCTCGCCGGCAACTTCATTCATGTAAAGCGCGAGACGGGTGGAATCGATGGCATGGATCACCTCGAAGCGCGGCAGGATTTTGCGCACCTTGTTGCGCTGCACGCGACCGATGAAATGCCAGTGCAAGGAACCCGGCAGCAGGTCGATCTTGGCCTCCGCTTCCTGCAGCCTGCTCTCGCCGAAGACATGCTGGCCGGCATCCGCGACCTCGCGCACGGCATCGGCGGGAAAGGTCTTGGAAACGGCGATGAGTTCGACAGCGGCAGGATCACGTCCGGCCATCTGGCAGGCCGTGCCGATCTGTTTGCTCACCTCGGCCAGATTGGCGGCGATATCGGACATCGGGAGAATTTCCGGTGCGCGTGGTTACTTGATCATGCCCGCCAGGCGGGCATTTTCTGATAGATCCACCAGATCCCTGAGCACCGCGAGTGATTCCCGCTTCACGGGATCCAGGCCGGTGGGCCATTTCGGAGTCTCATCGAGATCATCCGTCTCATCCTTCGCACGGCGCATGTAGGAACCGGATTCATCGGAAGGGTCATAAGGTTTGAGAGCGGCACCGGTTTCAAGATCATCGAGCGTGATCTTGTAGAACCTCATATCCGCCTTGTCCTTGCTGGCGATGCTCGCGAAACGCTCGCGGCGCTCGGCATTGCGCTCCTTCTGGCGGGCGTCGGACTCGGCCAGTTCCTGCTGGCGAACCGCCTTGTTGAGCGGCACCACGTTTTTGGCGAGGCGGTCTTTCGCCTTCATCACATCCTCGATGACGTAGGCGAAATCCTTGTTGGAGTTCAATCGCTCCTGGCTCAGTTCCTTGAGGCGGGGAATGAACAAGGCCTGCGGATCCATGGGCTTGAAGTCAGCCGCCCTGCGGATGCGGTCATGCGGAAGCGAGTGGTCCATGAAGGCCTCGCCCATTTCCATGGCGTCCATCAGGCTCGGCAGCACCACATCGGAGGCCACTCCGTCCATCTGGGTGGAGGAACCGGAGGGACGATAGAATTTCTGGATGGTCACCTTGAGGAAACCCGCGCGATTTCTAACAGAAAATAACGGCAGCATGCGGCCGATGTCCATCGGTTGCTGGACGGTGCCCTTGCCGAAGGTGGATGACTCGCCGACAATGACGGCGCGGTTGAAATCCTGCAGTGCGCCGGCGAGGATTTCGCTGGCCGAGGCGCTGCTCTTGTCGGTCATGACAATGAGCGGACCACCGTAAATCGGTTTGCCATTCTCAGAGTCCTTCACCTGCACCTGGCCGAGGGTGTTCTTGACCTGCACGACCGGGCCGCGGTCCATGAAGAAGCCGGTCATGCGCCGCACTTCTTCCAAAGAGCCGCCACCATTGTTGCGGAGATCGAGAATCAGGCCGTCGATCTTCTCCTCGACGAGACGCTTGAGGATCCGTTCCACATCCACTGAGCAACGCACCTTGCCCTCGTCGAAGTCGGCATAAAACGAAGGAAGGGTGATCACGCCCAAACGGCGCGGCTCTCCTTTTTCAGTCTTCACTTCGATCAACTCGCCGCTGGCCTGCTCATCCTTCATCTCCACCTTGCCACGCACGATCCTGACGATCCGGGTTTCTCCGGCCGCGCCGCCGGCAGGCTCCACCTTGAGGGCCACGGTGGTGCCCTCCTTGCCGCGAATCAAATCGACCACTTTATCGATTTTCATGAACATGATATCAGTCATGTCCGCGGGCTTGCCGGTGTTGAGCGTATCCACGGCGACGACACGATCATTGAGTCTGAGAGTGCCCTCGCGGTCCGCCGGGCCGCCGACGACGATACCCATGATCTTGGTGGCGCCGTCCTCCTCGCCCTGCAGCAGCGCGCCAATGCCGACAAGTTCGTTTTTCATCCCGTCCTTGAAACGGTTCATCTCGCGGAAGCTCATGTAATCCGTGTGCGGGTCGTATGCCCGCGCCACTGAACTGAGGAAATAATTGGCGATTTCCTCGTCATCCACATCCTTGACGCTGCTCAGGAAGCGCTTGTAGCGGAGGGAGATTTTTTCCTTCGGGCTGCGGTCATCGATGCCCGGATCGGCTTTGCCCTGTTCGGTGGCGAGTTTGGTGAGCATCTCGCGGCGCAGCACCTCGGCGAGCACGGCCTCCTTGATCTGGTGGCGCCAGAGATCGGCTGCCTCCTTGTCATCCTTCGGCCACGGTGCGTCCTTGCGGCTCAGCATGACCTCCTCATCCTGGGTGAAATCAAAATCGGCGGCCTCGAGGAGTTTTCCCGCCTGGGCCACGCGTTGCTCCACGCGTTGCACAAACAAACGGTAAATCTCGGTGGCGGCCGGCATGCTGTTGCCCTGAAGCAGCAGCGTGTGGAGGCGGTCACCGTAATCGGCGTTGAAGCGGTCCACATCCTGCTGGGTGAAATAAAGCCGCTGGAAATCCAGATCCCTCAGGTAATCATCCAGAAAACGTCGGCTAAGCTGCTCGTTGAATGGCAAGCGGGCGAAATGGCTGTTTTGCAGCATGATCGCCATCTGGCGACCCACCTCGTTGAAATCAGCCGTCTGCGCGAACGCGGACCCAGAAAGAGCAGCGGCGGCTGTGAGGCACAGAGCTTTTTTAAACCAGGGAATGATCATGAAATTCAAGCGGAGCGGAGTTTCGGAATGGCTCAAGAAAATGCCACGGCTTTGCGGAATGTCGATTTCCAAAATGCGCGGAACAATTCAGTCCTTGGGCTTCCTGCGTTCCAGCCAGCGGCGGAAGTAGGCATCCCTGGCCGCCCGCTCGGCGGCAGCGAGATCCTGTTGGCGTTCATCGAGAAAGGGGTTGTCGGCGATCAACGGGCGGCGTCCCAATTTGACCGTCAGGTCGATCAACTCGCCATTGCGCAATATCCTGAGGGTGACTCGGTTGCCGGGTTTGAACTGACGGATCCGGTTGCTGAATGGCAGGGAAGCCGCTTCACCATGCCAAACCTTGTCATCCAGACCGGCGATCAGGTCATTGAGCTGCACCCCCGCCTCGTGCGCGGCGGAGTCGGCAACGACCTGCACCACACGGATCACATTACGGGGTTTCAGATCGCCAGGGACATTGGCGACTTCATCCTGCATGCGGATGCCGATGTATCCTTCGCCCTCCTTGAGATATTCGTCATTCACCAACTCGCGAAGCACTGCGAGACAACGTTCCCTGACTTCCGGGTCATCGGCTGTTCTGGACACGCGGAACAACTCGTCCATGGCTGCCTGCGGCCTCTCGCGCGCCCATGCCAGAAGCCTCGTCTGGGCCAGCTCACGAGTCCGGAACTCCTCCGCCCGCAATCCCTCCAGCGCATTGGCGGGGATCTCCAGACAACGGGCCGGAACCACCAACCCGGCCAACATCACAATGATCCAAGCCAGATGTCCGGTTTGAGCAAAGTTGAATTGCCGGCGCATGGCATTTGGAAATCACATGGGGTTCCGGTTGCTTGGCCCAAGCAATGATCAGGCCCGGCGGAGCGCCCCTGCATTCACTTGGTTTCCCAAGGACGTTTCTGGGGAACCTCGATGCTATCGTTCGGCTCCAACGGAATCTGCATGAACTGAAGCTCGGTGAGATCATACTGGCGCTGCTTGCCGGCACGCAGGACTTTCACCCGTTTCAAGGTACCAAAGGGAGTCGGCCCACCGGCGGCCTGGATCGCCTGCCAGAGCGTCAGCCCGCGCAGGAATTTCACAGGGCCCGTGCGCCCGACCTGGCCGCCGACGTGAACCACAGCGTCTTCCAGCGCGCCAGCCTCCATACTGGAGACCACCTGGAAGGTGGGATTCCGATAGATCTGGGCCGCCCGGTAACGACCTTCAAGCACCGCCGCCAAGGCCTCCGGCTTCATGCCTGCAGCACGCACCTGGCCGATGAAAGGCATGTTGACCGTGCCGTTGTCCGCAACCGGATAGGCGCCGTCAATCCGCCCTTTCTCCTCGGTCGGAACGCCGAGCACCGTGATGGTAATGCTCTTGCCGATCTGGATCTGGCCGATCGCCGGGAAAACGGCGCATGCCAGAACCATTAACATCGTTAGAAAGGATTTCATGTTTTGGAGACGGGGATTGAATTGATCAATAAAGCTCGGAGTCCGCACCACGGGTGGCCGCAGCCTGCGGCTTGGACGGCGCGGATGAGGAACCGGGCGGCGGAGCAACCACCTGTGCCTCGGCAGGCGCATAATAGGTGTAGTAGCTGGTGTAATATTGATACTGGCTGTCACTGCGGACATCCACATTGTTGAGCACCACGCCGATGACATGGCCGCCGACGTTTTCCACTGCCTGCTTGACGCGCAGCAGCATGTTGCGCGGCAGCTTGCGGTGCTGAACAACGAGCATCGTGAGGTCCACTTCGCTGGCCAGCACCGAAGCGTCGCTCACGCCGAGGATGGGCGGGCTGTCCACAAGGACCAGATCGAAGCGCTGCTTGACGTCCTGGATGAGCTCCGACATCCGGCGGGAGTTGAGAATGCCCGCGGCATCAGCCGGTAGAATGCCCGAAGGCATGAAATACAGGTTGTCCACCGGTGTCTGGAGGATCACATCCTCAAGCATCAACTCCGTGGTGAGATAGTTGGTGAGACCTACCGAGTTGTTGATGTCGAAGAACGTGTGCAGGCGCGGGCGGCGCAAGTCGGCGTCGATCATCAATGTGGTATAGCCGCCCTGGGCGCAGATGTAGGCAAGGTTGACCAAGGTGGTGGACTTGCCTTCGCCGGCACCGCCGGAAACCACGGTGATGGCGTTGTCCTCGGGATTCTTCCGGTTGAACTCGATGTTGGTGCGCAGGATCCGGTAAGCCTCGGCGTCCGGGCTCATGCCGCTCTGCTTGTGGAGAATGCCCACGTCTTTCGGAATGACGGCCAGCACGGGCACTTGCAAATAGCGCTCCACGTCCTCGAGGGTTTTGACCGAGGTGTCGAGATATTCGAGGAAGAACGCGATGCCGACTCCGAAAATCAAGCCGACGACCGCGCCCAGCACGAGGTTGAGCGTCACATTCGGGCTGACCGGGCTGTTGGAAATCACCGGCGGATCATGCACCTCCACGCTCTCGCCGGGAATCTTGCGGGAAATTGTTTCCCCCATCTGCTTGAGCTTCATGGTCTCGAGCAGCTGCTGGTCGGTCTCAAACTCACGCTTGGCGTCCACATAATCCTGAGCGTCGAGTCCGCGCTTGATGGCCTCATCGCGACTCTCGTCCTTCATGACCTCCACGCTCTTGAGACGGTTGACGGCAAGGTCGAGCTGAGCCTGCAGGGTGGCGCGAAGATTGACCACTCCTTCGTCGAGCTGGCGCTTCATATTCTCGATCTGATCCACAGCCACCAGAATCGTGGGGTGACGGTCACCAAGACCGCTGATCTTGAGTCCGTCGAGCTGGCGTTTCGCCTCCTGATACTGCGGGTAAAGCGTGCGGATGATGTTATCGGGGAGATTCAGACCTCCGGCGTAAACCATGAGCTGGTCACTGTCGTATTTGAGCAAACTGCTGATCTGGCTTTCGAGCTGCAGCTTTTCCTGCTCGATGTCGTGATAAATCTGCAGCGCGTTGCGTGCCCCCTGATCCTCGTCCACACCACCCGACTCGTAAAACGCGTCCTGTCCCCTGTAGATGATACCCTTGTTGCGGACGATGGTGGCGAGCACCTTGCGGCGCTCCTCCACTTTGTCCTCCTGGTCACGGACCGCCTTGTTGAGTTCCTGAAGCTGGCGGTCCGCATCGCGGGTTTCGATTTCGGCCCGGTATTCCTTGTATGCCCTTGCCACCTCTTCGGCGATATCGCGCGCGTCCACCTTGTTGGTATGGCGGACTCGGATCGAAATCAGGTCGGTTCCCCGGATGTTCTGCGTGCCTACGATGCCCTTGAGGATGCCGAGGGCGGCTTCCTTGTCCACATTCCAGCGGTTCACCAGCTGGAGGTTGTCCACCACCTTGGCCAGCGAATTGCGGCTCTTGATTTTCTCAAACTCGGTGCCGAAGAACTGCGGTGACATGCGGCCTCCGCCCGAGGTTTCGGTCATCGCGGCACCCAGCGGCGACATGCCCGGCATACGCGGCTTCACCTCGATGACCGCCTGGCTTTCGTATTTTTTCGGCATCACATAGGTGATGACCGCTGCGGTCATGAACACCAGAAGCAGGGTGAGCAGAATGATCCCGTAACGGTTCTTGATGACCTGCCAATAGTCCACAGCGTGCAGGGCGGCCTCGTTTTGTTGGGGAGCGGAAGTGTTCATGGGCGGAAGTTTTTCACAGGACCGGGGGATTTCCAGTCAAAATAAAGGCTCCCGCAATGAGTGACACTGCGGGAGCCTGTGATCAGTCAAATGATGTTTCAGACAAGGGCTAAATTTTCGGATAAATAAGCCGCTGGAATCAGAACTCGGCACTCAAACCCACGCTGATGCGGTTCCGGTCGTAATCGCGGCGCGAATCCAGATCCGAGCTCGAGTCGGAGTAGTTGTAGGACACCGTGCCGGTCAGGAAGTCGTTGAAGCGAACGGACATGCCGATGTAGAGGTTGATGAGGTCCTCATCTCCGTCGGGAGCCGAACCTGTATTGCCATCAACAAAGCGACCGCTCTGGTATGAGGTGGGAATGTAGTCAACGCCACCAAACACCGAGAGCATCGGGGAGATCACGTATTCACCCGTCAAGCCGAAGCGCAATGTGCGGCGGTCTGAATATTCGATGACGTCACCGCCTATGTATTGAACAGTATCATAACTCTCAATACCGTAGCGTGCGAAGGAGCGCAGGCTCAAGGCCTCGGTGAGTTTGGAATTGAGCGAAAACTCCAAGTAAGGACTCGTTGTGTCATCCCCATCGTCCACATCACGGAACTGGGCACCGGCGCGAATGATACCCACGGTGTTGGGGCTGAAACGATGCTCGGCACCAACCAGCAGAAATTGATCGGTGGAGTCGGAAGCATAGCCGTTGCCTGTGGTAACTCCATAACGGTAATCAGCAGTCAGCACCGTCTGAGGGCTGAGCTGGTAGCGGAACTGGTTGTAGAGTTCCCAGGTAAAGCGGTCGTTGCTGGGTGCCGACGAGTCGGTGTAATTCGTGCCGGAGAGGCGCAGACCGGTGTAGGTACCGACGCGCTCGGTCCAGCGGAAACCGATCGAATTGTCGGTATTCCAGAAGAAATACTCACCTGTGGCGCGGGCAGAGGCGTAGCCGTAGGAATAGTCCGGCTCCAGCTCATAGGAGATGAAGTTCTGACTCGAAAAGCGCAGGCGCTCGCTAAATCGGTGGGTGTAGTTGATCCCGGCACGCGACTGGCTGTTCATGTCATCCATCTCATACGGCGTATCGAAATAATAGATCAGGCCGAGACGCACATAGACATCCAAGGTTGACTGGGGAGTGATGTTCACGAATGACAGGCCCACATAGGGATTGATGGCCATCGAGTCCTCCTCCTCGCCGTATCCGGGATTGACGTTGTCATCGTAGATGGCGCTGGCACCCACCACCCATTTCAGAGGGAGGGATTCCGTCGCCTCTGAACCTACGTAATAGAGGCCTTGGGCGGAAGCGGTGCCTATTGTTAGCAGGCTGATGAGACCAAAGGGAATTTTGTGTTTCATAAAATGCTGGGGGTGATGCGGTTTGTAAAAGAAATGAAAATCACGCCTTGATCACGTGCCGGGAGAGCCGACTGGCGGATTCACAGGGCGATTCGGATTCACATTGGTGACGTTCGGGGGATTGATGATCACCGGCGGGAAGATCGGAAACAGGGGTTTGAGCGGACCCTTGCCGGGAAAATCGAGCGGATTGGGCATCGCGGCGACCTCACCGATCGGGGCTTTTTCCCCCTTGGCGCTCTTTGCGCTGTCACCGGAATCACCGGTGTTGGGGTCGAGCTTGGCAAGCAAAGCCTGCACTTCGACGAGCGAATCCGGAGCCAGGGCAATTGCGCACTGGGCGATCAGGCGCATTTGATCAGGCGCAGCGGTGATGGCGGCTTCGACGATGGCGGCCACGGTGACCACCTCGGCATCCGAGCCTTCGATTGCAGCCTTGACCAATTCACAGGCGCAATCCGGGGCGGCCGAAACCTCGGTGGCGACGATTTCGAGAACTTTCGATGGCTCGGCCGCAACGGCGGCCTTGACCGAAAGAGCGAGTTTGCCGCAGTCGATTTCAGCGGATGCGGAGACGAGCCCCAGAGCGGCGCTCATGGCGGCAAAGAAAAAGGTCTTTTTCATCGGATCGGGGAGTGTGGTGGTTAACGGGGCGTGGAAACTGGAGCGGGCAGCGGGAATCGAACCCGCATGTCTAACTTGGAAGGATAGCGCTTTACCACTAAGCTATGCCCGCGTTCTCGTGGAGAATAGAACCGCCGCCCCCACCCTCTAGCAAGTCTTTTTTAACCATTTTCTTCATTTATTTAGGACAGATTAAGAAGCCGGAATTCCCTTGATTTTGCAAATTTTCAAGCTGATTCCTACGGCCGCACAGCGGACCACGCGGGTGTGGTTCAATGGTAGAACGTGAGCTTCCCAAGCTTGAAATACGGGTTCGATTCCCGTCACCCGTATCCGCTCCGCCATGTATCCCAAGCTGTTGACTTACAATCCACTGGGCTGATCCAGAAATTCCCAGGGCAGGCCGAATTT
>RPOS01000066.1 GCA_003820635.1 Verrucomicrobiaceae bacterium | reverse complement strand
TCGGCCGCTACACGGCGGGAGCGCTGCGGGCTTTCGCCTTCGGTCTGCCGGCGGTGCTGGTGGATGGCAACGTGAGCCGCGTGCTCTCGCGCCTGATGGATTTTTCCGCAGCCGTGGATGAAACCGCCGGGCTCAAGCGGATCTGGGCATGGGCGGAAGAGCTCGCGGACCCGGCGCGGCCACAGGCTTATCACTCGGCGCTCATGGAGCTGGGGCAGGCGATCTGCAAGCCGGGCCTGCCCGATTGCCTCAACTGTCCTGTCGCACGGTTTTGCCAGACCCCGGATCCTGCCAAACTGCCGGTAAAATCCCGCAAGGTGGCGATCACCGCCGTGGACGAGCACGCGCTCTGGCTGCGGGATGGCGAGGGCCGGTTGTTGCTGCACCATGAGGCGGGCAAACGCCGCACCGGTTTGTGGAAACTGCCGGTCCGCGAGGCGGTGGAAATCCGCGATCTGCCGCTGCTCGCGGAGCACCGCTACGCCATCACCCGCTACCGGGTGAACCTGCGGGTGCATGACGGCAACGCGCCCGGTTTCAACTATCAAATCTCCCCCGGCGACTGCTGGGTGGAACCGGACGGGTTGCCCGCGTTGGCCATGGCGGCCCCCTTCCGGCGGGTGGTGGAGCGATTGTTGGAGGAAATGTGAAATCGGATGTGACGAATCCGGGGCGCTGTGTTTACCATCCGCGCGGATGGAACGACTTTCGTGTTTTTTCGCATTATTGCTTGCGGCCTTTGCCCTGCAGGCCTGCGCGGTGGCTCCGCAGCCGGATCCTGCCATTCCGGGCCCGGCAGTGCGCAAACTGATTCTCCAGCGAGTGAGCGCCGTCATTGTGACGGATCAGAAAAACCTCGGCAACTGGGTGAAACGCGGTTTCCCCATGTCCCAGGCACCGGGCGATGCGGATGGCGGATCCGCCACGCCGATCACGCCGGATGGCTATTTCCTCACCGCAGACCACGTGCTGGCACGGATGGACGGCCGCCATGTTTACGTCATCCACGGCGTGGACGGCCGGCTCACGCCGCACAAGGCGCGGGTGGTCTGGCGGTCGGAGCATGCGGATCTGGCACTGCTGCACATCCCCGTCAGCACGCCACAACACTATCGGTTCACGGCCCCGGAGCGCTGGCTGCCGGTGGGCACCGGAGTGGTCCACGGCGGCATCGCCACCGGCTTCAAGTCCGGCTGGGGAAAACTCGGCACCTCACTGCCGCCTGAAAGCCGGTTCACGGGCACGCGGAAGTTCAAGATCGACATCCCGCTGCAGCCCGGTGACAGCGGCGGACCGGTGGTGGATGCCTACGGTGGATTGGTCGGCATCAACTCGGCGGTCGAGTTTCTCGTGCCGATGGAAACCGCGTTTTTCGTGGACTCCGAGGCGAGCCGCCCGAACACCCGGATGCTGCAGCAGCTCATCGAAAAGGACCGGGCCGGAAACATCCGGGCAAGCGCCCGCGTAGATTGAGTCCATGATCCGCATCCACACTGCATGGACCCGCATCACAGGCAGTGCCGCCGCCGCGGCTCTGGTCCTGCTGGCGTCATCCTGCGCGAGATTCGAAGCATCCGGCCTGCCGGGCAGCGCCGCCTCGATGGCCCACAATCAAATCATGCTGGTGGCGGCCGAGCCCGAGACCTTCGGTCACTACCGGCTCACTGCGTTGATGCGTGACTATCCGGATCTGGATTTGTTCATGGCCAAGCGCGGCATGCCGGATTTCCTGGCCGAGACCAGCAATGACCGTCAGCACTATTTCATCCTGTATTATCCCACGGCCCGCCAGGCCTTCGCGGCCCGGACCCGCCCGGGCCAGCGGCAACGGCTGGAGTTTGCCGGGCCTTATCCGATTACGGACTCCGAGAAGCGCACATTGGAGGATCTCCGGAAAAAGGAGACTTCGCGCAGTCTGCACCGCGGACTGGATGATGACCGCTAAAAGAAAGCACGCATGTTGCCCAAACCGATTCTGTTCACACTTGTTGCCGCATCCATTGCCTCCGGACAGGACTTTCTCGATCCGATCTTTGTCACCGCCTCCCGCTCGGAGCGAACGGAAAGTTCCGCCGCCTATTCCACCGCCTACCTCGATGCGGATTTCATCCGGCAAAACACCCGCCGCACCTTGCCCGAGGCGCTGCAATACACGCCCGGCGTCATGGTGCAGAAAACCGCGCACGGCCACGGCTCGCCTTTCATCCGCGGCTTCACCGGGCGGCAGAATCTTCTGTTAGTCGATGGCGTGCGCCTCAACAATTCCACCCTGCGCAGCGGACCGGTGCAGTATTGGAACACGGTGGACGCGCTGGCCATCGACCACCTGGAGTTGATCAAAAGCCAGGGCTCGGTGCTCTACGGATCGGACGCGGCGGGCGGCACGCTCAACGCGTTCACCAAGTCCTCGGACTTCCGCGCGAGAGCGGACGGGCAGACTTATCTCGGAGGCTCGGCATCTTATGAATTCCGTGCCAACGGCCAAGGCAGCCACATCGGCCGCTTGGAAAGCGAAACCGGAGTCGGCGGCAAGTTCGGCCTGTGGCTCGGCCTTTCCGCCAAGGACTTCGGCGACATTGAGGATTCAGCGGTCGGCCGGATGGATGGCACCGGCTACCCGGAAGAAGCCCTCGATTTCCGCGCGGACTGGGCGCTCACGGCGGATTCCACCCTCACTCTGGCCCACCAATCCCTCAATCAGGACGCGATTTCCCGCTGGCACCGCACGTTGGCAAACCCCGGTTGGCGGCATGATGACCACGTCGCCGCTCCCGGGACTTGGTCGGAAAACACCTACGATCAGGAACGCTCGCTGACTTACCTCCGCTACGCCGGTGAAAACCCGCAAGCCGGCGCGTTCATCGACCGCTGGAACGCCACGCTTTCCTGGCAGAGCACGGCCGACTCCGAGTTTCAGAACCGCACGCCCGCCGAGGACAGCCTGCGTGCATCCAACATCGAGGTGGAAACCCTCGGCTTGGATCTCGTTCTGGAATCCGCCGCCGGTCCGGGCACCTTGGTTTACGGTTTTGATTTCTATCATGACGATGTGGACTCGTCCGGCTACCGCAAAAAAACTGTAGGTATCAAACGCGAAAACCTGCCCGTGGCGGATGATTCCGAATACGACATCTTCGGCACCTTCGCTCAATACGTCTGGAAACCCGGCGATGCCCTGGAAATCACCACCGGTGCCCGCTACACTCATGCCGGGGCATCACTCGGGCGTTTTTACAATTCCGCCGGTGCCCTGCAAGAAAGCCAGTCGGAAGATTGGGACGCAGTCGTCGGCTCGCTGCGCGGCCTCTACCGGATCAATCCGCAATGGAGCCTGTTCGGCGGAATTTCCCAAGCGTTCCGCGCGCCGAACCTCGATGACCTCACGGGAAACATGACATCACGCGCCGGCAACGACTCACTGGGCTCCACGGAGGTCCAGCCCGAGAACTTCCTCACTTACGAACTCGGCGTCCGCCAGGCCACGGAAAACACCTCGCTCGCCTGCTCGGTTTTCTACACTGATGTGAGCGATCTCATCACCGGCGTGCCCGCCGCCCCGGGCAGCAGAACCACGGTCACCACCAATGCGGCGGATGCTTACATCTACGGCGTCGAGTTGGAAGGCGCGTGGCGTTTCCACCCGCAGTGGACACTTTCCGGCTTTGCCGCATGGCAGGATGGCCGCCTCGCAAGCCCCGCCTACCTTGGCGGACCGCCTGAGGACAAGCCGATGTCCCGTCAACTGCCGCTCACCGGGTCCGTCGCCCTGCGCTGGACCGATCCCGCCGAGAAATTCTGGATCGAAACCCGCCTGCTGGGCGCCGCCACCGAGGACCGCATCACCGCAGAGGACCAGGCTGCGGACAACCAGCGCATCCCCACCCACGGCACCCCCGGCTACCTCGTCGCCTCGCTGCGCGCCGGGTGGCAGGTCAACGAACACCTCGATCTCACCTGCGGCATCGAGAACATCACCGACGAGGATTACCGCATCCATGGCTCCGGCCAGAACGAGCCCGGACTGGCCGGAATTTTCGCGGTGAAAATGACATGGTGATTTCCTCCTTGCCCCTCGCACCTGCGGAGGTAGTTTTCCACTGATCGCAGCGGTTTTTCGCCACGGCGATCATACTAAACCGGGGCTCCGGCCCCATTCATAAAAAACGATACATACCAAACATATGAAAATGAACCAAAGAATGCGCAGTGGTTTCACCTTGGTGGAACTTCTCGTCGTCATCGTCATCATCGCGGCGCTTGCCGGCCTCACCGCTCCCATGGTGATCCGCCAACGCAAGAAGGCCGACCAAACCGAAGCCGTGAACAACGCCCGCCAGATCGGCTTGGCAATGTTCGAGTTCGAGACTGCTTATGGCAGCTTCCCGGACAGCACCACCGCGACTCAAGTCACGGAAAACACCGGTAGCCAATTGACCCTTGGCGGCACTACCGCCAATGATTATTTCCGCCAGCTCATTGCTGCGGAAATCTCGAGTTCGGAAGCCATGTTCTACGCCAAGACCGCGTTTTCGAAAAAGCCCGACAACGTGTTCAACACCAGCGAAAACGCGCTGGCACCTGGCGAAGTCGGCTTCGGCTACATCATGAACAGCAACCTCGGTTTCAGCACCGCCGGCAACCCGGCCCGCCCGATCGTCGTCGCTCCGCTGGCCTTCCCATTCCAGACCGGCCAGTTTGACCTCGAACTCTATGATGCCAAGGCCGTGGTGCTGCGCATCGACAACAGCGTGCAGTCGATCCCGATCCTCAGACAATCGAAGTTGGCTCAACTCGGTGGCGGCAAGAACCTGCTGCAAACCGGCGACGATACCGTCTGGGGCACCGATGCCACTCCCCAAATCGTCAATCCGCAGGCCAAGCAATAAGCCCGGTTTGACCCGCATTTGAATTCCACTCCGGGAGGCCCAACGGCCTCCCGGTTTTTTTCCGCCCACTGCTTTTCGCTGCCCGCATTCCACTATCTGCTTTCCATCCGCCGGGCTTCCCGGTAACCCGTCGGCCCGTCTCACCACGCATCCGCCCATGACCCTCGCCGAACTTCAAGAACTCCACTCCCTGCCGTTTTTCGATCTCCTCAAGCGCGCCCGCGAGGTGCATGAGAAATTCTGGCCCGAAGGCAAAATCCAGCTCTGCACGCTGCTCTCCATCAAAACCGGCGGCTGCTCCGAGGATTGCGCGTATTGCGCCCAGTCCGCCCGCTACAAGACCGAGCTCGAAAGCCACGTCCTGCTCGAGCGTGAGGAAGTCATGAAACACGCCCGCGCCGCCAAGGAGAGCGGCTCCACCCGCTTCTGCATGGGCGCCGCATGGAAGGGAGTGCGCGGCGGCACGCCGAAATTCGAGCAGGTGCTCGACATCGTCCGCGACGTAGCCTCGCTCAACATGGAAGTCTGCGTCACCCTCGGCGAGCTCGGCCCGGCCGAAGCCGAACAACTCCGCGACGCCGGCGTCACCGCCTACAACCACAACCTCGACACCTCGCCGGAGCACTACCCGAACATCGTCACCTCCCACACCTACGAGGACCGCCTGCGCACCATCCGCAACATCCAGGACGCCGGCATCTCCGTCTGCTGTGGTGGCATCCTCGGCCTCAGCGAAACCATCACCGACCGCCTCCGCCTGCTGGAAGTGATTTCCAACTTCAACCCGCAGCCGGAAAGCGTGCCGATCAACTCGCTCATGCCCATGCCCGGCACCCCGCTGGCGGAAAACCCGCAGGTCGATCCCTTCGACCTCGTCCGCATGATCGCCTGCGCCCGCATCGCCGTGCCCGGTGCCAAGGTCCGCCTGTCAGCCGGCCGCACCCGCCTTTCGGATGAAGTCCAGGCGCTTTGTTTCTTCGCCGGAGCCAACTCCATTTTCTACGGCGAGAAACTCCTCACCGCCGACAACCCGGAGGCGGAAAAAGACCTCGCCCTGCTCGCCAAGCTCGGCCTCGAAACGCTCCAGCCCAATCCCTCGCTCGAAGCCCCGGAGTTCGATCCCTTCTCGCCCGCCAACCCCTCGCCAGATGGCCACCATCATGGCGAGCCAGCAGCTTGCTGCGCACCTGCCGGCTGTTGCTGAGCCTCCGCCCGCATCCTTCGGAAATCCTGATTTTCCGCCCATGAAAACAATCTTGCTCCCGGGCGGGAGTCGGAGGATGCTCTGGCCGCAGGCAAAGCTATGGCAGGCAGGGACAACAAGAAGCGCGGCGAGGTGGAGCAACCGTCGCGATGGAGCAACGAGATCACCGGCATCCTATGGATCACAGCCGGCTTGTTGCTGCTGCTCTCGCTGGTGAAATACAGCCCGGCGGACCTGCCACGCTGGGGGATTCTGGAAGCATTCGCCGGCAAATCCGGTGCCACCGGCGACAATCTGATAGGCCCGCTGGGCGGGATTCTCGGCTTCCTGCAAGTCCTGCTTTTCGGTGCCGCCGCATGCCTGCTGCCGGTTGGCTTCATCTGGTTTGGCGTGGTGAAACTGGCCTTCGACGGCCGCATCTGGCCACGCACGGTGGTCGGCTTTTGCATCCTGCTGCTCGCGGGTGCCGCATGGCTCCACGCGGCGGACTTTTTTTTCAAGGACTGGGCGAAAAGCTGCAATCTCAACAGCCCCGGCGGAGTGGTCGGCAGCGGCGTCGGCGGTTTCGTGCTGATGAATCTGGTCGGCCGCGCCGGCACGCTTCTTCTGACCGGTGCCGCTTATCTGGTGGCAATGATCCTGCTCACCGGCCAGCAGCCACTGCGCTTCACCAAGGCGTGTTTCCGCCTGATCATGGAAAAATTCGCCGCCTGGCGCGAGAGCCGCAGCGAGGCTGGCAAGGCCGCCGCCCGCGAGGCGGAGTTGATTGCCGAGCGCGAGCGCCAGCGCGAGGAACGCCGCAGGGACCGCGAGGCGGCCAAAGCCGCCGCCGCACGCGAGGAAGAGGAAGCCGATCCCCAGGCGCTGCTGCCACTGCGCGACAATCCCCCGCCCCAGATCATCGATGCCTCGCAACGCCGCCTGGCCGAACCGCTTGTTTCCGGCGCCAAGCCTTTCGATCGCAAAAAGCCCGGTCACCAGTTCCTCTCCGTCACCGGTTTCGAGAACTACGAACTGCCCGGTTTCGATCTGCTGGACGCCGAGGAAGAGGAAGACGCGCCGGAGGCCAACCGCGACGAACTGCTCTCCACCCAGCGCGTCATCATCGAGACCCTCAAAGCCTTCGGCATCGAAGTCACACCCGGAGACATCACCCGCGGTCCCACCATCACCCGCTACGAAATCTATCCCAGCACCGGCCTGCGCGTTTCCCGCATTTCCCAACTCGAGGCCGACATCGCCCGCGCCACCTGCGCCGAACGCATCAACATCCTCGCCCCCATCCCCGGCAAGGACACCGTCGGCATCGAAATCGCCAACTCCCAGAAAATCGCCGTCCCGCTCCACGAACTCCTCCACGATCCCGAGTTCCGCTCCGCCAAGAAAAAAATCCCGCTGGCCCTCGGCAAGGACGTCTATGGCAAGACCGTCATCGGCGACCTCGCCGCCATGCCCCACCTGCTCGTCGCCGGCGCCACCGGTTCCGGCAAGTCCGTCTGCATCAACTCGATCATCGCCTCCATGCTCTTCAAGTTCGGCCCGGACGAACTGCGCTTCATCATGGTCGATCCCAAGGTGGTCGAGATGCAGATGTATAACCGCCTGCCGCACCTCGTCGTGCCGGTCGTCACCGATCCCAAGAAAACCGTCGCCGCCCTCAAGTGGGTGGTCAACGAAATGGAAAAGCGCTACCGCATCTTCGCCAAGGAAGGTGTTAGAAACTTCGACAGCTTCAACAGCCGGCCGCGCAAGGAGAATCCCGCCGAGGCCCCCTCGGAAGTAGCCGATCCGTCCGATTTTTCAGATCCACCAGATCCCGCCGAAGCCCTCGAACAACCCGAACTCACGCTTGATCCTGACATCCCTGCCAGCCACCAGCCCCCCCCGTGGGCACTCGATGAGGTGGACGACGAGCAGATCGAATCCATCGCCGCCGCCCTCGAATCCGGCGAACTCACACCCGAGGCCGATGAAGACGATGAGGACTTCGAGCCGGACCCGGACCGGATTCCCGACCGCTTCCCCTACATCGTCGTGCTCATCGACGAGCTTGCCGACCTGATGCAGACCGCTCCGGCCGACGTGGAAATGTGCATCGCGCGCATCGCCCAGAAAGCCCGCGCCGCCGGCATCCACCTCATCATCGCCACCCAGACGCCGCGCGCCGATGTCGTCACCGGCATCATCAAAGCCAACATCCCCTGCCGCATCGCCTTCCAGGTTTCCTCCCAACTCGACTCCCGCGTCATCCTCGATACCAAGGGCGCCGAAAAACTCGTCGGCAAGGGCGACATGCTCTACCTCCCGCCCGGCTCCGCCAAACTCGAGCGCGCCCAAGGCGCCTTCGTCACCGATGCGGAAATCGAGCGCATCATCAACCACTGCGCCAAGCAGGGCTCACCCAAGTTCGAGACCGACATCCACGCCTCGCTTTCCGGCAACGATGACGACGACGAGGAGGAAGTTTCCGAAGCCGACGAGGAACTCATCCTCAAGTGCATCGAGGTCGCCCGCCAGGAGCGCAAATGCAGCACATCCCTGCTCCAGCGCCGGCTGCGCCTCGGCTACACCCGCGCCGCCCGCATGGTCGATATCCTCGAACAACGCGGCATCGTCGGCCCCGGCGACGGTGCCAAGCCACGCGAGGTCTTCCTCAAGTGACGAAAAATCCACCGGCTGGCGATTTTCCGGTTGTCAAAACCCGCCCCGCCACTCTTACTTCCGCCCCGCCCGCAAGGGCGTCTGTGCTTAGGCTCGATAGCTCAGTTGGTAGAGCAGCGGATTGAAAATCCGCGTGTCGCTGGTTCGATCCCGGCTCGAGCCACCACTTTAGAATCATAGGGTTAAGGCGAATATTCGCCCAACAAAAAAGTAGTTACCCTTTGTGTGCCCATATTGCGGCATTGTGTTGCCAAGCGGCACATCCCAGAGCAGGATGCAGTCGATGAAACATCGGTCATTTTTCAAGATGTTGGGATGCGCGGCGGGAGGCTCCATGCTGCCACTGCCAGGCAAAGCGGCGGCGCCGGACCGTTTGGGTTCCGTTCTTCCGGTGCGACAGTTGGGAGGGAAACCGGTCACGGTTCTGGGCTTGGGTGGATTTCACATTGGTTGGACGGGTGCTGCCGAGGCCCGGGCTACCATCGAAGCCGCACTGGAAGAGGGAATTCGTTTTTTTGACACTGCGGAATCCTACGGCCCCCACCTGAGCGAAGAGCGCCTCGGGGAATGGCTCGTGCCCGCAGCCCGGGAGGAAATTTACCTGATGACGAAGTCATCCGCAAAAACCGCGCGGGATGCCCGCGAGGCCATCGAGGGGTCCCTGCGGCGCCTGCGCACCGACCATGTCGATTTGTGGCAGATGCACGCGCTGGAATCCCCGGAAGATGTCGATGAGCGTCTCGATGGCGGTGTGCTTGAGGCGGCTCTGCAAGCCCGCGAGGAGGGGAAAATCCGGGCGATCGGCTTCACCGGGCACGCCAGTCCCTACGCGTTCCTGCGCGTCATGGAGCGCACCGGCGGGGATCGGTCGCCTTTCGCTGCCTGCCAGTTTCCGATCAACCCCGTCGATGCCGCGGCGCGGCACAGCTTTATCCGCGAGGTTCTGCCGCAGGCGGAGAAAAACGGCATCGGTGTTCTGGCCATGAAAACGCTCGCGGACGGCAGGTTTTTTGCCGCCAAACAAATGCAGGACCGCGAGGTGTGGCGCACCGAGAACCCGATCGTGCCCGGTGTGGTCACCATCGAGGATTGTTTTGCCTTCGCCCTTTCCCTCCCCGTGGCGGTTCTGATCACCGGCGCGGAAAAACCGGAGTTCGTCCGGGACAAGGCGCGCATTGTCCGGAATCTGCAAAAAATGACGGATGAAGAGCGCGCGGCCCTGGCCCACAGGGTTTCGGCTTTCGCCGCAGCGGGCAGCATCGAATACTACAAGGCACCCGACCTGCGTGCGGGAATTTTCACACCGCCGCCTTGAATGAGAATAACGATCTGGCCTCACGTTTCACGGCTGGAGGGAAATCGAGATCAGGGCGGCGGCTCTAAAGCCTGACGCAAACCGCCGGGGTGACATGGCCGCAAAAACATTTCGTTGCATCCGGTCTGGTGAAAAATTCTCAAATCATGCGCCTCACCTGCCATCCGGTGCTTCATTCTTGTTTGCAGTGATGCCGGCGCTTACCCGCCGGCCATGGATTCACATCCCAACTCCACTGTCACCGAAACCAAGATTGTCATGTCCGATCCCACCGCATTGGGCGTGTTCGGGCTCTCCATGGTCACCTTCGTCGCCGCCTCCCAGAAAATGGGCTGGACCACGGGCGTCACCTACCTGATTCCGTGGGCCTTGTTCCTCGGCTCGCTGGCGCAGGTCTGGGCCTCCACCATCGATTTCCGGAAGAACAACTATTTTGGAGCGATCGTGCTGGGTGTTTACGGGCTGTTCTGGGTGGCGGTGGCCATGCACTGGGCCATCAGTCTCGGCTGGTTTGGAAAAGTGGATGCGACTGCCGATCCGCGGCAACTCGCCTTCGCCTGCATCGGCTACACAATCTTCTCGTTGTTCATCATGATCGCCGCATTCGAGGCCAACAAGGTCTTTGCCGTCATTCTGATGCTGATCAACATCCTGCTGCCCTCGCTCGCCATCAGCATTTTGAAAAAAGGGACGCCGGCGGGTGAACTCAGCCACCAAATGGCCGCGTGGTCCGAGCTGCTCATTTCCCTGTTAGGTTTCTACGCCGCCGGTGCGGTTTTTCTCAACAGCTACTTCGGGCGCGTGCTGCTGCCGCTGGGCAAGCCATTCGGCTGGATTCGCAAGGGGCCGGCAAAAACCAGTGCCGCCTGATGACCACCGCCGTCAGGGAACGGGGACGAGCGCCAGGAAATTGCGCACCGGGCGGTTCCATGCCGGGCGGCGGGTGAGTGGCCCGCCGGGGACGGCTGCGGAAATCCACAAGTCCGAGGAACGGCCGCCATCGAGATTGAGCGCATGGCGCACGGGCCAACCGGGCACCGGAGTGCCGGCCAGAGCGGCGGCGGTTTGTGCGAGCGTGGCGGGCGTGCTGCATCCGATCCACCAGCGGCTGCCGCCATCCCAGAGGATCATGGTGCGGGCACTGGTTTTCAGGGCATCCAACCCGGAAACGATGCGGCCGTTTTCGACGAGTATGGGACCAGCCTGCAACAAGTCGCGCATGCCGCCGGCAGCCGCGCGGCCGAGCTTTTCGCGGCGGCTGATGGCGCTGCTGCCGGAGGCGTGCCACACACCGCTGCCCAGCGACGAGGCGGAGTTCCACGCGCCCGAGCGTTTCCCGGCGGCGATCACCAGTCCCAACGGCTCGCCTTCCGGCGTGAAAAACCCGCCATTCACCGCGGCAAGCCCGCCGACCGTGCGCGCGGCCGCCGCGGCATCCGCAAAACGGGATCCAGGGCCGCCCGCTTGATCGATGACCACCAGGCGGTGATTGCGCGCATCGAAGGCCACCCCCTCAAAAGTGATGCCGGAAACCACCGTGTGAGTCGTCCGCGGCGGTGCGGCCGGATGCGCCGCAGTCTCCGGCTTGGTGGCAGGAACTGGCGTTTCCACAGGGACTGCCCGCGCGCGTTCCACCTGCCGCGGCTCCGGCTCGCGCACCGGCGCACAGGAAACCACCATCAGAACAACCAACAGCCCCGGCACTAATCTCATGGCGCTCAGGCGAGGTCCGAAACCCGCACCTTGGCCCACCAACTCTTGAAGGAGTTGATGAAATCCTGGTGGCCGGCATGGACCTGGTAGGCATCGTGATCCGCGAGGGTGGCGAACTGCATGGTGAGCGCGTAGTCCCAGGACTGGTCCACCACCGGGCGGATTTCCACCTTGGCGGGAATGGCCCAGCGACCACCCGCAACGAGCGGGATGGCGAACAATTTCGCCATGCCTTGCTCGAAAATGGGGCGATCCACCGGGTTCTTCCGTTCCTCATTCAGCCAGAAATAGACGTGGTGTTCCATGCCGCATGGAACTACCGGTCACACCGCTGCCCGGCAAGCCCGGATTGGCGCGAGGCAAACGGGCATTGGCACATCCGCGCTTCCGGCGCATTTGGAAATTTCGTTTGCCGCGCGGGCGAGGTCCGATAGCTTCCCCGCATTACCCCATGTTCCGCACTTTTTTCCTGCTATCTCTCGCGTGCGCCACACCGCTGGCCGCACAAAACGCGCCCTCGGATGTGTATCGCTCGGTGCTGCGCATCGAAGCCGCCACCCAGGTGCCGGACTACGAGACCCCGTGGAACTCCGGGCGCTTTGGCGGCGGCATCGGCACCGGCTTCATCATCGGGAAAAACCAGATCCTCACCAATGCCCACGTCATTTCCAACGCCCGGCGCCTGCTCATCACCGTGCATGGCAGCCCGGTGAAATACCCGGCAAAGGTGGAGCACATCGCCCATGACTGTGATCTCGCCCTGCTCTCGGTGGAGGATTTCTCGGACTTCGAATCGTTTCCCGTCTTCGAATTCGGCGGGGTGCCCGCGCTCGAATCCCAGGTGCGCGTGATCGGCTACCCCATCGGCGGCGACCGCCTGTCCGTCACCCGCGGCGTGGTCTCGCGCATCGACTTCCAGCCGTATTCCCACTCACGGGCGGACTCGCACCTCGTGGTGCAGATCGATGCCGCCATCAATCCCGGAAACTCCGGTGGCCCCGTGCTGCAGGACGACAAGGTGGTGGGCGTGGCATTCCAAGGCCTGCGCCAGGCGGACAACACCGGCTACATCATCCCCACCCCGGTCGTGCGGCGCTTTCTCAAGGACATCGAGGACGGCCGTTATGATCAATATGTCGATCTCGGGATTTCCGAATTCGCACTGCACAACCCGGCGATGCGCAAGGCACTCGGCCTGCCTGCTGACAACAAGGGCGTGCTGATCACCAATGTGATCCCGGGCGGCTCCTGCGATGGTTTCCTGCAACCGGGCGATGTGCTGCTCTCGCTCAACGGCCATGTGGTGGACAGCGCCGGCATGGTCACCATCGACGGCGAGAACACGAATTTCAACGAAGTGGTGGAGCGCAAGTTCGCCGGTGAGAAGGTGGCCGTGCGCTTCCTGCGGGACCGCGGCTGGAATGATGTGGAGATCGAGCTCAAGGCGCTGCCCGCCTCGCGGATGTATGCCATCCAGTATGAGAAAAAGCCGCGCTACATGGTCTTTGCCGGGCTCGTCTTCCAACCACTCGACACGAATCTGTTTGCGACGGCGAAGTTCGACAACGTCACGGTGCGCCGGCTCTACACCGACTACGTGCCCAAGGGACTGTTCCAAAAGCACCGTGACATCGTGATGCTCACCCGTGTCGAGAGCGATCCGGTGACCAGCCAGCTCGCGGACTTCGCGGGCCATGCGGTGGACAAGATCAACGGCGTGGAGGTGACCGATCTCAAGCACGCCCATGAGCTGCTGCACCCGCAGGAAGCGCCGGAGTTCCATGTGATCGAGCTTTTCGGCGCCAGCCGCCCGCTGATCATCCCGGCTGCCGCCGTGGAGGAGGCGAACCGCCGGGTCGCGGAAAACTACGGCATTTCCAAGCTGACCAACTTCGAGGAATGACCATGCCGCGCGCGGGCATCGCACTGGGCTCCAATCTCGGTGACCGGTTGAAAAACCTCCGTGCGGCGCTGGATGCGTTGCGGGAAATCGCCACGCCCGGAGAGCCGGTGCTGGCCGCGCCCGTCTATCAGACAGAACCGCGCTTCTGCCCGCCGGGTTCGCCGGATTTTCTCAACACCGTGGTGGAGATCGGATTCGGGGGCGGTCCGCTGGAGTTGTTAGAGATAACCCGCGCCATGGAAATCCACCTCGGCCGGCTGCGCGGCACGGAACGCAATGCGCCGCGCGTGATCGACATTGACCTGCTGTATCTGGGAGATGTTGTCTTTGAAAACGCCGTGCTCACCCTACCCCACCCGCGCATCGGCGGGCGGCGCTTCGTGCTCCAACCGCTGGCGGACATCCGCCCGGAGCTCGTGCTGCCGGGGCACACTCAAACCATCGCTGAAATACTGGCGGGCCTGAAAACCGATGAACCCCTCCTGATTCCGGTTTCTTCCGGCGGGTTGTCGTAATTCGCCTCACCAGTCCGGAGCCCGGCAATCTCATTCACAACCGGGTCAATCCCGTAGCACTTTTTCATAACCCTGCGGGCGGAAGGCATGCAGCGGAGATGGCAAGATTTCAAATCTGGTTTTGTCCGCAGGGCAATCAAGCTAGGGATAAACCACAGGAACTCGATGCATTTTTAACCGCGAAGTGGCTGCCGGGCGCGGTGTATCTCATCGACCCCGGCGACGATTCGCAGTAATGCCCCCCTCACAATCCCAGTCTGGACAGAATCCGGCTAAGGATTATCATTTCCCTATGACAGTCACCCTACCACCTGCACTGGATCAGCTTGTGGAACGGCTCGTCCACACCGGTCGTTATGCCGACGAAGGCGATGTCGTGCGCGAAGCACTGCGCACCCTCGAACGGCAGGAGTTTGATGAGTCTCCCGCCCTTGAAGCGGCCATTCTGGAAGGCGTTGTTTCTCCGCACCAGCCATACGATGCCCGTGTGATGGATCGTATCCGTCATAACGCACGCTCCATCGCATGAGCCTGGAAGTATCCATTGCCCTCCGGGCGGAGCAGGACATGACCCTGCAATACCGCTGGTATCTGGATAATGCCGACCTCGACGTCGCCGAACGTTATCTGCTTGCCGTGCATGAAACCATTCAGCGAATCGCGGAATGGCCAGGTCTGGGACGCCGCCGTCGCTTCCGGGCCCCCGAACTCACTCAGATTCGCAGTATCCAAGTGAAGAAACCATTCGACTGTCATTTGCTCTTCTACATGGACGGCGAAACCCTTCGGATCGAACGCGTCATGCACGGGGCTCGGGATCTGCAAAACCGGTTGCTCGAAGATCCTGAAGGATAGGCGGCAATATGGCTGCCGTTCAATGCAGTCCAAACGATCCGCTCCGGAGGCTTCTTGTCTTGCGTCTTGTGTCTTCAAGTCTTGAGTCTTCCCCATGGGCAACCGCGCCCGCGACCTCCGCAATGAAGACGCCATCCGCTCCCTCGGTTGGCACGTCGTCACCATCTGGGAATGCGCGCTGCGCAAAAAGTCCGATTTCGCGTGGCTCGCGAAACGCCTGCCGCACCTGCTCGGCGCGCCGTGAAACCCGCTTGCAGGAGCGAGCCACCCCCTTTCCCGGTAGGGCGCGATCCGGCCCGGTCCGCCCTGATTCCCCGCGAG
>RPOS01000065.1 GCA_003820635.1 Verrucomicrobiaceae bacterium | reverse complement strand
CTGCACCACTTTTTTGGAAGCCCGCTTTTTTCGCTCGTATTCATTTCGCTTCTCTCGTTTGTACTGGACAGATTTTTCAATCCTGCGTTCATCAAGCGTCTGCGGTATGGTGTTTACATACTCCGCCCAATTCATGCCATTACCCTCAAGAGAAACATTGTGAAGTCGCTAGGCTCAAACTCATCCCACCATACGTCGCCTTCGTGCGTACCAAAAAAACTTTCATTGCCTGGGCTGCGTTGCCAGCCACGTTCGTCGTAATAAATCAGCGTCGGACTTGCTGCAAACTCGCCCCATTCAACAACGTACCAGCCGGGCTTAATGGGTTCCTCTTTCGTTGCGCTGACCTTCATTTTCCGCTCCCTGTTTTTGCCGCCATTCTTTCAAAGCAATGTATGCGGCGCGGTACAACGATCCAGACTGCCGGTTCCAAAAGTCATTTGATATATCGACCAACATTGCCAACGCGTTTAGCTCTTCTTGTTCTGACTTGAACGCGCCGTTGTAGCTGTCTTGGATGTTCGCCAGCGCGATGTTTGCTGCGCGGCAAACTGCCATGACTCCTTCATCATCTTTCGCGCTTGCACCCAACAGCAGCAAGTCTCTGGTGTCCAACATGACGTCAAAATGCGTAGGTGTAGCCCACCCCTCAACAAACGCATTTAAAGCCGTCAGAAGCGTTATCTGCGAGTCAGGCACTATCTGACTCAGTACGAGACACGGAATCTCTATCGGACGCGGTTTGCGTTTGCGAGAAGCCATTTGTCCCCCAGAGTCAGCATTGAACGCAGCCACGCCTTACGGACGTGAATTACAGCTTGTCGTGTTGTGTAGTCTTTAAACGGGAACAACTTTACAGCCCTGCGTGCTAACTTCATGGTGCTTTCGCCTCCTTAAGTAGTTCGATGCGTTCCCTGCTCGCGCGAAGCGCGCAGTACCGTTGATGCAACCGCTCCAAGAACGTAACGCGGCAAAGGTTCTCGCGCTCAAAAGTCAGCAGTTCCAAAACTTCTTCTTCTGTTTTGGACGCCAGTACATCATTAAGAACTCGCCAGGTTATGTTCAATTTTTTGCTCCAGTTTTTCAATCTTCTCTTCAAGTTTGCGCAGGCTTCGCGCAGCGGCGTTAGATGCCCGCCGCCGCATGGGAAGTTCCGCCTTTGCTGCTTTCAACAGCGTTCTCCAATGATCCAGTCTTTTCACTTCAGTGCCTCCAGTGCAATATCCGATATGGTCCGTTTGTTATGTAGTCCGGCCCATATCTTTTCATCGACGGTCTTGTTGGTTAGCATGACGTAACACCACACATCATGCCGTTGGCCGCTTCGATGTAGTCTCCCTACCGTTTGTTCGTACAGTTCCAGCGACCAAGGCAACGAAAGAAATACCATGTTGCAGCCGCCATGCTGGAGATTAAGACCATGACCGGCAGACTTTGGATGGACAAGCAGTAGCTCAACACGTCCAGCATTCCAGCGTTCGATTGCGTTGGGATCTTCGAGGGTGACTGCATGTGGGTATCTCCGTTTCAGTTCTGCCAACTCTTCTTGGTACGTGTAGGCGATGATGGTATTCGCCCGTTGGTTTTCTTCTAACAAATCGTCCAGCGCATCAAACTTGTGCGCGCTGAATCGCACCGGGATCTGCGTTACAATGAACTTGCCCGGCTTATCGGGATGGGGTTTCTTTGTCGTCTCATAGACAAACCCCGACGCCATCTGCTGTAATTTGCCCGCAGCGACCCCCGCGTTTACCGCCGTAATACCTTCAAACACGAAGTCTTTCTTCATCTTGTTGTACGGCGTCATTTCCATGTCGCAACGCACTTCAACGGCATGCAACGGCGGCAGCGTGTCCTTGTATTCGCCCGGCTCCAGCAGGTACGTCGCCGGCTTGATCTTCTGCATGACCCGATCAAGCGAGCCAGGACGCGGCGCCCACTCGCCGTAGTCGGCATTAATCAGCACAAAGTACGTCTGCATGAACGCGCCCTTGCTGCGCCCAAGCAGGTTCTGGTCAATGATCTTGCACTGGCCGAACACGTCCTCAAGCCCGTTACTGGTAAAGCTGCCAGTCAAACCCCAACGCACACGCATGGGTTCAATGACTTTCAGCAGCGCCTTGTAACGTGCGCCTGACGGATTCTTGAGGCGCGTCAGTTCATCAAACACAACGCCGTCAAAGTCCAGCTTTTGATTCGCCAGCCATAACAAATTGTCATAGTTGGTGACGACCACACTTGCGCCGCTGTTCAGCGCAGTCAGCCGCTGTTCAGGCGTGCCGACCGCCACGGCCATAGTGATGTATGGCGACCAGATAAGACGCTCTACAGGCCATACGTCGGTGCAGACACGCTTAGGTGCCAACACCAAGAATCGTTTGACTACGCCGTCGCTAATCGCGTCTTGCATGGCTGTCAGCGTGGTTGCTGTCTTACCCGCACCGACTGGCGCGAGAATCATTGCGCGGTCGTGCTCGTAAATAAAATCAGCCGCTTCGTTTTGATACGACCTAAGTGTTGGCCCACTCATCAATCTGTTCCTTAGTCCAGAGGCACGCATAGTTTTGACCTAAGCTGCGCATGTCTCGTGCGTACAATTTTTGGAGTTCTGACAAGCGCCCGCCTTTGGTTTTAAGTTCAACAAACCAAGTTTGGCCGTTCGGCAGACACGCAATCCGGTCAGCGACGCCGCGATGGGATGGGCTTTTAAACTTGTATGTCAGCCCGCCTTGCATCTCGACTACCCAGACAAAGTAACTTTCTATCTCGTGTTCTTTCATGGACTCACTCTAGCATGAAAAATTAGGTTGTCAAAAACTTTTTTTCAATTATTATTCAGCCTGAAACGGAGGAAACACAAATGCAACACAGTAAAGTAGTCGGCGGTAGCACCGCCAAGCGAGTGATGGCGTGCCCCGGTAGCGTGGCGTTGGTCAATAAGATGCCGCCGCAACTGTCTAGCAAGTACGCAGATGAAGGCACGCTGTTGCACAACGTAATCGCCGACATATTGGACAAATCGCTGCCGGTGGATTCGTTCCTAGGCATGAAGTATCAAGACATTGAACTTACCCAGGAACTGATAGATGACAAGTTACTACCGGCGCTCGCGGCTCTCGACGAAATCGACCCGACGAAACAAATGGAATTCGCTGTCGAAACCCGAGTGGGTTTTGGTGATTTTTTACCTGACGTTTTTGGCTCTACTGACCTATTGGGTCGCATTGGAACTAAGGCTCTGGTAATTGACTGGAAGTTTGGCGACGGCGTGCTGGTGACAGCGGAAGAGAATCCACAACTGCTGTTCTACGCTGCCGCTGCGATGCGCACCCCTGAAGTGCAGTGGGTGTTTAAGGGTGCAACAGAAATCGAGTGCGTGATTGTCCAGCCGACCAAAGGCGTTAGCCGCTGGGTGACTACGCCGGAGCGCATCAAGGCGTTCGAACATGAGCTGGCGATGGCGGTACGCGAAGCACAGAAACCTGACGCCAACCTGAGCGCGGGCGACCACTGCCGCTGGTGTGCCGCAAAACCCATTTGCCCCAAAATGACGGGCGCAGTTGATCGCGCGCTTAAGACGTCGCTGCAAGACCTGGACGCAGCGCAGATCAGCGCCTATCTTAAAAATGCCGATGTACTAGAGGGGTGGATTACAGATCTCCGCGCGCTGGCGTTTCAGATGCTGGAGAAGGGGATCAAACTGCCTGAGCATAAGCTGGTTGCCAAGCGTGCCGTCCGGCGTTGGACGGATGAAGATGCTGCGCGCGCTGCACTGTCGGAACACCTGTTGGAAGAGTACATTTATGACCGCGTTCTGATCTCACCCGCCAAGGCAGAAAAGATGTTAAAAAATCTTGGACAACCGTTGCCGGATTGTGTAGCATCAACTTCGTCGGGTAGCACTCTCGCTCATGTGAGTGATGCCCGGCCTGAAGTGTTGCAAATCGGACAGCAATTGACTGCTGCCCTCTCTAAACTGATCTAAAGGAAAAACTATGTCTAATCTTGTCGCTTTCGCTGGTGCAAACCTTCCCGCAGTTGCTTCGCTTTCAACCGCTTTGCGTTCTATCGCGTCCGATGTTGGCCCGACTGGTTCCGTCATTATCAAGATGGACAAGACCGGCCACTGGGTGTTCGGCGCGGATCAAACCGAAGTAGAAGATGACAGCCTGTGGGCAGTGAATCCGTTCTCCTTCGTGCATGGTTTCATTGCATGGGGCGACGGGGAAGTGCTGGGCGAAAAGATGGTGCCCGTTGCTGAACCGCTGCCGGAAGTCGGCCCTGCGCCTGCTGCCGCTAAACGCGGTTGGGAGACGCAAGTCGGTATGTCGCTTAAGTGCATCAAGGGCGAAGATGTTGGGATGGAAGCGCGCTATAACGTGACCTCGGTCGGCGGTAAGCGTGCAGTGCAAGAACTGGCTGTGGCGATTGCCACTCAGGTTGATGCCGACCAGACCAAGCCTGTGCCTGTCGTGCGTCTGAAGAAGGAGCATTATCAGCACAAGTCGTATGGCCGTATCTATACTCCGATCTTCGATATTGTCGAATTCGTGAGCATGGAAGCAGAACCGGAAGCGCCCGCTGAAGGGGATGCTGAAGCAGTGCAAGAATCAACGCCGGGTCGTCGCCGTCGTAGCGTGTAAGTAGTACCTGCGAACCGGGGCGCAGGCTGATTTTCCCCGGACCAACAGATAAGCAAATCGGGAATTCCTAACTTTCATGGGGATGGAAACTCGGTGTTCTCGGTTTGCTTTTCTGTTGGTGCAATATCAACAGCCTGTGCTGGCGTAGCTCAGTTGGTAGAGCAACCGCCTTGTAAGCGGTAGGTCGTCAGTTCGAATCCGACCGTCAGCACCACACTAAACTAATCTAAAGGAAACGAAGATGGACTTCTGGGCATTCGCAACATTCTGCACTTTCGTGGGTTGGCTCGCTGGTGGTGGTACAGGCGCGGCTATTGGCTGCGTGTTGGCATTCCTTATTGGATGCATAAGCGAATGATCCTTTATGTCGACTTCGAAACCCGTAGCCGCTGCGACTTGCGCGCTAAGGGCGTCTACAACTACGCGCAGGACGCCAGCACCGACGTGCTGTGTATGTCCTACGCGTTTGACGATGAGGACGTGCAGACATGGACGCCAGATCAACCTTTTCCTGGACGTATCTTGGCGCATGAGGGCCAGATACGCGCGCACAACGCCGCTTTCGAGCGGCTTATCTTTTGGTACGTCCTTCAGATCAACTTTCACCCGGAGCAGTTCTATTGCACCGCTGCACAGGCACGCGCTAATTGCTTGCCCGGCTCGCTTGAGGACGTGGGACGCGCGCTGTCCAGCGTGATGCGTAAGGATCACCGAGGCAGCCAACTGATTCGGCTGCTATCCGTACCCCAGGCCGACGGATCGTTCCGCCAGGACGCTAAATTGATGGCCGAAATGATCGCCTATTGCGAGCAGGACGTGCTCGCCATGCGTGCCGTCTCCAAAGGTATGCGTGACCTGAGCGCCGACGAACTTAGTGACTACCAGACCAACGAGCGCATCAACGACCGGGGCGTGTTGGTAGACGTTCCGCTGTGCTTGGCCGCTGTGCGGTATTCCGAAGCCGAAGTGGAAGAGATCCAGGCGAAGGTAGTCGAAGCGACAGACGGCGAGATCCGCAGTGTGCGCTCACCTAAGATGCGTGAATGGGTACTAGCGCGGGTAGGCGAGCAGGCGAAGAAGCTCATGTGGACGGGCGAGAAGTATTCAATCGACAAGACCGTCCGGGCGAATTTGCTGACGATTGATAACGTCGAGGAGGTGCCGCCGCATGTCCAAGAAGTCATTCAGTGTGCAGATGATCTGTGGGCGTCGTCGGTTGCTAAGTTCAGCCGCCTTGCTGCGCTGGCAGATGATGAAGATCACCGAGTCCGGGGAGCCTTCGTTTTTGCTGGCGGATCAGCGACTGGCCGAGCTAGTAGCTACGGCGCGCAGGTGCATAACTTCACCCGAAAATGCGCCGCAGAACCTGACGCCGTTCGAGCAAGAATGGTTTCAGGCGGTTCAGTGGTGCCTGAGTTTGGAAAACGGGTTACAGACGTCTTAAAGGCCATGCTGCGCCCGGCGATCATTCCCGCTAAGGGGAAGGTGTTGGTCGTGGCGGATTGGGCGGGTATCGAGGCGCGGGTGAATCCGTGGGCGTCCAACTGTCGCGCAGGTACTGCCAAGCTGGAACTGTTCGAGCGTGGCGAGGACGTTTATAAGGTGAATGCTTCCGCGACGTTCCACGTGCCATATGAGCAGATCGACAAAGAGCAGCGCCAGATCGGGAAGGTGCAGGAACTCGCCTGTGGATTCGCTGGCGGCGTGGGCGCATTCGCTGCGATGGGCCGCGTCTATGGCGTGCATCTGCCCGAGTCGGACGCTCGGCGCATGGTCGATGGTTGGCGACGGGCGAATCCGTGGGCTGTACCGTACTGGCAAGATCTGGAAGAAGCCTATACGCGAGCGATGCGAAACAAGGGCCACGAGTTCCACGCAGGGCGTGTCGTTTATTTGTTTGACGGACTGCACCTTTGGTATGCACTGCCCTCTGGCCGTGTGTTGTGCTATCCCTTTGCGCGGAATGAAGCCGAAGGCGTGACCTATGCAAAAGCCGCATGGAAGCCTACGGCAGACGCAAAAGAATGGCCGCGTGCGCGTTTGTGGAAGGGACTGGCGTGCGAGAATATCACGCAGGCAATTGCGAATGATCTGCTGCGCTATTCGCTCCGACAGGTCGACGCGGTGTTGCATGTGCATGACGAAATTGTTTTAGAAGTAGATGCAACGGCGGCTGATTCCGCGATGGAACGGCTCGCCGAGATTATGAAAACGCCGCCTGTATGGGCGAAAGAGTTGCCTTTGGATGTAGAAGTACATTCAATGACGCGCTACGGGAAAGGTTGAACATGGAAATTTGGACTTCAATTCCCGGCTATGAGGGTTTTTACGAAGTAAGTAATTTTGGAAATGTTCGGTCGCTTACGCGGTCTGTGCCTTATGGCCGTCACCAAGGCATGACGTATAAGGGCAAAGACATTAAACAGTTTGTTTCCAATACTTATTTAAGCGTCAAACTTTCGCGTGCCGGTGTCACAAAAACAACTTACACGCATGAATTAGTGTTGTTAGCGTTTGAAGGATATCGTCCGTCGATGGATGAGCGTTGTGAAATTCGACATTTGGATGGCAACAAATTCAACAACGCTCTAAGTAATCTTAAATACGGAACGATTAGCGAAAATGCCGCAGACAGAAAGTTACACAATAAGGGGTTGATTGCAGTTAAATAAAAATCCCCCTAGTAGTGAGCTAGGGGGACGAATTTCCTTGGGAGGAAATGAAATGCAATTTCTTGATTTTATCACGTCTCTGGCGGGTGAAGGTGAAACCGCTTTGATTGTCAAGCAGAAGCCAAATAAAAACGGTGAAAAACACGCCGATGGCGCAGTGAAATGCAGTTGGCCCGCTTACTTGCCTTCCGCATGGAAGCCGGGACACGCTTGGTACGGCAACACCGGGGCGTTTGTCGTGTCTCGTTTTAAGGATGGCAAACCGTCTGCGTCTGCGGCTAACGCTGATTTCGTGATCGTTATGGTGCTGGATGATGTAGGCACGAAATCCGAAGTACCGCCGCTAGAACCGACTTGGAAGATGGAAACTTCACCGGGTAACTTCCAGTGGGGTTACGTGTTCAGCGAACAACCAACAGCGGGCGAGTTCAGCGCCGCGATCAAGGCAATTGCTGATGCCGGATACACCGACAAGGGCGCAATCAATCCTGTGCGCAACTTCCGCCTGCCCGGGTCAATCAATCTCAAGCCGGGGCGGGAAGGGTTTGAGTCCAAACTAGTAGAGTTTGCGCCCGAGCGTGAATACACCCTTGAGCAGATCTGCGAAGCCCTTCAGGTGGTGCCCGCCGAGGCTGACACCGCCCGCGTGCGCCGTGTGGCGCTTGAGGATGATGGCAAAGACGTGGTGCTGGCGTGGGTACGTGCGCAGGGGCAGTTGATTTCCGAACGTAACCCTGAAGGTTGGTCGGGCGTGGTCTGTCCGAATGCCGCCGAACATACAGACGGCAACCCCGAAGGCCGTTACCATGCGGTTAATCGCGCTTACGTGTGCCTGCACGCGCATTGCTGCGATTGGGACAGTACTCGGTATCTCGCGTGGGTGGCCGCCGAAGGTGGCCCTACTTGCGCGCCGGGCTTGCGCGAGGAGCTGCTTGCCCAGGTGATGGGCGACATGCGCGCCAAGATCGCCCCGACCGAAGCATATCCAGACGCCGCCGCCGCAGTGGTGGCCGAAGTGGATCGCAAAGAACTGGGGCGGATCGATAAGGCGGGCTGGTATGACCGTTTCGCGTACGTGATGACCGAGGATGCCTACTTTGACCTGATCGAGCGCCGAGTGTTAACGCGTCGTGCCTTTGACGCCCTTTATCGTCACGTGTCCTGTAAGAGCATTCACACAGGCGGCAAAATCGAGGCCAGTGGCTGTTACGACCAGAACCGCCAGGCGATGGGTGCGCGGGTGTTGGATGGTCTGACCTACGCCGCCGGCGAGTCGATCCTGGTGGCACGTGAGGGTCGGGTGTATGGTAACCGTTGGCAAGATGCCCGCCCCGGTACGGCTGTTGCCGACGTCTCCCCGTGGCTCGCGCACCTGCACCGCATGGTCCCCGAGGATTATGAGCGCGAACACCTGCTCAACGTGCTGGCGCATAAGGTGCAACACGCCAACATCAAGATCAACCACGCAGTGCTGTTCGGCGGCAATCCCGGTTCGGGGAAGGATACGCTTTTCGCGCCGTTCTTTCGTGCCATTGGCGGTTCCGCCCTGCACAATTGTTCGCTGGTACGCACCGAGGAAATCGCCTCCCAATGGGGTTATGCGCTCGAATGCGAAGTAATGCAGATATCGGAGTTGCGCCAAGCGGAAGCGAAAGACAGACGCGCGTTGGAAAACCAGCTTAAGCCTATCATCGCTGCCCCGCCCGAGTATCTAACTATCCAGCGCAAAGGCTTGCCCCCATACGACGCGGTTAATCGCGTGTTCGTGGTCGCGTTTTCTAATGAGCGTGCTGCCATCACGATACCTAGTGACGATCGCCGGTGGTTTTGTTTGTGGTCGGACGCGGGGCGTCTTGCTGAGCGTGAGGCTAGTGCGCTGTGGTCGTGGTATCAGTCAGGTGGGTTTGAGGCCGTGGCGGGCTTCCTGGCCGCCCGTGACGTGAGTAAGTGGAACCCTGCCGCGCCCCCACCTATGACCGAGGCGAAAGCGATCATGGTGCAGACTGGCAGATCGGGTGTTGAGTCGCATTTGGTGGAATTGATGGAACGGCGCTTAGGTGAGTTTGCGAAGGGCGTGGTGGGTGCGCCGTGGCACGCGCTGGCGGATAGGTTATCAGGTAGCGTTGCCAGCGGGGTGAGGGTGCATCAAGCAGCTATATTCGCAGCTTTAAAAGATGCGGGTTGGGTCGATATGGGGCGCCTTACATCAACCGAATTCAAGACGAAGAAACACGTTTTCGCTGCGCCTGAGATGCTTGCTTTGCATAGCAAGTCAGACTTGCGGCGCATGGTGGAGGACGCGCCTCCGGGTGTAGTGGGCGGGGCGCTTAGGCAGGTGAAGTAGAGCAATAACAAACGGCCCCAATTAGGGGCCGTTTTTCATATGTCGAGAAGATAAACGATAAGCGCAGCCACTATGACGGCGAGTAGCACTGTAACGCCTCCCATTCAATGTCGTCGATCATTGATTGCGTGAGCAGCGGCAAGATGTCCGTATCCTGAACCTTAGCCTCTAGCAGTTCCATAGTGGCCGGGTAGTCCGGCTCTAAGGGTAACCCACCCATACCGCGCTCGCGTGCGCCTGTAACGGCTGGTGAGTACTCCAGCAGGCAATCCAACAGGATTCCGTCATATTCGTAGGTGTGGCGAATCACTTTGCGCCTCCTGTAGCCTTAGCGATTGCAGCGCGGGCTTGCCGTACCACCACAAGCGCCTCGGGGTAGCAAGTAACGCCCGCATCTTTCATCGCCTGAGCATACGCGTCGGTCATTTTTACCAATTCCGCCAACAACTCGGGCGCGGCTTCAAGCAGGGCGGCGGCTTGTTTGCATTCTTCTTGCGTAAATGCGCCGCCGCCGATAAATGCGCCGTCATTCCGGGCCGCGTGCTTAAGGTTATCAATCATTTAAAAAACTCCCCTGTGTTAAGTAGATGATATGGCCCGATCGTGCCCACAACGTAAGCGGCGCCGGTAAGCGTGAGGTGGTGAGCGTGAGCGCGAGTTATTTGCATGACCAGTGCCCCATAGCTGTTAGGCGGTACTTGCCCCGCCAGTAAATAACGCGGCCGGCTCTCAGGTGCGCCGCGATGGTTGCGCGTGTGGCGTACCAGACTGCGCCTTCCTCAAGTGCGTGCAGCATATCTGCGCCCCCTAGATGAATTGAACGGCTAACCATGCCATGAGCACGGCCCATGCGAAGGCGAAGGCGTAATCGCGCCATGTGGTGCGTTGTTCGCGTTCAATTTTCATTTGTGTAAGCTCACGGATAGGATTTTGTATCCCTCGCGGGTGAGGTTATCAATCTCAACCTGCCCCCGCCATGCTTCGCATTCGGTAGAACCTGAAGCGTTATCCACTTCCCAGCGGATGCTGATAAGGTCAGAGGGTGAGCGAATGATCCCGCCAACGTGCAGCATGCCATTCACGGGGGCGATCTTGGTGACGTCGCTACCTTCAATCGGTACTTGTTTCATGGTCAACCCCTGCTCAGTGCGTTGTCGAAAACAAAAACGTATGAGTGATCGGGCAACTGCCCACCCAAAAGAGCGTCGTGATCCGACCAGCCTAACTTCGCCGCCAGCGCTTCCGCTGCCTTACGGTGGCAGGCCTGCCCGCTTAGTTCGTGCGGGTAATCGATAGTTAGCGAGCCAGCCGCACAAGTCGCCTTGATGCGCGAGCCTTTGGTGTTGGTGGGGCCAAAGTACTTCGTTTGAATTGCTTGCATGATTTAACGCTCCTGTGGTCTGGGGGGATAAGCGCGCGCCTTTCGGCGCGGGGTGTTGATTAGAAGTAGAGGAAAGCCATCACAACAACAGAAACACCGGCGAAGGCGACGGAAGCAACAACAGCTGAAATCGCGATCTGTTCAAGTTTGTTAGTCATTTTGTTTTTCTCGTTTCGTTAGTTGATGTAGCTAGTGTAAGACCTTTCCGTACATCATGCAAGGGATATTTGAACAAATTCTTCTCATAGTGCTCATTTGACACATCAAAAGAGGTGGCAAATATTGCACATGTGGGGGATGTGTCGTGATGAGTTGCGCATGAGTCGCGATTTTGGGGGTGACGGCACATGGCTAAGTATCTGAAATTTAACGGTTTCTGGCCCTTATGTGTCAAATGTGTTCTTTTAGTTAGTTAGTCAGAAAAATAATAGAAGTACTGTATATATATACAGTAGTAGTGTTATATAGCTGGACCGACGACGAAAAGTGACACATTTGACACATCGGGGCGTATTTGGCCGCGTAATCAATTAGTTACGATGTGCCGAACGGTGACACATGAGTGACGTATGCAATGACACATCGCCCGCGCACCCACCAACCCCCGCGCATTTAGCCCTCCCCATGTGCCTTATGTGTCTTTTGTTTGCATGGCACATATGACACATAGACCTTGCGCCCTAGCGCGACTGCAAACCGACCGCGCAAACGGCACATTGGCACATGTGCATTCTCAGTCATGCAAACAAATGGCACATCTTGCACATCAGCCGTTAGCCGCCAGCCGCCAGCGCACGCCGTCAGCTCGATGCAGTTTGCAGGCTGCGCAATTGTGCATTGTGCAAACAGGCCCCCGGGTAGGGCCGGCGCAGGTCGTGGTCAGTTATGGGAGGGGCCACAAAAATTTTGATGTTAGATTGAAAACCGTAAAACTTACTGTTACACAAAAATTTTGATGTTAAATTGACAACTGTACGGCTATCCTTTACAAAAATTTTGATAAAAGTTATATGGCAATCCCTTACAATCTTCACAAGACCCGCGAAAACTGCTATAGAAAACGTATGATGCTATCTATTCCAAATTCGACGCGACAACTGCGCGCAACCGAACAGCGATTGCAGGCGATCTATGACGCTGCCGCACTAGGACTCAAAGGCGACGCATTGGCCCTGGCTGCTGGCATGCTGCCTACTGAATACCGGCAGTTGTGCCAGATGGATCCGATTGCGGAAACAGCCGCGCTAAAGGGCAAAGCCGACGCTGAAGTGCGATTGGCTAAGGTGATGCACAACGCAGCGATGGAGGGCGACACCAAAGCGGCACTGGCGATCCTTCAGAACCGCCACGATTGGACACCCAAGCAAGAGATCAACGTGGATGTGCATACGCGCATCTCGATCACGCAAGCGCTTCAAGCCGCGCATGAGCGCGTCATTGAAGGTGAGGTTGTACGGTAATGCAAAAGCCCCTGTATTCGTCTGACGAAGAAATGATGCTGATGACGCGGCTCTGGTCGCCGAAGGTCAAAGACGACCCGGAAGCGTTTGTGCTGTTCTGCTTTCCGTGGGGGCAGCCGAACACGCCTTTGGCTAAGTTCAGCGGCCCGCGCAAGTGGCAACGGGAGGTCTTAAGATCCATCGGCGATCACATCAAGGCGAACGACGGCAAGTTGCAGATGGACACCCTGCGGCAGGCGGTCTCTTCAGGGCGCGGTATCGGTAAGTCAGCGTTAGTCAGTTGGTTGATCCTGTGGATGATGACGACGCGCATCGGCGCGACGGTTATCGTCAGCGCCAACAGTGAGGCGCAGCTCCGCAGCGTCACTTGGGGGGAGCTGTCCAAGTGGGCGGCGATGGCGATCAACGCGCACTGGTGGGAGATCTCGGCGACCAAGCTGCTGCCCGCGCAATGGATCACCGAACTGGTCGAGCGCGATCTGAAGAAGGGCGCACGCTACTGGGCGGCGGAGGGCAAGCTGTGGTCGGAAGAGAACCCGGACAGCTACGCCGGGGTGCATAACCACGACGGCATGATGTTGATCTTCGACGAGGCTTCCGGCATACCGGACGCAATCTGGTCGGTGGGCGCGGGGTTCTTCACCGAGAACATTCTGGATCGGTACTGGTTCGCGTTTAGTAACCCGCGACGCAACACGGGGTACTTCTTTGAATGCTTCAACTCGAAACGTAACTTCTGGAAGACGCGCAATATTGATGCACGTACGGTAGAAGGTACGGACATACAAGTGTATGAGCAGATCATCGCGGAGTATGGCGAGGATTCCAGCCAAGCGCGGATTGAAGTGTATGGCGAGTTCCCCAGCGCGGGTGAGGATCAGTTTATCTCGCCGGTACTGGTTGATGAGGCGCAAGCGCGGCCACGGTATCAGGACACCAGCGCGCCGATTATCGTAGGGGTGGACCCGGCGCGCAGCGGCGCGGACTCAACGGTGATACTGGCGCGGCAGGGACGGGACATTATCTCGATCAAACGCTATCAGGGTGAGGACACCATGACGATTGTGGGTCGGGTAATCGAGGCGATTGAGGAATTCCGACCTGCGCTGACGGTGATCGACGAAGGTGGGCTGGGTTACGGCATTCTGGATCGTCTGACTGAGCAACGGTATAAGGTCAGAGGCGTCAATTTCGGCTGGAAGTCGTCCAAACCTATTATGTGGGGCAATCGGCGGGCGGAAATGTGGGGTGCGATGCGCGAATGGCTGAGAACTGCTAGTATTCCCACGGATCGGCAGTTAAAATCAGACCTTATTGGCCCCACCAAGAAGCCTGATTCCAAAGGGACTATCTTTTTGGAAGGCAAAAAGGAGATGAAAGCCCGAGGGCTGGCTTCTCCTGATGCGGCAGATGCGTTGGCGGTGACGTTTGCTTTCCCGGTGGCGCATAAAGAGTATGCGGATAAGAATACACCGCGTACTTATCAAGGTAACAGCGTTATCAATTCATGGATGGGCGCTTAATGGCGAAGCAAGACAAAGAACTGCTCTCAACTGCCCGATCCAGGCTCAATCTGGCGATTTCGGCGTATTCCGAAAGCCGCGAAGATGAACTGGACGATCTGCGGTTCTTCGCAGGCTCGCCGGATAACCACTGGCAGTGGCCTGCGGACGTTCTAGCGACCCGTGGTGCGGTTCAAGGGCAGACGATCAACGCACGCCCTTGCCTCACCATCAACAAGCTGCCACAGCACGTTAAACAGGTTACGAATGACCAGCGCCAGAACCGCCCTGCGGGAAAAGTCATTCCTGCTGACGACAAAGCCGACATTGAAGTCGCTGAAATCTTCGACGGCATCGTCCGGCACATTGAGTACATCTCCGACGCCGATGTTGCTTATGACACCGCGTGCGAGAATCAAGTTGCGTATGGCGAAGGCTACATCCGTATCCTGACGGAATACTGCGACGAGAACACGTTTGACCAAGACATTAAGATCGGGCGCGTGCGAAACAGTTTCTCGGTCTATATGGACCCAATGATTCAAGACCCCTGCGGCGCGGACGCCAAGTGGTGTTTTATCACCGAGGACATTACCAAAGAAGATTACGAGCGCATGTTCCCGGATGCTTCGCCGGTGACAACGCTGCAACAGATGGGCGTGGGCGATCAGTCGATCAACCAGTGGCTGAACGAGAACACCATTCGGATTGCCGAATACTTCTACATTGATCACGAACCTGCCACGCTGAACATGTACCGCGACGGCATGACCGCCTTTGAAGGTACGCCTGAAGATAAGCAGATGAAGGCGATGGGCATGAAGCCTATCAAGACTCGCCGTGTGGATCGCCAGAAGGTCAAATGGTGCAAGATCAACGGCTACGAAGTGCTGGAAGAGCAAGAATGGGCTGGCAAGTACATCCCGGTGGTGAAGGTTGTAGGCAACGAATTTGAAGTAGATGGTCGCATCTATATGTCCGGCCTTGTGCGCAACGCCAAGGACGCGCAGCGTATGTACAACTATTGGGTGAGCCAAGAAGCCGAAATGCTGGCGCTGGCACCCAAGGCACCGTTCATTGGTTACGGCGGTCAGTTTGAAGGCTACGAACAGCAATGGAAAACGGCTAACACGCAGAATTGGCCCTATCTGGAAGTCAATCCTGACGTCACCGACGGCCAAGGCCAGACTCTGCCGCTGCCGCAGCGTGCCATGCCGCCGATGGCCCAAACAGGCTTGATTCAAGCCAAAATGGGCGCGTCTGAGGACATCAAATCGACGACTGGACAGTATGACGCCAGCCTTGGCATGATGGGCAACGAACGCTCTGGCCGGGCTATTCTGGCGCGTGAGAAGCAAGGCGATACGGGCACTTATCACTATGTCGATAATCTGGCCCGCGCCGTGCGTCATGTAACCCGTCAGATCGTGGATATG
>RPOS01000064.1 GCA_003820635.1 Verrucomicrobiaceae bacterium | reverse complement strand
GCCCAGTGCGCCGAGGAATTGCGCGCCGGATAGCCCAGTGTCAGTTGTGCCCTGAACGATAAACTTGTTGGCAAAGGCGACGTTAGCCGAGCCATCGACCGAGTTACCCGCGAGCGTGCGGGCCGTTGTCCATTTGGCCGCTGTGCCGGTGGTGTTCTGGTTGAAGGTGGGCCACGTAAACGTGCCGGTGCTGAAGTTGCCAGAGGTGGGCGTGCCGAGCAGCGGAGTCACTAGCGTCGGGCTGGTGGAGAACACCACTGAGCCGCTGCCCGTGCTGGTAGTGGTGCCCGTGCCGCCGGATAAAACTGGAAGCGCTGAGGCCAGCGTCAACGACGCCAAAGACGCCGTTGACCCTGATTGATACTTATCAGTATTGAGGTTGGTAAAGTTCGAATCGACTTCGGCGTAGGTAAGCGCCGAGCCCTTACCTGCCCGAGTGACGATTGTCGACATTAGCCCACCTGAATAATGGCTGACCCTGCGGTAGCTGCCGGGAAGTTAATGGTAAACGTGCCGCTCGTAGAAGTCTTGTCTGCGCCAAAATCCAACACAGCAATCGCTTTGTTTGTCTTGGTGCTGTTGTAGATCAACGCGCCACGCGCCGTAATGGAGGACGATGTCCAAGACGTATTGCTGAACGTACAGATACCGGTTGTGCCATCAAGAGAGATAGTCGCACCAGTAAGCGTATTGCCCCCCGCCGTATAGCCAGTACCTGAGCTGGAGACTTCATTTGATGTGGTGTATGCCGTTGTTGATGCGCCAAGAGTCGCCGCACTGGTATAGAGCGCGATTTTGATTACGTCAGTGTCCAAATCCTGCGCGCCACCAAGCATGTCAGTTTTGAAAGAGGACACCATCGTTTGTGTAATTGCCATATCAGCCTACCTTTTCGCGGAATTGCCCAGAACGATAAGCGTCCTGACGCAGCTTGCCATCGCCCAAATTCTTCAAAAGTCCGATAGCTTGGACATAGAGTGTCTGATAGAGCTGAACCATGTCCTGTTCGCCCTTCATAAACCGAATAGCCTCGATGAGCGCGCCATTTAACAATGCCGAGTCAAACTCATCCCCAAGCCACGTTGTACCTGCGGTCACAATAGATTCTGGGTAGTATCCGTAGTGAAGCTCAGCGGTATAAGACGCATCAGGTGTCGGGCCAAGGATAAACGCGCTGTTATCAAAATAGGCGTAATGCTTTGGGAATCCCGTTGCGGTTGGCGTGGGATATGCCTCTCGCATGAAATTCACGTCTTTGTTCAACAAGAAGTGATACGCCCCATCCCAATCAATCGCCGCCAACGAGTAGGCGTACAGAAAATCCGTAGGGACTGACAAATACTTGTTGTTGATGGACATGGTGCCCGTCACGTTCTTACGCAGCGCAGGGATTTGAACAGAGTTATAAATCTTCTGTTCGGCCTGCTCTGTGAACATGGCGAGCTGATCCGCTGTGAACGTATTCTCACAGATGTCTTGGATGTTCGTACACAGCGTCGCGTAATCCATGTTTACCTCAAGCCATAGGACCGCGAGCAGTTACGCCTTTAGTCGCAGCGCCATTGCCCCGAGTCTTGATGCCAGACGTTTTGGCTTCAGTATTAGCCGTCAACGATACGCCGTCCATAGGAGTCCAATTTTTCTTGAACTCTGTTTTAACCAGCTTGCCCGCTGGCTCCATCTTTACTTTTTTGCCTTGCATGGTATGTGGCTCCGCATAGGTTGAGGCTGGCCCAACTTCTTTTCCCATCAGCTTATGGCTGTATTGGGGCATATCAAGCACCTTTTTTGTAGGTGAAAGCCGACTTCTTCTGGTTTGCGACTTTGGCCAGCCCACGTCCGAGCTGCTTCATTTGCAGATTTGTTTTGCCGCCTTTGGCAAAACCTTTAGCGCCGTGCATTTTCTTTTCGTGCGCTTTGACTTCGGTCTTGGCGACTTGCTTCATTGCAGACTTATCCATGTTTAACCTCTCACGTTATCGTTACAGTGCCGATAATTCCTATGGCAACCAAATCATTCGGGGTTTCATTTGCTGTGAAATCTCGGGCACCCCCGACCGGATTCCAGCCCCACTGAATATCCCTCGACCCCGTAGCAACAGACGTTGCGATCAATGACAAATCAGGTCTAGGACGACGCAAAGCTTGAGGATCATCTACAGGATACATGCCTTGCATGTTCTGCGGGTGGTCAGGACTCCAGCACGCCGTGCATGCCAACATGTTCGTCTTTTTAGTCCGAACAATCAGCTCTTTTAGCTTCGGCAAGGGGTACCGGAACGCGCAGATGTCACAGAACCCGAACGCCCGTTTGCCTGCTGCAAACCGGTTGCCCATGATTACCTCGACCTGAACATTCGTGGCACAAATCGAACCGAGGCTTTTTCCCGGTCTTCGCCTGCGGCAAGATCAAACTGTTCGTCGTATGTTGCCTTAAGCATTTGGATTCGGTCAGCCAGCGCGGGCTCTTTCATGGCAATGTAGTACGCCAGTCCTGCGACCAAACAGGGTAGAAAACGGAACTGAATGTCAGACGTTTCCACGCCATTGCCGGCATCTTGAATACGCCGCATACGCCAGTACACTAGCGTGTAGGTTTGCGTGGCATCAGGCACAGGCCAGACTGTGACTTGGGGTGCATCCCGCAACCGCTGAACATAGAGCTGAATCGGACGCCCAGTGTTGTTCTTGTTGGGGATAGTTGCGTAGGTTGAGATGCTGATACGCGAGATTGCCAGATCAGCTTGCGTCGTGCCGCTGCCGGTGCGAATGACATGATCGAGAAGGTCGATAGTGTCTGCGGGAAGGGTATATGTGGCGGTGCCCGGTGTGAGCACCTGAACGTTCTGTTCAAACGTCCACATGTTAAGTCCACGGTTCTGCCACTCAATCGTAAGCAGGTTCATGGAGCGCCGCGCTGTGCGCAGGTCATAACCCGAACGCATTTCACGACCGGCACGCTCCCACGCCTCTTCCGCGATCTCTGCGAAGTCCATATTAAACGCGGTTGTGCCGGATGTGGTCATGCTTACCTCTTTGCCGTTTTAGCCGAAGCCTTGAATGCCGCCGCTGTCGGTGCGCCGGGAGCCCCCGGCTTACGCATCTTCTCGCCGGAACCTTTGGCGATTCGCTGCCGTTTGGCGTTGATGTTCTCGTACAGCCCGCCTTCGGCGTACACATCCACGTCCTGCGGGCGGTCTTTACGCTTGACCACCCGCTTCGGTTTGGGTTGTTTGGCAGGGTTAATTGCCCCCATTCCGCGACTAGGACGCATTAGCAAACCCTACCCTTGGTCTTGCCCTTGCTAGCAATGCCATCAGCTCGCTTGGAAGCGGAACCCACAGAGCCGCCTTTGGCATAGGCTTTAGATTTCGCCGCCCGCATAGGCCGTTTAGCCGGAGCGCCTTCATCAGGCGACGGAGGCATACCCATCTCTGCGGTGTAAACGTCCGGCATCGGACGACGTACGGGCTTTTTCGTTTCAGGCTTTTTAGCAGGAGCGCCTTCGTCCGGGGACGGGGGCATACCCATATCTGCGGTGTAAACGTCACGAGCCATGATTGATCCTTATTTGCACTTACCGCCAGCGGCCATCTTAATGACTTTGCCCTTGGTCTTACCCTTGGACTCAATGCCACCACCCTTGGCGTAGCACGCGCCGCCGCTCTTCATGCCTTTGGCTTCGGCCTTTTCGTGCTTGACCATCGCTTTAGGAGCGCCTTTAGCCTTCATGAACGCCATTTCTTTCTTAGCCATCGCTTTAGATTCTTTAGCCATGTCGCCACCCTCTTTGAATTGACGGCCTTTGTCAGCCGCAGAGAAATCTTTACCTACTGATACAGGAACGCCGACCTTCTTGGCAAACTTGGGGCTATGCGCGACAGCGCGCATGAAGTCCGCCTGCTTCTTGGAACTACTCGGCATCGCCGCTTCCCTTTTTGCCAAACCAGCCTTGAACAGTATCCGTCTCGTAGATGCGAATTACTGTCCACACGATTGTGAATACCGCTGCGATGGAAGGCAACATGTCTGCCAGTGTCCCAACGACCGTAACGATTGATAAGGCATCCACGGCATGCTTTACAGTCTCGCTTGTAGCTTCGCTCATTTACAGCCCCACCGTTTAAGACTAGCAGCCTTGCGTGTTGGCCGCCCTTTCTCATCTTTCATCGGGCCGGGCATCCCGCTCATGCGAGCGCAAAATGACTTCTTACGCCCTGCATCAGCTTTGGTCTTGGGGCTAGGCGCAGGCGCTTTCAGATTTGACCCTGTAGCCGCGTTGTACCGCGCACGCCCCTTGGCAGTAAGGCCCGCTCCCTGAGATACCGGGAGCTTTTCTCCTCGCCCTACCGCCAATGACACAGCCTTCTTAGCCATAAAACACCGTTACTTTTGCGGCGGTTGGCAACGTCACATAAATACCCGTTTCTGCCAAAATGCCTTCGCCCGGAATTAAATTGGCAAAGGGATTGTTGGTGTTGGCCGGTATGTTGAAACGCAGTAGTTCCGCTCCGCCATTGCCATCGGTAAAAATAATATCGCCAGCCGTTCCGCCTGAAAGACATTGATAGCCTTTTAGCCGAGTTCGGCCCGACACCATTGATCCGGTAGCTTCCACGTGCGCGGATTTTACGTCAGTCTGCATCCCCATGATGCGCTCCTAATTAAGCGCTAACAGGGTTAGCAGTGCCGTTAGGCGCACGCTGCGCGTAGTTCACGGTGACAATGAAACGACCCGAGCCCAGTGTAGCTGTGCCGGTGACGTTCCGAATCCACACGGTTGTATCGGCGGTGGTGGAGGTCTGCCATGCCAGCTGAGTAGCGGCTGTCGTGGTGCCTGTGAAACGACCGCCAGCGGTTGTGGCTACAGCAGCGGAGAGTTGTGCGCCACCGGAAGCATTGCCCACCGAAACCGTAGTTGTGCCTGTGGTCGAAGCAACCACTTGGTCAATCACGATGTTGATGATTTGCGCGCCTTGCGGCAGGATGATGCCCGAGTTGATGTCGAGCGTGCCGGTAGTAGTACCCGTCAGATCGCCAGAATCATAAGCTTGGGTAAGCACAACCAAGCCAGTGTTGCGGCCAGCGCCTTCGCGCACAGTGCCCGAGCGTACGGGACCGGAGAAAGTAGAAAAGCTCATATTGTCCTCACATGCGAGTTCGGTATGGGCGTTTGCATGTCATCGTCCGGGGACGTCGCGCATACCGGGGTAAGCCCCGGAATACATACGTTTTAGCACGTAGGTAGTGGGGGGTCAAGGGCGTTTGGAAACGCCAACGCTGCGGAGTCATCCGGCAACAAGTTTGACTTGCGCAAGTTCTCTGCGCGAGTAATAACTCGCAGGTTCCACGGCACATGCAGCCCGCACACGGTGTCTGATCGCAAGGGGTAGATATGGTCAACTACGTACGCTTCCCCAGTCGTTTTGGTCATTGTGATAGCAATCTGATACAGCGCTCGCATTTCAGATTTTTGTTTGCGCGTGATCCACGGTGGAGTGGCTTGCCTGTGCTTGCGACGCCGCGCTTTAGTGTCTGCCCGAACCCAAACAAGATTTCGTTCTTTCCATGCTGTTTGATAGGCCCGTTTTTGATCTTTGGTTTGCAATTTTGCGCGGGCGATTACTTGCTCGCGATTTGCCAAATACCAATCATGTTTTTGCTCTTTTACTACGTCATTGCGGTTGTAGGCAGCAAAGTAATCTGCCCGAGTTACTGCCCCACGTTTCCACTCGTCTCGTAAACATTCAACACAGGCGCCTTTGGTTTTGCGGGGCGCGATGTGCCCGTGCTTGCACGGCTCGCCAGTAAAGTAGTACTTGGCCCCAGTTGCTTTCGCTTCAGCGCGAGTTTTTGGCAGGTCTTTTGTGTCCATATTCGCTCCTTTAGATTTAGTTACAGGTAATCCTAATTAACTGTACCAAAGTCTTTGTGAGAAAACAAGCTGGACAACAAAAAAGGGGCCGAAGCCCCTTTTTTGCTACAAATCAACTACTTATCAGCTCGCGCCGGGCGAACCAAACACACCCAGAGGATCGCTGACCCCAAAGGAATAGCGTTCGCGGGCCTTGTAACGGGTGTTGCCCGTTTCGAAGTCTCCATCCATTCCGGTTTGCATCGGAGTACGGACGAAATGCTTCATGCCGTTAGGCACGTCGGTCAGCAGGAACCAGCCGTTGATGTCGGTCAAGAAGTGATTGACCGCGTAACCTTCGGGGATCGAGCCGTTGTTCTTCAGCGCGTTGATGTCGTTGTCAGTGGTGCCGACACGCAGCTCTGTTTCGAGCAGGCGAGTTGCAACGAACATCAGTGCGGGCGGAACAACCAACTTACGGGGCTTGGCAGCGATCAGCAGGCCACGCTCGTCTGTCCAAGCAGCGATCTGAATGACAGCGGCTTCAAGCGAAGTCTCATTCAAGTCAGCGCCAGTAGACGGGCGGTTGCTGTTTGTTGCGCCATTGACCAGCGGGTGGTCTGTAGCGAACAGAGTCTTGCCGTCGCCGTAGGTCGGGCCACCAGCAAAGCCGTTGTTCAGAATCGAAGCGGCTTTGACTTGCTTGGTGTAGGCCATACCACGGGCCAGCGCCTTGGTATAACGAGCAGACAGGCTGTCGTACAAGTTATCTTCAATCGCTTCTTCAGTGATCGAGAAACCAAGGGCGATGGTTTCGTGTGTGTAGCGCGCCGTCCAAGCTTCTTGGGCGTTGTCGTACACAATTGCGGAACCTTCGTTTTTGACCGGCGCTTGACCGAAACCAGACAGCTTGGTTTCTTCTTCAAACGAACGCTCGGAAGTCTCGATTTCGTAGATTTCCTTGTGCTCTTCGCCGTAGCGCTTGTACTCCAGACCGAACAACGCATTCAGGCCCGGGAGAAGTTCTTTGAGTAGCTGTGAACGTGAAATAGCCATGCTTCAGTCTCCTTAGACGCCGAGCGAGTTGTAGTAAGAGTGCACGCCCTGATTGAACTTGACCACAAACTCGGGGTACAAATCAGATTCAGTGCCGCGCACAACATCAACAACGCGCATTGCGGTAGCAGCAGTAGTCACCAGACCGGCACCGTTGGAGCCGACAATCAGGTTGACGCCGGAATTGCCTGTACGGGTGTTGCCCGCAGTGACAAAACCAAGGGCGGCATTCTTGCCGATAGCGCCAGACCAGCCGGAGCCGTTTGTGCCGCTGTTGAACGTACCCAGAGCGGCTGTGCCTTGAATCTGGAACAGTGCATCAGGATCATCAACCACGCGAACAAAAATGTCAGTGTAGCCAGCAGTGACCGCGTTGGCGGGCAGGTACTGGGCAAACTGTTGCTGGTTCAGATTGGGGGTAACGTAGCGAACGCCAACGCACACACCAACGATACCGGCAGTTGCGTCAGCAGACGTAGCCGGAATCTTGATACCAACTGGAGTTGTAGTGATGGAAGCCGGTTCGCCAGTGCTAGCAAGAGCGATCACATCGCCAGCGAAGATCGCGGCGGCTGTGTTAACCGAGAATTTGTATTCGCGGAATTGACCCGCGAAGACCTGACCGCCGACCAACTGGATCGGACGCAGGCCATAAGGAGAAAGCGTAGACGCCATGTGTAGCTCCTATTAGGTTCCGTTACCGAAAGTGACCTTGGATTTTTTCTCTGCGAACAGAGGCATCCGAGGATCATTCTCGCGCATAAAAGTGTTATCAACTGCGTGCATCTGATTTTCCGCTTGCGTGCGATAGTACGCATCACGGTCTTCAGCCATCTCAGTGGGGATTTTGCAGAGCATCAAACCACCAATCACGATATTGTCGCGGTGCTTATCATTTTCGATAGCAGCCAGCTGAATCTCGGGGTGAGCCGACGCCTTAACCGGTTCCCAACCTTCACGAAGTTTTGCGGAAACATTCATGGGATCAGCTTGGTTCATCGTGGACATACGTACCCAGCGAAATACATAGCCCTGTTCAGGGGTAGGATCAGGCAGCAAGGAAGCGGGTGCCCAGCGGCGTTTACGAATTGCCGCATCACGTGAAGTTCTGTTCTCAGCCATTTTGTTTCCTCATGTCTTCAGCAACCTGTCGAGCGTACTGCTCCAAAGTTAGACCAAGCCGTTTGGCAATAGCCTGTTGCGATGTTGTCAGTACGATTTTTCGGGGTGCGGCAGTGCGGGTCGCAGGAGCCACTACCGGTTTACGGCGTGGTTTCTCGTCTGGTTCAGATTCCTCGAACTGATCGGGGAACACTTGGCGCATACGACGGTTGATAGCGTCGTAGTATTCGTCGGATTGAAGGTCGACACCTTGCTTGTACAGCTTGTTGTGCAGCCCCAACGCAAAACTCGTCATCTCATCGTCAGACCCGAACCACGGATTATCTTGTGCCCATGCAGCGACTCGGGAATCTAACGGAGCTTGCGGCTGTGCCGGAGCGTTATTTTTAATTTCTACAGGAGATTCTTCCTCTTGTAAAGTCGGCAGCCTAAAGTTAGCCACTCGATCCGCTTTCAGCTTGGCGGATGTCATGTTTTCTTGGGCTGTTGTTACCTTATCTGGGTCGCCTTCTTCGTAGGCCGCACGAAACTGAGCCTTGGCTTGGGCCAATTCAACATCAGCGGAGCGTTTAGCTTGTTCGAGGAGTGCTTCCTGATTCTGATTAACGGTACTTTTGAGCTTTTTATTCTCTTCAATGATCGACTGCGCCAGCTTCAGTGCTTCCTCGCGCTCACGCAAGGCGGATTCTTTCGCCCGACGCTCGTCGTGATAGCCCCGCGTGAAGTGCTGAATACGCTTCTTGACCTTGTCCGAATAGCCTTCCAGCTCATCCTCAGTCACGTCTGTCGGCGGCTCAGCAGGCTTGCGCCCGCGATCTTTCGCCGGCGTATCGTCGACTACCTCAACTTCGAACTCATTGTCGTCGGCTTCAGCGGCGGGGGCTTTAGCCTTGGCCTCTTCCTTGTCGGGATCGGGAAACTCAAATTCAAACTTTTCCATATACCCTCCTTAAGGGCGGCTAATGCCACGGGGATCAGCAACAACAGCCTCGATGCTGTCGTCAGACATGAGGCGATACTCCACCCCTCGGAAGGTAAACCGCGTGCCGCTGTTGCTGCGGAACATCACGTACTCACCGGCGGAACACCACGGCCCATGCGGGAACCGCTCAGGGTCTTTGTATGCCTGCGAGCCCATGTCCAGCACCAGCCCGATGGTCGACAGCACCTTCTCGTAGTGCACAGTCTTGGCATCTTTAACAATGCCCGATTCATACGTCTCGTCGACCACAGGCAGGGCGATCAGCAGCATGTAACCGACGGGTTTCGGCAGTTGCTTCTCGATCTCTTCTTCAGTGAATACGGGCTCAGTCATCATCTCGTTCCAAGTAGTTCTGCTCAAGGTCTGTAATCGCTGCTACTGCGTGGGTCAGCCCTCGGACGACCCCACACAGCTCTTTATACGTTGCGTAATCCCCCGCCTTGCCTTCAGCGAGGTGATTACTTATCCGCACACTCTCCCCCTCCAGATTGCTCCGGAGGGCTTCAAACACTGTCTTCGCCAATTATTTCTCCTTGGGTTTTCGTTGCTGCTGCACTACGGTCTTCATCAGGTCCATCTTCAAACGATCTGCATTCTGCTTGTCTTGTGCTTGGAGCTGCGCGCCACTCTTCTGCGCGTCGAGCAACAGGCGCTGTTCCTCAAGAGACAGGCGACGGTCAGCCTGCTTGGCATCGAGCGCATCCTTCTGGGCCTTACGCTGGATGTCTTGCTGCTTGACCTGCAACTCCTGCTGCTGAATCTGCAACAGCGGGTCCTGAGCTTGCTGCTGAGCCTGCTGCTGGGCGGCCTGACTCTGGTGCATCTGCACCAGCTGCTTGGACGCATCGGCCACGAGGCGCGACAACTGCACCTCAAACTCCTCCGGCAGGGGCTTGTCCGGGGGCGGCAGAGGCACGCCAAGCTGTTCCTCGATCTGCTTGCGATAGCTGTACCCCAAGTGCTCGGCAACGTGCGCCATTAGAGCGGCCTGCATCTGCTGAGCCATCGGATTCTGGCCGAGTGTTGCGGCAATCATCGGGTCTTGCAGAAACGTCATGTGCGCGGAGATATGCGCATCGTGATCTTGGTAGATAAACGCTTTGACCGGCTTGCCGATCATCACTGCCATGTTCTCGGAAATCGGATCGCGTGGCGTCTGGTCCTCGGGCATCGGCAGAATCTTGTCGGCGTTCTTTACGCCCAACACCTCGATCATCTGTCTGTGCAGGTACGGCAGGTCATAAATCTGAGGCGCAGCCTGCGCCATCTGCATAATCGCTTGATACTGCACAACCCGCTGGGCCATTGTCGAGCTGTTCGGGTCGCTGACCGGGATCACCTCAGTCGTCGCGTAGTCCTCGCGCCGTGCCTTACGGTTAGCGTGGCTGGGCTTGTAGTCATACTGGCTGGGCGCATACTCAGCGATGAGTGCCTTCAGCAGCTTGAACTCCTGCTTCATGGCGTAGTGCACACGCGCCTGCACCGCAGCCATCGGCTTGAGAGTGCGCTCCAGAATAGCCAGCGTGGTGCCCACGGGCGCGTTCGCGCTCATATCGCTAACATTAAGATCGCTGATAGCCCCTAAACGTCGGCCTTCTTCTGTGATCTGGTTCAGCAGGGCGAGCAGAACTTGAGACGGCTCCTTGTACGGCAGCGGCATGATGTTGTCGCGGATGGCCCCCGAGGGGATGTCCACGTCCCGGAATTCTCCGGGTGCGATGGGCGTGTCGTCGCCCTTGATACGCATGCCACGGGCCTTGAGGCCACCCGGCAAGTTATTCAGCGTGCCCGCGTCCACCAGCTGACGGATGAGTGAGGTGCCTGCGCGTGCGTAGCCGCCGATGATGTGGATCAGCCCAAGGCCATAAAACCCAAACCCAATAATGTACGGGTAGTGTACGAAGTGCTGGCGCTTGAGCGGTGTCGGTGTGGGCCGTTGTGTCGCAGTCCCCGTGGGGTGTGCTGGCGACGGCAGGTGCGGCTCCCAGTTACGACGGATAGAGAGAATAGTCTGTGACCCACGGTCGAGCGTTACAACGTACGGGGACGGCAAGGGTGAGAGATTGTCTTCGTCTTCTGCTGCGTCGAACCCGGGAATGACGAGGTCTGCGTGGCACTCAAACAGCGAATACCGATTGTCATCAGTGATCGTAAAGCCCGAGTCCTCAGCCTTCTTCTTCTCGAGGTCGGTGTGATACGACCGCGCTTCGCCCAAGTCCACGTCCCGATAAAACTCGGATGCCTGCAACTTCTGCATCTCCAGCTTGGTTTTGCGCAGGATGTGCGTCACACGCTCAGCGGTGTTTAGATCGGTGGCACCCCACGGCACAATAATGTCTTCAGCCGGCACGGTGATGCTAACTTGCCGGTCAAGGTTAGGGTCAAAGTAGACCTTCTTGAACACGCTACCCGCCAGCGCCAGATTAAACAGAGCCCGCTCGTGCTCCGTCCGATACTCGCTCATCACTTCCGTGATCTGGTAGTTCATGTCGTCCCGCACACGCTCCGCCGCTTTCTCTTTCTCCGGCGTGGATTCTCCGAGGATCAGCGTCTTCACGGGGCCAGCGGCAGGGAATGTCTCCTGCATAGTCTCAGCTTGGAACCGAATGGCAGCTTCCGACAAGACGGCACTGTACACACCACAGGCGTCTTCCCAAGGCTCCATCCGCTCTTCATACTTCAAGCCCAGCACTTCCATACCTTTGACATACGTCTCAACCCAGTCTTTTCTGGATTGAATGTCGGTCTCGACTTCGTCGATCAGGTCTGAGGCCAGTGTGGCAAGGACGGACTCATCGAGGTAGTCAGCCAAGTTGGCATCAAATGAAATGTCTTCGTCGGTGTCGGTAGGAGAAGTGGATTCGCCAAGCGTAATCTCAATCGACCCATCGTCGAGCTGGGTCTGTGTCGAGGGAGAGTCGTCGAGGTCGAGGTCGAGCTCAAGCTGGAACGGCTCGTTGCCGAGCAGCGGGTTGGCGGAGGTCAGCGCCTTATCAACGTTTGTTGCCATTGGGTCGGTCCTTAATTGGGTCAGTAGTAGCCGCCTTTGCGGCGGAAAAAGACTGGTTCATTGTCCTCGTTATCAGTCCGCAAGGACAGCAACCCGCCCTTACGCACACGTGCTAAGGCCAAGGTACAGGCGTCGACCGCGTCGTCATGCTCGGCGGCGGGGAACGATACAATCTCTTCTACGGTGGCTTGCGCCCAGTGAGTCTCCGGGAACCATACATGGCCGCTGGCAAACATGTCTGCCACGGCGTTGAGCCGTGCGATCTTGTCTTGGCCCTTGCCCGGGCTGTAGTCCTGCACAAAGATACCGCTGCGACGCATCTCGTCGATCAGCGGCTGGCCGCTGGCCTTGGCTTCGACAATCACGGAGTCTGGCTCCCACTCTTGGTACTGGTCGAGGGCCATTTGCTTGAGCTCAGGGAACTCCCACTTGCCTTTCACTTGGTTCAGCAAGATGACATTAGTGGAATTGTCTTCCTCATGGAAGAAAACGCCCCAAGTCTGGCACACGCTATAGTCCGACCGGGTCTTGGTAGTGAGCGCCGTGTCGTATGCCTGCACAATAAAGTCGACTTTAGGCGGGTCTTCGTGCGGCCACCACTTGATCCACTCCCGCTTGATGATGGCAGACTCCGAAGCCGTCGGATTCTGCATGTACTGCGCATTCCACTGCCACAGAATGTGCGACATCGACGCTTTTGTGCGCAGCAACGACTCAAGCGACCACTGTTCCGGCCAAAGTGACTTCGGCGGGTTGTCCGGGTCGGTCGATTCCTCATTGAGAATGGCAGGAAACTCAAAAATCTCGTACTGGTCGCCGTCCGGGTTAGTCGCGGAATCCTTAATCAAGCGTCCAATGAGGTCTCGCTGGTGCCAGCGGGTATGTAATATACATATCTTGCCGCCCGGCATGAGTCGCGTGCGTAAACCGGCAGAAAACCACTCGTATAGCGCGTCTAAAGAGTCGAAATTACCCGCTTTAATGTCCTGTTCCGACAGCGGATCGTCGGCAACGATCAGATCGGCACCTCGCCCTGCCAGCGCACCCCCCGTACCAATGGCAAAATACTCACCGCCTTGGCTGGTATTCCACTTACCGGCAGCTTTCGCGTCGGATGCAATAGTCGTATCGGGGAAAATCCTCCGATACTCGGCAGTCTGCATCAAATTCCGCACTTTACGGGCCATATCCACCGCCAATTCGGCAGTGTGTGAGGCAACAATGACCTTGTGCGTGGGGTTCTTACCCAAATACCATGCCGGGTAATAGATGGAGATCATCTGGCTCTTGCCCATACGCGGGGCCATGCTGACAGCAATCCGATCCTTATACCCCTGCTCGACTTCTGTCAGCAACGCACCGAGCCGCTTGAGGTGCGTGCCAAACTTATAGGTGGCATCGAGGGCTGCAATAAACGCAAGGAAGTCGTTCTGGCAGATGGATACGCGCTTGCGCGACTCCAGCTCGTCCAGCAACGCCAGCAGGTCAGCTTTCTCCGCGTCCGGCATGTGCTGGAGGTTCATTGTGCGGGGGTGGCAAACACGTCGTCAATAGTCTCATTGCGATGAGTCGGAGACGATGGCATCGTCATGTGCTCGCCTTCAATTACCTTGGACAGGCGCTCGCGCAACATCTGCTCCAGCTCTTCGGTTGGGCGATGGCGTAGCGTGATCTCGGCTTTTTCCGTGAACAACCCAACGTCGCTGATCTTGCCCAGCAACTCAAGGGCCTTAATCCGAATGCGTGGGTCGGAGTGGGCACTCTCCAGCAACAACTTGTTTGTGATGTACGTACGTAGCTGGACGGCAGACTCTACGACTTTGGTATCGTATTCTGAAAGGATTGCCTTCAGGTGCACCACCGTCCCCGGGCTTGAGAGGTCAAGGTCTGTGGCGTTCTGCGTACCCATAAACACAGACCGCGCTGTGGTCATGTCTTCGTCCGACACCAGCACATTAGTCTCTAGTTCTGCCAGTGCTGCAAAGGCAGTATCGACGCGAGCTTGCAACGTCTCGAACGTTGGCTGGTAATCGGAAAATTCAATGTCAGTATCTACGACTGGCGTATACATAGGCAACCCGCACTAGGGTGAGGCTCGAATATAGCACGGTTCTACGTAAGCGCAAGCCCGTATGGGTTAACTGAGTTAAGTTAGGCTTAGTCGTGGGCGAAATATATTTTTATGAAGGAGCTTAAGTTTACTTAGGGGGGCGTTATCTGAGTTAACTTAGCTTTTTCGGACACGCCCTATATTTTTCTGAGTTAACTTAGGCTCGTTACTAAGTAAACTTAAGCGGCGTAGTGGGCGCGATATATTTTTCTGAGTTAACTTAGGTAGGGTCGTGGGCTTTGAGTTTGCGAAACTCAGCACAAGCACAAGGGAGGAGTCACATCAGCCGGCGCGGGGGGTAGGGGTCGGGTGGGGTCGCGCCCTGGCCGTTCGTGCGCGCTGATCGGTCTAACGATTAGAATTGACATTCTGACTAGTAAAAGATATTATGTAGTCTGTTGTAAGGTTTAACGGTGCACCTTACAGCTCTTCACCTAAGCGCCCAGATATGACAGAGGAAACTATCATGGATATTATTAAGACAATGCCTGCCGATACTCTGGCAACCTATCGCGCCCAATTTGAGAATGTGGGCACTGCCACTGCGACCGCAATAGCGCGAGCAGATGTTGAGCGCGCTAAGATTATCAACGATCTTATGGATATTGCCCGCACTACTGGGGTTTCCCCGAAGGTCGCGACCGAAGATATTATGCGCGAGGTAGTGAAACCCTGCGCACGTACCAAGCCCGAGCAAGAAGAATTCAAGTTGCTAGAAAAAGCGGGGTCCATGCCGGCGACCCTTGCCGGGAAGCTCGGGTACAACATGGGGTTAGCCTACGGGCATAGCCTCGAGCTCGCATTTGCAAAGGGAATACCCTTTACCCCCTCGTTGTACCACAATCACAAGAAAGAGCTCGCGGCCAAAAAACAGGCAGATCATGCGGAAAAGGTCGCGCAAGCGGAACAAGTGGCATCGGACAAGGCCGCGGAGGCGAAAGCCCTCGCAAGCAAGGCCGCAAAGGCGAAGGCAAGCGATGAAGTAAAGCTTGCCGCAGCACAAGCGAAGCTTGACGCGGAAAAGGCGCAGCAAGCCGTGCGCAAAGCGATTGATGCCGCGCCTGTCTCGCAGAAAACCGGCGGCCGTAAAGCCGCGCCAAAGTCCGGCTCGATAAAGGTCCTCACGCGTCACGAGGTGGCGCTGCATGCCACGGCCTTGGTTGCCATGCTGGAATCGATTGGCGAGCTGTCTGTGGCGTCTGAGGTGCGCGAGATTCTGGCAGATAACAATCTGCTCAGCATGTAAAGCGCACTGCCCTGCCCGAAAGGGCAGGGATTCTAACGGTTAGAACTAGGGGAAAATCATG
>RPOS01000063.1 GCA_003820635.1 Verrucomicrobiaceae bacterium | reverse complement strand
CTGAAAATATCAAACAAACGTTTTGATCGCCCGGCGGATTTTGATGGGCGAGCTTACCTGAAACAGTCGTTCGGTATCTGGAATGTGGCTGGCGACCATTCCCGGCAATTGGTGCGGGTGGAGCTGAAGAACTACGCGGCAAGGCTGGCCCAGGAGCGCCGCTGGCACCCAACGCAGGAACTCCAGTTGCTCAATACGAAGGGCACTCGGGTGGAAGTGCGGTTTGAGGTGGGCCGACTGGAAGAGGTCATGCGCTGGGTGCTGGGCTTCGGCAGGCAGGCAAAAGTGCTGGCCCCGCCTGAATTGGCGCGGATGGTGCGCGATGAGGTGAAGGCGATGGGCGGCGACTGAGAATTTTTTGCTGGCGCTGGCTTTGCCTGACTCATGGACAAACCTTTTTCTGCGGTTAGAATCCGGCCATGCGTTTGACCACTTCCCTGTTTTTCAGTCTTGCAGCCGTCGTTTTCGCGGCAACAGAACCCCCGAAAGCGGAGGAATCGGCCGCCAAGGAAACATCTTCCACCAAGCCGCCGGAAGCCGTGGTTCGCGAGGCCAAGGTGACGATTGGCGGCAAGGAAATCCCGTATCGGGTGACGACCGGCAAGCTGCAGCTCAAGCAGGAGGACGGCAAGGCGCGGGCCTCGATTTTCCACGTCAGCTACGAGCGCAGCGATGTGAAGGATGTCACCCGGCGACCGGTGATGTTCGCCTTCAACGGCGGGCCGGGCTCATCGGCGGTGTGGCTTCACATCGGCGTGCTGGGACCGAAAATCATCCAACTCCCCGGTGACGGGACCACCGCGCCGCCGCCGCCGCTACTGGTGACGGACAATCCGCAGAGCATTCTGGATGTGTGCGATCTGGTGTTTGTGGATCCCGTATCCACGGGCTACAGCCGCGCGGAAAGTGATGTCAAGCCCGCTGAGTTTCACGGCTTGGACGAGGATGTGGAGTCGGTGGGAGACTTTGTGCGCCGGTGGATCAGTGAGCACGACCGCTGGGCGTCGCCGAAATACCTGCTGGGCGAATCCTACGGCGGCATCCGTTCGGTGGGTTTGGCCCAGCACCTGCAATCCCGTTATGGGATGCACCTCAATGGTGTGGTGCTACTCTCCTCGTTGCTCGATTTTGCGACGATCCAGCCGGCTCCGGGCAATGACCTTTCCCATCTGGTTTTTCTGCCGGCATTCACCGCAGCGGCGCATTTTCATGGAAAAATCAGCGGCGAGCGCGAGGCGCTGATCCGCGAGAGCACGGGATTTTCCTTCGGCAGATACGCCACCGGCCTGCTCAAGGGCAGCGATCTGGGCGATGATGAGCGCAACGCCCTGGCGGCGGAACTCGCGCGGTTCACTGGCATTTCCGCGCAAAAGTGGCTGGATCACAATCTGCGGATCAGCCCGTTTGTTTTCCGCAGCGAGTTGCTGCGGGCGGAGGGCAAAGTCATCGGCCGCTTCGACGCGAGGGTTGCCTGGGATGCCACCGACAAGGCGGAGCAGACGCCGGCTTACGATCCATCCTATGCACTGGTTTACGGCGCGTTTTCCAGTGCCATGCTCGATTATCTGGGCCGGGATCTTGGCTACAAGGAAGACCAGCCCTATGAAATCCTGAATGGAAAAGTCCAGCCATGGCGCTGGAACACCAGCAACGCCGTGGTGAACGTGACGGACCGCCTGGCCAGGGCGATGCGGGACAACCCACACCTCCGGGTGCTGGTGATGGGTGGCCATACCGATTTGGCGACTCCGCCGGAGGGTGTGGCGCACTCCCTGCGTCACCTGCCGGACTTGCCTCCCAGCGCTCGCAAGAACATCTCCAGTGTCATTTACGACGGTGGCCACATGTTTTATCTCAATCCGCCCGATCTGGCCAAGACCCGCGCCGATCTGTTGGACTTCATCCGGGCGGAAACGCCCTGAGAGTCCCCCACCCTGCCCATCTAACAGCGCGCGGTCCATGCCTCGCGGCCGTAGCGGGCATGGACCTTGAGCTGGATCTCCTCCCGTGGCGGATGAAAATCCACGCTCTGCCAGCGCTTTGAGAGAAATTCCGCCAGACGCTGCGCCCGTTGCGTCGAGGCGGCGGTATCGCACAGCACTGCCACCGATCCCTGATGGAGCAATCCCATGCGGGTCCGCCGCTGGCCGGCTCCGGCGAGCTTGCGGCCGCAGGAATCGACCAGATCGTGGCCCACGGGATTTTCAAAACAAAGCGCCGCGCCGGTTTGATCCAGCCCCGTGCTGAGCCGGGCATTGATTCCCTCCGCTTGCAAAGCCACTGCAAGCGCCGCGTGCAGTTCCCGATAGCTCTCCGCCCCGCGCATCCGGGCAAGACCGCACTCGGCGGGCGCAACCACCGTGTAGGTCCAGTCCGCCCGGTGATCCACAGTGCCGCCACCACTCCAACGGCGGACCCACTCAATATCCGGAAACGCGGCCGTGGCTGCCGCGACCTTGCCGAAATAGCCGACGCTGCCCCAGTTTCCCAGCCAGCCATAAACCCGCAGCACCGGGGCGCGTGCCGTTTCCAGCAGCCACTCGTCCACCGCCATCGCCTCGGGCCCGGGACGCTTCACCGGATCCAACCACAGGCACAACTCGTCAAACACCGCCATCCGCGCGGATTTTCAGCGGGAAAAACCAAATCTGGAAACCGAAAACTCCCCCGCTCTTGCAATCCGCCGCAAGCTGGCCACTTTTCCGCAATGTCCATCGCGCCGAAGCCTCACAGCGCCCTTCTCATCGTCGGTCACGGATCCACCGAGAATCCGGATTCCTCCACGCCCTACTTCGATCACGCCGCGGAAATCCGCCGCCGCAACCTCTTTGCGGAGGTTCACTGCTGCTTCTGGAAAGAAGAACCCTCGATGCGCGAGGTGCTCTATCAGGTGGATTCCGACGAAGTTTACATCGTGCCGGATTTCATCAGTGAAGGCTACTTCACCCAGGATGTCATTCCGCGCGAGTTCCAACTCACCGGCCCCACCTCCGTGGTCCGCGGGAAAACCCTCCATTACTGCCTGCCGGTGGGCGTCCATCCGCACATGACCGACCTCATCCTACGTCGCGCCTGCGAGACGGCACCGGACATCGATCCCGCCACCACCACGCTGATCATCACCGGCCACGGCACCGGCCTCAACCAGAACTCCACCAAGGCCATCCGCGACCAGGTGGACCTCATCGCCGCCTCCGGCGCGGGCTACGCCGCCGTGCTCGACGCCTACATGGAAGAGCAGCCGTTCATCGCCGAGTGGGACCAACTTTCCCAAACGCCCAACGTCATCGTCGTCCCCTTCTTCATCTCGGACGGACTCCACTCTTATCAGGACATCCCTGTCTTGCTCGGCATCGATCCCGAGGTTGGTCCCGCTGCCAGCCAGCGCGAAGTCTTCCGCCACAACCCCCATCACCTTCGCGGCAAGACCCTTTATTACACCTCTGCCATCGGGACCGAACGATTGCTGGCGGATGTGATTCTGGATCAGATTTCAGACTTTGATCAGATTCATAAGCCGCTGTAAAATAATATTTTGTAATATTTAATTAAGAAATAATAAAACAAATGCCTACCGCTGAAAAACTCCACCGTTTGATCCAATCCGGGGTTCACCGCATGGGTGAAATCGAGATTCAAACAAATGTTGCGAATATTCCATTCATGCTCACGCATTGGCAAGATGCGGCAGCAGTGAACAAGCCGGAATTCGGGGGGGTGGAGGTTCACCGGGATCCTGCGGCAGCGCGGGAGATTTCCACCTATGCGGAGGACGGCACCTATCGTTTCACCAAGGGCCAGGTGAACCTGAAGCGCGGCTGGCTGATGGCCCTGGGGAGTCTGGAGGAATTGCGGCAAGCCCTTGACCACTTTTATCCCGCGTGCCTCGGTTTGTTCCTTGCTGAGGAAGACGGCACGCTCGAAGTGGAATTCCTGCGCGACAAACTCCAGCGCCAGACCGGCATGTATCGCTTCGCCCGCAACATTAGCGACGCCGGTGCCCAGCAACTCGTCCGCACGGTGTGCGGTCCGGCCCACCAGTGCGCCAAGCGGATTCTCTGGCAGATCGACGCCGCCACACCACTGGAAGACAGCGAGGCCAGTCGTTTCAACGGCATTCCCGGCGAGGTGCCGCAAAACGAGGCCATTCCCCTGCTCTGCCGGGAGGCCTGCAATCACTTCGTGGCTGAGTGCCGCCGGGTGGCCAAGACGGAATTCGAGCAAAAACCAGCCTGATTCCCGGGGTTGCCAGAGCCGCAAATCCGGTGTTAGCTGCCGCCCCATGTCCGACATCAAAATCACCCTGCACACCACCGCTGGCGACATCGACGCCACGCTCTACGCGTCCAAGGCTCCCCTCACCTGCGCCAATTTCCTCAACCTCGCGCGCCGCGGCTACTACGACAACATCGCCTTCCACCGCGTGATCGAGGGATTCATGCTGCAAGGCGGCGATCCCACCGAATCCGGCCGCGGCGGCCCTGGCTACAAGTTTGCAGATGAGTTCCACCCGGATCTCCGCCACCGGGCGCCCGGCGTCTTTTCCATGGCCAATGCCGGCCCAAACACCAATGGCTCGCAATTCTTCATCACCACCACCGCCACTCCCTTCCTTGACAACCGGCACTCGGTTTTCGGCCAGGTGACCAACGGCATGGACGTGGTGGAAAAAATCACCGGCAAGAACAATACCGGTGAGCGCGGCTGCAAGTTCAACGGCATCGGCGACAAGATCACCTCCATCGAAATCCACGATGACACCACCGCGCTCTTCGAGGCGCGCAAGGATGACATCGAGCATTGGAACTCGATTCTCGACCGTTGAAAAACCACGCTCCGGCACATTATTTAAGAAATCCTAAGTTTCAGAAAATCCCCGCCTTGCCAGCTTCAGGCAGGCGGGGATTTTGTTTGTTAGAAGATGCAAGATGTTCGTTTTCAGTATTTTGTGAATCTTGTTAGAAAACGAGGCGCGCTTCGCGGAGTCCTACGCAATCGCGTAGGAGAGATGGAAATCCCTGTTCAGTGGAAGGTTAACATGGCCAATGTATCGCCGTGCGGACCCCCCGTCCGTGCTAACCCCCCAACACAAAAACATGAAACACCACCACACCCCCCGTGGCGGCCGCACCCTCATCCTCGGCATCGCATGCCTGGGTCTGAGCGGCCAAGCGTTCGCGCAAAATGAAATCCCCCGCGGCACTCTTGCCGTGGATAACTCGCTGGTCCGTGTCGGCACGCAGTCGCAGCTGACATGGAACATCCAATATCCGGAGAAGATCACCGACCTTGTCGATGTCACTACGGAGTCGATCACCCCCATGGAAGAACTCCAGCTGCGGGTCCGCATTCTGGGAGCCAAGCTCAAGTCCAACAATGGACACGGCAACAATGCGGACAGCATGGATTCCGGCAATCCCGGCAAGAAGTCCACCACCACAACCGACCGGTCGGGCAGTCTGGACGATGAATCCAGCGGCAAATGGCTGGCTGACCAGCCGGTCGAGATCCTCTGGAGCAAGAACAAGTCCTCCTGGCAGAGGATTTTCTACGGATCGCAGTCCACGGTGGTTTCCACCAATGTGGTGCTCGACACCGTGTTGGCCAAGGGCGACTCCGTTGATTTCGGTGCCCGCGGCTATCTCACCAGCTGGCTGCCGCTCTATTGCACCTCCAGCAACTGCCGGAATCTGATCGTTCTGAAAAACGGCGATCCCACCCCGCCGCAAATCGCCTCCAAGCAATACGGCCAAATCGAAGGGTTCCTGAAGCCCTATCTCTCGACGGACGCCAAGACGGTGAAGATCGGCCCCACGGAGCTGCTGATTCTAGTGGAACTCGATCAAACCGAGCCGCTGGCCGTTGGCTTCGATTATCAGGACCTCGGTCTGCTTGCGACCTTCAACTGAGCCCACGCCGATGAAAGCTATCCTGATTCTCAGTGCGTTGGCAGGTCACGCCCTGGCCGCCCAGCCCCTCGTCGCCCGCATCAAGCCTGCTGAACTGGCCCGGCTCCAGCAAGCGGATCCGATGATCCGCTTGCAAAGCCCGGCCGAGGGTGAAGCCAAGGTCGGTCGCCCGGCCGGGCAGTCCATCATCAACCAGTCCACCGTCCTGCATGACGGCACCAGGTGGACCATCATTCCCGACGGCGCGGTTCTCTTCGTGCCCGAGCAGATGAAAGCCCGCGTGGGAGCCGAACCCTCCGGCCAACTGCTTGGCTGGACGGAATTTCTCACCGCCAACCGCGGCTGGCTCACCACCTGCGAGGTGAGCTTCGATCAAGCCACCGGCAAAGAGTCCCTGCCCGCCGAACGCTGCGGGTTCTGGGCCAAGCAGGACAAAATCGTCGTGGCCGTGCACCAGCGGGGCCCGATTTCCTTCCGCGGCAACAAAACCCCCAACACCCCCCAACCATGAAAACAATCCTACCGCTTCTGATGCTCGCCGCGCTGCCTGCGGCTGCAAGTCCACAAGATAACATCCACTTCATTCGCCAGCACCAGCAGGGCACGAATGTCGTCTGGGACATGCCGGTGCCAACCACCGGCCAAGCCCCCTCGGCACTCGCTCTGGAAAGCGGTGGCTCCTTGTTCCAACTGTGGTCGATCGCCGCCTCACCCGCCCGCGACTACCTGCTGGATCAGAAACTGGTGGGTGCCTACATGCCCAAGGCGGAAATCAAGGTCGTCACTCTTGACCCCGACGGCAAAATTCCGCGCACCCGGGTGGACCAGCCATTCCGGGTGGAAATCCAGGTGAGCGACCTGCTGACCGGCACGGAATTTCCGCTGGCGGCTTCCAGCGTGCTGCTGGAGCGCCATGTGGCCTCCTACAGCCGCGAGCAAACCGTGCTGGATCCTGTAGCCGTGATTTCAAGCACGCCGATGAGCAGTGGTTATCTGACAGCCAACGGCCAGCATGTGATGGCGTTCCAAGCCTCCGGCCTCACGGCTTCGGATCCCACCAAGGCCTGCGGTGAGGAGCACTTCGTGATCCATGCGCTGCCGGATGGCAATATTGCCCAGTCCCAGATCGCCTCTGCGATGGTGCAGGTCTGGCCAGTCGCCTCCGGCGAGATCAAAGGCATCACCACGGGTGATAATATCCGCTTCCAGCTGCCACAGGTCGAGCTTTTGCTCAATGACCTCTATCCGCGCAGCGACACTTATCTGTTGCTTTTCGAAGGCACCCAGACCACCGGCACCGAAGGCACCATCATCAAGGCCTTCCCGATGGACCGTGAGACCAGCGCCAGCCACGTGCTGCGGGTCAGCGAGCTCGAGTCCAAGCTGACGGATGACGGCACCTACACCCTCGTGCTCGTGAGCGAGACGGTCTTTGGCCGCGAGATGCTCTGCGATCCGGTGACTTTCAACATCCGGCGCACCATTCAAGTGAATGCGATGCAGGTCGTGGGAGCCTCGGAACAAGCTCCTTCAGAGGAATTCATCTATGAGGAAGCTTCGGGCGAATCCCTCACTTCGGACGAATCCCTCTGAGGACTGGCGCAAGATTTCCCCCCAAACAAAACACGATCGGCCGGTGCGGCCCGGAGACTGCCTTCCCCCCGGGCACTCCGGATTCGCCCGGCCGGTTGATGTTTTAGCGAGAAACCCACTCAGCCGTAACGATGCAGTAGGCGGCAGCCATTGTGGTGCGGGCATTCTGCCCGCTGCCATTTTCCCGCCATATTCGGACCTGCGGATGCATGACAACAACCTCACCATTGGGTATCGCCAGCGTCTTGCGCGGACGGGCAGTGATTTAGGGAAAGGCGGCGGGCAGAATGCCCGCGCCACATTTTTCTCTGCATGGTTACGGCTCAGCGGCCACGGCTGCGGCGCGGGCCACTGCGGCGACGCCCGTTGCCGGATGGTTTGGCTGCGCTGAAGACTACGGATTTTCCGCGGGCATGGCGCTCGGCGAGCGATTCGACATGCCAGTCATGCCCGTCCCAGCGCGGGATGGGCATCTTGATGATTTTTTCGATCTCGCGCAGGTATTCGAGCTCGTCTTCCGAGCAGAAGGAAACCGCGCGGCCTTCGGCTCCGGCACGCGCGGTGCGGCCGATGCGGTGGACGTATGCTTCCGGCTCGTTGGGTAGATCGAAGTTCACCACCAGCCCCACGTCCTTCACGTCCACGCCGCGGGCGGCCACGTCGGTGGCGACGAGCACGGGTGTGAGACCCTGTTTGAATCGGGCGAGAGCCTTTTCCCGCTGGGCTTGGGATTTGTTGCCGTGGATCGCATCCGCCGGGAAGCCGGATGCGCAGAGGCTCTTTGCCAGCTTATTGGCCCCGTGCTTGGTGCGGCTGAAGACGATGGTGAGCTTCTGTCCGGCGGCTCCGGCTTGGGCGCGGAGCAGCTGCTCCAGAAGCGGCCGCTTGCCCTCACGCGATAGGAAGCACACCTGCTGGTCGATATTCTCGGCAGTGGTGGTTTCCGGGGTGATGCTCACATGCGCCGGATCACGCAGGATGGTGCGTGCGAGTTCGATGATATTGGGTGCCAGCGTGGCGGAGAAGAACAGCGACTGACGCCGGGCCGGCAGCAGTGAAACGATGCGTTTCACATCGCGCAGAAAGCCCATGTCGAGCATGCGGTCCACTTCATCGAGCACGAAGAACTCGACCTGTGAGAGGTCGATGTGGCGCTGGTCGATGAGATCCAGCAGGCGGCCGGGCGTGGCCACCAGCACGTCCACGCCGCGACGCATCGCATTGACCTGCGGCACCTGTCCCACACCGCCATAGACGAGTGTCTGGCTGAAGCGGATGTGTTTGCCATAGGTGGTGAAGCTCTTGCCAACCTGCGCCGCCAGCTCGCGGGTGGGTGCCAGCACCAGAGTGCGGCAGCCTTTCGGCCGGACCTGGCGCGGTTTTTCATGCAGCGCTTGCAGGATCGGCAGCGCGAAACCTGCGGTCTTGCCGGTGCCCGTCTGGGCACAGCCTAACAGGTCGCGGCCCTGCAGCAGGAGCGGGATGGCCTGCGCCTGGATGGGAGAAGGTGTGGTGTATTCAAGTTCGCGCAAAACGCGGTGGAGGGGCGCGGCCAGCGGCAACGCCTCAAATGCAGTCGGGGTCATGTCTTTCAGTGTGCCCGCACCCTCCGGAAATCGGCGGCGGGCGGTGTCGATGAGCGGTTATTCAGATGAACCTCAAACAATCTCTCTCATCGAAGCAAGACCGGACAAGGGCGGAACCGATCAGGCGGTTCCGCTTGGCGGCTTGTGAGCCGCGCGGCCAGACTGGTAGCCGGATTCCGGCGGATGGCAAGGGATTTCACACGCATTTCCCCACACGAAAGAAAAATCACCGCATCACCCGGATTTCTTCAAGCCAGCAGTCGCTCGATCACATCCGCGGCGCTGTAGCTATCGCGCCCGGCAAGTAGGGACTCGCGCACGGCGCTGAGGTCATCGCCGATGGTGATGAGTTGGGGTTCCTCCGAACCGCCACGGATCTGGCCGATTCCGGCGGAGGCACAGAGCGAGTTGCACAGGCACATGCGGCCGAGGGTTTGCGAGGGATCACCGCCTTTGGAGACGTAGATGTCCTCGGGCTCCGCGGAGCAGCGGAAGCCGATGCTGCCGTCCGGTTTCTGATAGGTTTCGCGCAGCACGCCGAGATCGCAGATGCGGCCGCGCTCCTGATAGACGGCGGGATCGGCGATGCTGCCTTGGACTTGCGCGACCTTGAACGGAAACCCGGTGGGAGAAGCCAGCGCGTCGGTGTGGATTTTCAGATCGCCGCGTTTCACCGCAGCGATGATGTTGGCCTTGATTTCCGGGTCGAAGCCGGATTCCTCGCAAAACGCGAAGGCGGTGCCCACCTGGATGCCGTGCGCACCAAGGGCCTGCGCCTCGCGCAGCTTGCCGATGCGGCCGTAGCCGCCCGCCAGCCAGAACGGCAGGCCGATTTCCACAAATTTTGCGGGATCGATGCGGTCGCGCTCGCCATAGATCGGCTCGCCTGCGGGCGTGAGTTGCATGGGGCCGCGCGGCGGTGCGTTGTGGCCGCCGGCGGTGGGAGCCTCCACCACGAAGCCATCAACGCGGCCCGAGGCCTTGCGGCGCAGGTTTTCGGCAAGCACCGGCGAGGAGACGATGGCGAGGAAAAGCGGCCGCTTGAGCACGGGCACGGGGCCGAAGTCCGCGGGATCGATCCGGATGAAGACCGGCTCGGTCCCGCCGGTGACGTCGAGCTTCATTTCGGCGGCTTTGCCGGCCGCGAAGTCATCGAGGATTTTGGGGATTTGCCGCGGGATGCCGGCTCCCATCAGGATGACATCCACCCCGGCGAGGATCGCCCCGTAGAGTGCCATCAGGGTGGGAGTCTGGATTTTCTCCAACAGATTCAATCCCACCACGCCGGAGTGCCCTTCCTTGGCGAGGTAAACGGCCACGAAGCTCGAGGCGACGACCAGTTCGCGCGTAGAACGGCCCGGTTCATGGGAAATCATCGCGGGCGTTTTGAAGGGAGCCTCCGGAGCCTTTCCGCCTGGGATGAAATAGCGCTCCAGGATGCGGGCGGCGATTTCCGGATAGGGAAAAGCCTGCAGCGCGCGCCGCAGGTGGCCGCCGGGATCGCCGAGCTGCAGCTGCCGGGTGAGCAGGAGGTCGAGGGCCGTGCCGGAAACCACGCCGAGCTGGCCATTTTGGGAAACGGCGCGCGCCAGCCGCCAGCCGGATACGCCCACGCCCATGCCGCCTTGGATGATGGGTGGCAGCAGTGTCGCGTCCGCAGCAGGAGGGCTTGAGTAGTCTTCAGTCATTCGATTCATAGTGGTTCTGGGGCTTGGGCTCGCGCTTCCACAAGATCATAGCAGCCTGTGCGCAGTAAATCATTCGAAAAGGCGGAACCAGATCCGAGCCAAGCAAGAAACTCCTGATTCCCATCCGTGCCGGTGATGGGCGACGGGATGAGGCCCAGCCATGCATGGCCGAGATCCTCCGTGACGAAGCGGCGGATTTTTTCCACCGCCCGCGCGTGCAGCGCCGGATCGCGGACGATGCCGCCTTTGGAAATATCCTCACGCTCCAATTCGAACTGCGGCTTGATGAGGCAAACGATCGTCCCCTCCTCAGCCAACAGCGGAAACACGGCGGGCAGCACCTTGGTCAGCGAAATGAACGAGAGGTCCATCACCGCGAGGCTGACTTTTTCCCCGATGTCCTGCGGCGTCATGTGGCGCGCGTTGAATTGCTCTTTAACCACGACCCGCGGATCGTTGCGAAGTTTCCAGACGAGCTGGTTGGTGCCGACATCCACGGCATGGACGCGCGCCGCGCCGCGCTGGAGCAGGCAGTCGGTGAAGCCGCCGGTGGAAGCGCCCACGTCGATGCAGGTAGAGCCGCTGGGATCGATGTGAAAAGCGTCGAGTGCGGCCTCCAGCTTGAGCCCGCCGCGGCCGACGAAGCGGGGTTTTTCCTTGATGTCGAGGGCGGCATCGCAGGCTAGCTTGGCGCTGGGCTTGTCGATGACGCGGTCTCCGCAGCGCAGTTCACCGGCGAGGATGAGGCGCTTGGCCTGCTCGCGGGAATCACACAGCCCGCGGGCGACCAACAAGGCATCTGCGCGTTCGTTTTTCATCGGGGGTTTCCGGACGCAGGCAAGCAGGCTTTGCCGGGAGCGGCAAGCGGGCAATACGGCGGAGTGCCGCCTCACAAAATCAGGCTTCCGCAGTGGCTTGGTCGCGGCTAGGCATTGCCGCCTTGCAATGCAAAAAACAAGCAACCGTGAGCGCCGGAACTGGACTCTGGCATGAGGCCGGGCTCACGCTCCGGCTGGCAATACCGCTGATGATCGGCCAGCTCAGCCAGATGCTGTTGGGCGTGGCGGACACCGTGATGATCGGCCATCTGGGCGTGACGGAACTCGCGGCGCTGACCTTTGCCAGCTCCTTGTTCCACCTGCCATTCGTTTTCGGCATCGGCGTTCTAACAGCTGTGTCGGTCTTCACCTCCAACCGCCGCGGCGCGGAGGATGCGGCGGGCGCGCGGGGAAGCTGCCGCCACGGTCTCTGGCTAGGCACGGCGCTGGGCTTGCTGCTCTTCGCACTGTCATGGCTGGTTTCCACGCAGCTCGGCAGTTTCGGCCAACCGCCGGAAGTGAGCGCGAGGACCACGGATTATTTCCGTATCCTGATGGCCTCGGTGGTGCCTGCGCTGGCATCCATCGCCTTGAAAAACCATGCCGACGCACTCAACCGGCCGTGGCCGCCATTCTGGATTTTCCTCGGTGGCGTTCTGCTCAACATCGCGCTCAACTGGGTGATGATCCATGGCAAGCTCGGCTGCCCCACGCTCGGCTTCGAGGGCGCGGCTTGGGCCACGCTGATCTCTCGCACGGCGATCCTCGCGGCGATGATGATCTGGCTGCGGCGGGCAAAGGGCCTGCACGACTGGGTGCCGCGCCGCTGGTGGCGCAAGCCGCATTTTGTGGAAATCCGCAATCTGCTGCGGATCGGTCTGCCGGCCAGCGCGCAGATGGTGTTCGAGGTTTCGGCATTCTCGCTGGCCGGATTGATCATGGGACGCTTCGGGCCGGATTCGATGGCCGCGCACCAGATCGCCATCACGCTGGCGGCCACCGCGTTCATGATTCCGTTAGGGCTTTCGATGGCGTTGACCGTTCGCAGCGGCGAGGCGCACGGCGCGGGTGAAATGCAGCGGCTGCGGCCGATCGCCATTTCCGGCTGGCTGCTGGTGAGCGGCTACGCGCTGCTTGGTGCCGCGTCCTTCCTGCTGTTTGGAGAAACGATGGCCGCCGCCTTCACGCGGGACGCCGGGGTGATCCGGCTGACCGCCTCGCTGTTGGTCATTGTGGGCGTGTTCCAACTGGTGGACGGCCTGCAAGTCGCGTCCTCGGCGATGTTGCGCGGCCTGCATGACGCGCGGGTGCCGGCCATGATGGGTTTTGTTTCCTACTGGATTTTCGGCCTGCCGGTGGCCGCAGGCCTGGCCTTCTGGCTCGACCTGGAAGCCCGTGGCGTCTGGTGGGGCCTCGCGGCCGGGCTGTTCGTGGCCTGCGTGACGCTGGGCCCGCGCTTGTGGAACCGCAGTTCCTGTGCTACCTCGCCGCAGTGATCCGTTTCCTGATGTGTCTTTCACTCGCCCTGCCGCTGGCGGCTTGGGGCCAATTGCAGAAAATCCATCCCTGCACGCTGGTGGAAACCGAGTGGGCGGATGGCGACAGTTTTTCAGTCCGCCTGCCCGATGGGAAACTGCAGACCGTCAGGCTTTACGGCGTGGATTGCATCGAGATGCACGTCCAGGGCGATGACTCCAACGCGCGGCGCCTGCGCGACCAGCGCCGCTATTTCGGCATCGCGGACATCCTCACCGCCAAGTCCGTGGGCCAGGCGGCCAAGGCGGAAACCACCCGCCTGCTCGCCAAGCCGTTCACCATCCACACCACCTTCGCCGATGGCCGGGGCGACGGCCGGTTTTCGCGTGTTTATGCCTTCGTGGAAACCGCGGATGGTGGGAATCTATCAGAGCTGCTCGTATCCGCCGGTCTCGCGCGGGCTTTCGGCGTGGTGCGGCAGTTGCCGGATGGCACGCCGGGCCACGAATGGGCGCAACAGCTCAAGGATCTGGAGCTCACCGCCGCCCGCGCCGGCCGCGGCGCCTGGCAGCACACCAACTGGATGAAACTCCCGCACGACCGCAAGGAAGCGCGGGACGAGGTGGCGGAAATCGAGGCCGCCAAGGGCAAGCGGACGATCGCCGAGGATCAGCCCGTCGAGATCAACACCGCCGCCCGCGATGAATTGATGGGGCTGCCCGGGATCGGCGAGAAAACCGCCAACCGGATCATCGAGGCGCGGCCCTACAGCTCCATCGAGGATCTTGCGCGCGTGCAGGGCATCAGCTCCGCCGGCTTGGATAAACTCCGGCCGTTTCTCACGCTCGGGAAACCGTGACGTCCTGCGGCATCACCCGCAGCCGCCAGCGTTCGTCGCGCCGCAGGATGAAGGTTTGCCGGGTTCCCCTGCCCCGCCGGGCGTCGCCATGCTCGATGAGCAGCTCCACCACATCCGCGCGTTGGCCCAACTGAAGAATCCGGAACACCGGCTCGCGCCGCATCCGCAGAAAACAATGCAGCGGCACATCCGGATGCGCCGCATTCCACAAATGCCGCACCGGTGGGAAATCCGGCAGCTCGGACAAGGCCACCAGCACCTCGCGAACGAGGCTTCCGCCATGCCGACGCGCCAGACGTGCGGCCGACTGCCGCGCGAGCAGGCTCTCGATCCACGCCGCCGCCGGATTCTGATAGTCCTCCTCCATTTCCGCAATCAGTTCGCGCGCATGCGCCGCCATCAGCGCCTGCAACTCGTCCCGCTCGATCTCGCCGCGCTCGAACATCGCAAAAAGCTGGTTGGGTGTGGGGATCATCGGCCAACCATTCCGGTCTCCATCCGCGGTCTCGGTCAAGAGCCGGTTTTTCTGCCGCGCAAAACCAGCTGGAAAAACTTTACCGCAAGATTGGCGGTGTCTGTTCATGAATTTTGACAGTTAAGAAATCCTAACTATCCGCACACTCCAACTTGGAGAGCCCGGCAAATGACTGATATTCAGCATTTTGCGAAACCAGATCCAACACTACGCGATCACGTAAAAGTCATCCTTTGCCAAAAACCCGCTTCAGGCGTTTACTTGCGGCGTTCCCCCCAGAACCATGAAAAGCCCAGTGTCCCCCCACTTGGTTGCCTGCCTGATCCTTGGATCGATCGCTCCGCTTTCGGCCCAGAATCTCACCGGCATCCACAATCCGTCCGGAATCAACTCCAAGTCAGGAGCCGATGCGCCGCGTTTTGCCAACGTGCCGGTGCCCGGAAGTTATGAAGTGCCGGACATGGAAAAAGTCCGCGGTGAAGTGTCCGATGATCCGCCGGTTTTCACGGATCAGGACGCCGCGAACCTCAAGGAGCGCGCCCCCAAAGTCCGCGATGCGGATTCCACCGTGTTGGACATCCTCCGCAAGCCATCGCCCTACCGGCGGATTGCCTCCGGAAAAAAACAACCCCAGCGCTATGAGGTGGCCACCAACAGCCTGCAAAACGGCCTGGCCTTGGTTTCCGCGATGTATCGCGAGGCCGGAAAAGCCGAGAAGGCAGCCGACTGCCAGACCATCGCCCTCTCCGTGAAGCAGCGTCTCAATGAGGACAGCTCGCGAGTGCTGGAAATCGTGGCACTCGAGGTCGCCGCCAATCCCAACTGCGCCTGCGAAATCGTCAAGACCACCATCATCGCCACGGATGCCGAACCGGCGGAGGTGGTCGCCATCGCCGAGGCCGCCATCCATGCTGCGCCGGAGTCGATGCGCCTCATTTCCCAGTGCGCCATCGCCGCATCACCCGAGTCCATCAGCGGCATCCAGGAACTGCTCTCCCGCCTCGACCCCAACGCCGGCGATCGTGGAAATAGCGCAAAGAG
>RPOS01000062.1 GCA_003820635.1 Verrucomicrobiaceae bacterium | reverse complement strand
TGTGGTGATGAGCTGGGGCAACCGCGACGCCTATTCCGCCGAGGGCTTCGATCATCCATGGAAGGTGTTCCGGGTTTTGTTCACGCCCACCCGCTCGGTGATGGAACTCATTCCGGTGAACTGGGATGTGGCGGAAGTCATTCCGCAGCAGCGCATCTGGCGCAAGCTGGTCCCGCGCGACCGTGGCCCGGCGCTGGCCGCGTTTCTCAACGCGTGCAGTGAGACCGATGAAAGCGGCCGTCCGGTCGTTGTCTGCGAGTCGAGTTGGGGCAAGGGTGTGCAACTCGAATCCCGCCATTATTATTTCATCCCACGCGTCTGCAATGTCTGGACCGTGCAGGCCATCGAGGAGCTGGGCGGCGAGTTCAACGCATGGTTCGCCCTCACCGCCGACGGACTGCTCCGCCAGGCCGAGAAGCCGCCGAATGACTTCGAGCTCATCTGGCCGGGTGAGAGTCCGGATGCCTAGTCCCCGATCCAGATCCTGCCCTCACGGCGCCTCAGCCTGCGACCGCCGGGGAGATTGACCACCGCCGGATTCGCGGTTTCTAACAATCCGAGAGAGCGCTTTAACAGGACGCGGTCGATCTCCGGAATTCCTTGGTCCCGCAGAAACTTGCACAAGGCAGCCCTTTGCATATTCGGAGATAATTTCCGCAAGGCCGGAAGATGTAAGCGACCCTGCGGATCAAGCAGATCCGCCTGTTGCAACAACTCGTTTTCGAGTTCCTCGCGGGCCACCGTGTCCTCAGCCCCGCGGGCGAAAGCCGCCACCGGATCCCTGCCGGAAATTTCGGCGAGCAGCGGCATCACCTCGTTGCGCAGGCGGTTGCGGATGGCCACCGGCTCGCGGTTGCTGGCGTCCTCGCGCCAGCGGTGGCGGCGCTCTTGCAGCCACCCGACGAGTTCGTGGCGGCGCACGCCCAACAAGGGCCGCACCACTTGCAGGCGCACACGCCCCACGGTGAACTGCTGCTCGTCCCGCATGCCCTTGAGGCCGTGCGAGCCGCGCAGCAGGTTCCAAAGCACCGTCTCCGCCTGGTCGTCCGCATGATGTGCTAACAGAATCCGGCGGCAGCGGTGCCTGGCCGCGCAGCGGGCGAAGAACTCATGGCGCGCGTTGCGTGCCGCGGTTTCCATCGACTCACCGGTTTCGGCCATCCGCTTGCGCACATCGGCGCGTTCGGATTCGCATGGCACGCCGAGTTTCCCGCAGAGCCGCAGGACAAATTCCGCATCAAGCGTGGAGTCGCGGCCGCGCAGCCGGTGGTCCAGATGGCAGACGACCAGATCACGGAAACCCGCCTCTAACAACAAATGCAGCAGCGCCACCGAGTCCGCGCCGCCGGACACGCCGACGAGCCACCGCCTGCCTCGCGGTGCGCGGGCCAGCCACGGGATTTTCGTTTCAAGCGTCACGCTTGGAATGTGCGCGGATTTTTTCCCAACCTCCATCGAATATTTCCCGAATGGGTCCGTCGAAGGACGCGAAATCCACAACCCAGAAGGATATGAAAACCAAAACACTCATCACCGCCGCCATCGCCGCACTTGCCATGATCGCCGCCACGCCAGCGGCCGAGGCCCACCCGCAGCGGGGGCATTCCAAGAGCCATGTTTACGTCAGTGGCTACCGCTCCTGCGGCACGCCGATTTACACGGAACGGTATTTCACCCGTTATGACCGCCGTGGCTACCCAGTCTGGGGTTACCGCGTGGTGCCGGCACCGGTGCGCTACTGCCCGCCGCCGCGCAGGTATTACCGTGCGCCGGTGTGCCCGCCGCCCTATCCTTACTACGGCCGCGGCGGGGTGGTCATCAGCGGCAGCTTCCGTCTTTGAAATCCACCGCCTCCCGGTGCTCCAAGCGCCACGCCACGCCACAACCGGCGTGGCGTTTTTTTTGGCTCTCGACGCGCCTTGCCCCGCAAGCTGGAATCCGGGCATTCCGCATGAGCATCTCCGACATCGCATCCCGATTGGAGTCCGCCGTTTGCTCCGTCGTGCGCGGCCAGCCCGAGGTCGTCCGGCGGGTGCTGGCCTGCATGATTTCCGGCGGCCATGTGCTGCTGGAGGATTTCCCAGGCACCGGGAAAACCACGCTGGCCAAGGCCATCGCCAAGGCCATCGGCGGTGCGGTATTCAAGCGTGTGCAGTTCACGCCGGACCTGCTGCCGTCCGACATTCTCGGCATCTCGGTGCTGGATCCACGCACGCAGGAATTCCGCTTTCATCCGGGGCCGGTTTTCACCGACATCCTGCTGGCCGATGAAATCAACCGCGCCTCGCCGCGCACCCAGAGCGCGCTACTGGAGGCGATGGGCGAGCGCCAGGCGACCATCGAGGGCGTGCGGCACGATCTCAACGAGCTGTTCTTCGTGATCGCCACGCAGAACCCGGTGGAGTTCCGCGGCACCTATCCACTGCCGGAGGCGCAGATGGACCGCTTCACCATGCAATGCGCGCTCGGCTACGTCAGCGCGGCCGAGGAGGCGGCGATCCTCGCGGATCAGGCGGAACGCCATCCGGTGGATGCGCTGGAACCGGTGGTCACGCGCGAAGAAATCCTGGAATTGATGGCCGCCGCGCGGCAGGTGCGCTTCAGCGAGGAACTGCGCCATTACGTGGTCTCACTCGTCGGCGCGACGCGCGGCCACCCGCAGATCCAACTGGCGGCCAGCCCGCGCGCCTCGCTGGCGCTGATGAAGGTTTCCCAGGCGCTGGCGGTCTTCGAGGGCAGCGATTTCGTTTCCCCGGAGTTGATCCAATCCGTGGCGGCGGACGTGATGGCCCACCGCATGGCGCTCTCGCCCGAGGCGAAATACTCCGGAGTCACCACCCGCCAGATTGTGGCGGATCTGATGGAAAACACGCCGGTCCCGGTGTGAAAAGCCGCCGCTCATGCAAGCCAGTGCGCCAGTGCCAACCGGAACCGCGGCGTCATCCCGCAGCACGAGCTTCGGCCGCTGGCTGCATGGCGTGTATTTCCGCAGCTCGGCGGCGCATGACTTCATCCACCGGCGGCTGCGGCCTGCCGGTGCCACGCTCGGCATCTTGCTCGTGCTGGCGGCCTGCCTTGCCATCGGCCACTCGCGCAGCTCGATCTATCAGCTTTTCTCGCTCAGCCTGGCGATGATCGTCATCAGCCTGCCATGGACGTTGCTGCGGCGCGCCTCGTTGGAAGCGCTGCGTGAAGTGCCGCGCCACGCCACTGCGGGCATGCCCGTGCGCATCGCGGTGCGCGTCCGCAACCTCGGCGCGCGCCGGCTCGGCCGCGCATGGATCAGCGAATCGCCGCCGGATCCGCGGCCGGACCTGGCGGAGTTCACCATGCTGCGCGAGCCCGGCGAGGAGGAGCGCAACCGCTTCGACCGCACCTTTGCCTATTTCCGCTGGCAGTGGCTGATGCTGCGCAAGCGCGGGTTCACCGGCGGACTCTCGCCGGAGGAAATCCAGCTCAAGCCGGGCGGGAAGGCGCGCGTGTTTCTGGAGATCACGCCGCTGCGCCGCGGAGTGATCCGCCTGCACGACCTGCGCGTGCTGCTGCCGGATCCGCTCGGCCTGTTTCAGAAATGCGTGCCGGTGAAGGCACCGGCAGCCACCCTGATGGTGCTGCCGCGCCGCTACCCGCTGCCGCTGCTCGAACTGCCAGGCAGCGCGGCCTTCAAGGTGAGCGGCGAGTCCAACACCAACGCCATCGGCACCTCCGGCGAGTTTGTGGGACTGCGCGACTACCGCCCGGGCGATCCGCTGCGCCAGATTCACTGGAAAAGCTGGGCGCGCACCGGCCGGCCGATCGTCAAGGAACTGGAAGACACGTTTTACCCGCGCTACGGCCTGGTGCTCGACACGCTCTCCACGCAGCACAGCGATGTCAGCTTCGAGGAATGCGTTTCGGTGGCCGCTTCCTTCGCCGCGGAGCTCGATACCAACCAATCGCTGGTGGACCTGATGTTCATCGAAAACGAGGCGCACATCGCCACTGCCGGGCGCGGCGTGGAGCGCGCGGAAAAACTGCTGGAAGTGCTCGCCGGCGTGACGCCCGTGCGCTCCGGCGATCACAAGGCGCTGGCCCGGCTTGTCCTGCGCCACAGCGACGACCTGAGCTCCTGCGTGGTCATTCTCAACGGCTGGGACGACTCCCGCGCCGAGCTGCTGCGCAGCCTCAGCCGCGGCGGCGTGGTGTGCGTGCCGTTCATCATCGGCCACTGCCCGCGCCCGGCGGACGCACCCGGCCACTGGCTGGAGTCCGGCCACGTCGGCCGCGACCTGCTGCGCCTGCCATCCAAAATTTGAAATTCATAACCCATCATCCAAAACTCCCCTCCACCTCCCCGGCTTCTGTTAGGCACCTCGCTCCTGTTCTGGGGCGCGATGACGGACCGGCCCTTGCTCGGCCTGGTGCTGGCGCTGGTGGTGGAGGCCCGGCACTGGACGCGTGTGCGCTGGGACTTTGATGACGACACCTGCGGGCGCGTCTGGCAGTTCACGACCGTGGGCATCGTGCTGGCCGCCGTGCTGATCTGGCTGGACGGCAACCGCTACACAGCCCTGCCCAACACGCTCTCATGGCTGCCAGCGCTGCTGATGCCGATGCAGTTCGTCCAATCCTACGGCCTGCGCGACGCACTGCCACTGAACGCGTTTTCCTTCGTCGCGAAACGCCGCCGCGCGCGCAAACTGCGGCATGGTTTGAGTGAGGAAATCACGTTTTTCAACTTCGGCAACGTGCTGTTTACCACCACGCTGGTGGCGGCCGCGGTGGGCAGGAAATCCGACATCTGGCTGTTCCTGCCCGGGCTGTTGATCCTGGGCGGCTGGATGCTGAGGCATCTCGGATGCGGCAGGCTGCTGCCGCTCATCCCGGTGCTGGCGGTGGCCGGCCTGCTCGGCCTGACCGGCCGCTTCGCGCTGGAAAAAGCCGAGAGTCTGTTAGGCCATGCCGCCGGCTACCAAAGCGGCGGCTTCGATCCGAATCACGCCGCCACCCTGATCGGCACGGCGGGCACCGTGCGGCAGTCGGCAGATATCCTGTGGCGCTTGCAACCCGGTGAAAAGAAGCCGCCGCCGCGTTTGTTGCGGACGGGCACCTTCAACAGCTTCCTCGGCTCCAACTGGCGCAACCAGCGGCTCGCAAACGAGGATTTCAAGGATCTGGACACGCGGCTCATTGATGGCGGCGCCTACTACATGCTGCAGGACAGCGCCGCCTTCCAGGCCCCCTCTGCGCTGCCGTATTTCAGACTGCGCGGCACCGCCGCCGCGGAAACCCCGCTGCCACTGCCGGGAGACAGCGCGGGCCTGAGCGGCTTCGAACTCGACGGCATCGAGCGCAACAGTTTCGGCACCGTGCGGGTGTTTCCCAAGCATCCGGTGATCGATGGCACGGTGTTTTGGAAAAGCGCCAGCAACCCGGAAAGCCCGCCGATCGAGGAAGAGGATCTCAAGATCCCCATCGCCGAGCGAGAAGCCATCCGCCGCAGCAACGAGCAGTTGGGCATCACGCGGGAAACACCCTTGGGCGACCAACTCGCGCGGCTCCGCAGCTATTTCCACAAGGACTTCCGCTACACCCGCCAGCTCACCATCCGGCAGCCGTTTTACCGGGCCGGAGCGCCCACCGCCATCAACCTGTTCCTCACCCGCAGCCGCGCCGGGCACTGCGAGTATTTCGCTACCGCCGCCGTGTTGATGCTGCGGGACGGCGGAATTCCCGCCCGCTATGCCACCGGCTACACGCTGATGGAGCGGGATGTGAAACACGGCGGTTACATCATCCGCGGCACGCATGGCCACGCATGGTGCCGCGTGTGGGACGCCGCGGCGGGCAGGTGGATCGACTTCGACCCCACCCCGCCGGACTGGCTGGCCGGCGTCTCCGGCCAACCGCCATGGAATCAGCGCCTCGACGACAACGTCAAACGGCTGCGCGAGGATTTTTTCCTGTGGCGAAACCGTCCCGCCAACCGTCTTGCCGCCACGCTCGTGATGTTGGGCGTGGGCCTCGGCCTTGCCGGATATGTCGCGCGGCGCTTGTGGTACTCGAAGCGCCGCTTGGCCGCGCAAGGCCGGGCCGCGGGCTACACGGGGGCCATCGTGCGCACCCCGCTGCATGAGTTGGAAACCCGCGCGCGCAAACGCCTCGGCGAGCGCCGCCCCGGCGAACCCTTCACCCGCTGGCTGGCCCGCCTGCGCCCCGTGTTTTCTAACAGCACAACGCTCGATGAAGCCATCGCCCTGCACCAGCGCCTGCGCTTCGATCCCGCCCCGCCGCGCGCCAGCGATCAGGAACGCCTCGCCCAGCTCGCCGCAGAACTTGAGGCGGAGCTGAAGCGGAGTTGAGTCAATCCGGCAGTTTCGTCCCGTCCGGGATCTCGAATGATTTGAAGCGCGAGCTGCCACCTTTTTCCAGCAGCACCCTGGCCTTCGGCAGGCCGAGCATCCTGGCGAGGAAATCCCTGAGCTCGGCGTTGGCCTTGCCCTCCACCGGCGGCGCGGCCACGCGGACCCGCAGGATGCGGCCGGCCTGTGCGTCGTCCTCCCAGCCGATCAACTCGCTGCGGAGGGCATTGGGAGTGGCGCGGACGCGCAGCTTCACGGGCGGCAGGCTCGCCCGGCGGCCCGGTGCCGCACAATGGGAAAATCACCACCAATGCCGCAGTCGCGGAAATTTTAAACTCCATTCCGGTCGAGCCGTCGTATCCAATGCCCCCGGAACCACGCGATATGTTAGAAAACCCCGCAAGCCCCTCCCCCGCCCCGTGGCTGATCCGTGTGCCGGAGGTCTTCACCGGGATGGAGGCGGAAATCCTGCGGGAACTCGGCGCGCAAAAACTCAAGAAGCTGGGCCGGGATTTTCTGCTGATCCGGCTTGGCGAACCCGCGCGCATCCGGGATTCCGCAGCGGCGAAGTTCCTGCGCTGGAATCTGCCCGTGCATCACTCGTGGCCGTGCTGCCCGAAGGAAACGCCGGGTTTCATCGAAAAGGCGGCGCAGGCCCTCTCGCGAAAATTCGGCGGCAACAACCCGCAGACCGTTTTGACCGGCCCGCTGGATCCGGATGCCTCGAACCGTTACTACCGGACGCTTGCCTCGAACCTCCGTGGCAGGACGCTGCAACTTTTCCCGCCGCAGGCCGGCGGCATCCGGGATGCGGAGGCGCAGGACCACCGCGCGCCGACGCTTTTCTGCCTGGTGGGCCATGAAGGATTGTTCTGCGGCATGCAGAGCCCGCAGGAGTCGAACGGTTTTCATCCGGGCGGCACCAAGTTCATCCGCCAGAACGCGCCGGGCATGATCAGCCGCGCCGGGGCCAAGATCGCGGAGGCCCTGCACCATCTCGCGCTGCACCACCGCGTGCCGGCCGCAGGCAGCCATTGGCTGGAACTGGGGGCCAGCCCCGGCGGCATGACGGCGGAGCTCCTCACCCGCGGCTGCCGCGTCACCGCGGTGGACCGCGCCCCGCTCGACGCGCGACTCGCGGGTGCGGACGGCTTGCAGGCCGTTTGCATGGATGCCGCAGACTTCCAGCCGCCGCCGGCCACGGCCTATGACGCCATCCTCTCGGACATGAATGGCGACGCCCGCGACTCCATCACGCAGGTCATCCGGCTTTCCAAAAATCTCCGCGCCGGAGGGCTGGTGGTTTTCACCCTGAAAATGCCGGGCGTCACCGGTTTTGAGGAAATCAACGGGCTCACGGCGTCCGTGCTGGATGCCGCAACGGCGGCGGGGCTGCGCGTGATCGCCATCACGCACCTCACCTACAACCGGCACGAGTTCACCGTGTTCTTCGAACGCGCGGCTTGACTCGGGCAGGCGCGCGGTCAACTTCTCGGTCGTGAAACTCCGCCTGCTTCAATGGACCGCGCTCACGCTGCTGGTGCTTTCCAGCACCTCCTGCGGTCTTCCCCAGATGCTGGGCCGCACCGTGAGCAACACCGCGCAAAAACTCGGCCCCCTGATGAACGCCGCGGCCGCCGCGGCATACTAAGCCGAGCCCTCGCGGATGGTCCGGCCACCGCCGGGCTCGATGTGAAAGCACAGCCAGTGCGCATCCGGCGGCAACAGCCCGGGAAACTTGTCACCCCACTCGGCGATGACCACGCCGCCGGACTCGAGATATTCGTCCCAGCCAAGCGCCAGCAGTTCCTCCGCGGACTCGAGGCGATAGAAATCGAAGTGAAACACCGGCATGGTGCCACCGGGATATTCGTGAACCAGACCGAAGGTGGGGCTGGTGACTTCCGCCGCCGATCCGAGGCCCGCCACCAGACCCTTGGTCCAGTGGGTTTTGCCGGCACCCAGACCGCCTACCAGCGCGATGACCGTGCCCGGCCGGAGCCCGGCGGCAGCATTGCGGCCGAGTTGCTGCATGGCATCAGGGGTGTCGGCGCGGCCTTGCATGGGAAAAAACCGTATCAGGCGCACTTCGGGCAAATGCCGAAAAACTCGAGTTCGTGATAGAGATTACGATAGCCGGTTTTCTCGCGGATCTCATCCTCCAGCTGGTGGACCGGACACGGTGCCTGGATCGCCTCGATGCTGCCGCAGCTCGTGCAAATCAGATAGTCGCTGTGTTTTCCCGGCACCAGCAGGGTGAAATAGGCGGCGCGCTCGTGCAGGCCGAGCCGGCGCACAATGCCATGGCCGGCGAGCCTCTGCAGCAGGCGGAAGACCGTAGCCTTGTCACACTGGCCCGCAAGCCGCCCCGATGCCGCCAGCTCGGCAAGCGTCATCGGCCGGTTCTTTTCCAGCAGGATTACGATCAGCTCTTCCAGCGCCTTGGTGCGGCGAAGCCCCGCCTCCCTGCAGCGCTCGATGGTTTCCTTGACGACGGGGTTCATGGCCGGCGCAGCGTAAGACCGGGCAATTACCCTGACAAGCCCTTGTCCGTGCGTTCCACCCGCACGCCCTCTGCCGGAACCAACTTGAAATACCGGACCGCGCTGCCAGTCCAAAGTCCAAGCTGGAACATCCTGTTCCAGTCCGCCGGGGGACATCCTGTCCCCCTTCCCCTCAACAACCCTCTGCTCGCATCCAAGATCCGGCAAGATCGCCCGATACCACCTGCTTGACGACTCCATAGCCCGCCAAATCCGCGATGCCGCGAGGAAAGCCGCCATTCCAAAGCCCATCACATCCCACCCTCTCCATTCATTCACCACTCACCTGCTTGAGTCCGATACTGAACATCCGCCTCCGCCTCCCAATCCCCGAAGCGCGCGCGCCGCTCCACCACCACGGGACGCAGCGAAATGTCCCGCCGGTTGGGGATTTTCACGCGGCTCGCCTTGTTGCGATGACGATACCGCCGCCGTCCGTTGATGCGCAGGTTCAGATACAAGCCGCCGCCGGATTTCTTGTCCTCGCCGATGTGCTTGTAGATGGCACTGGTGCTGACACGCTGGCCGATGAGGGCCAATGCACCGCTGATCTGCTCGGGACTGTGCTTCGCCTCGAGCCTGACGACGACCTGATCGGCGACGTCTCCGGCGATCACCTTGCTTCTCGCCCGTTTCGTTACCTTGCGCTCATGCGCCTTGGCCTGCGCCTGCTTGGGACGGTAGCCTCTCTTGCCTGAGTTCCTCGCAATCTCCTTGCTGATGGCTCCCTGACTGAACCCGATGGTTCTGGCGATCTCGGTCTGGGACTTTTTGGCTTTTTTCATTCGGGCGATGATCTTACGGTCCTCCTCGCGGAGGTGGCGGATTTCTTGGGGCATTGTTTGTTTTTGTCGACGCAACCCTGGGGAGTCCGCCCCGCCGCCCCAAACTATTCCTTAGGAGAAAAAATCCGCCTTTCCTTTCAGTTTCAACAACCAAGACAACACTATGAAAACCGTTATTCTCATTGGTGCCAACGGCAAAATGGGCCAAGCTGCACTTACAGGCCTCAAGAATCACAGGATTATCACCGCAAGCCGCTCCGGCGACGGCTGCGACCACATTGTCGATATTACAAGCAAGTCCTCGATCAAAGGGCTTTTTGAAAGGGTCGGCAAGTTCGATGCGGTCGTCAATACCGTGGGCTATTGCGAATATGCTTCCTTCAGCGAAATGACGAGCGCACAGTGGGACACGACCATCCAGAGCAAACTGCTAGGTCAAATCAATCTGGTAAAAGTCGGACTCGACTACATCAATGATGGTGGCTCATTCACACTGATTTCGGGCATCCTCAACGTGAAGCCAATTCCTCTTGCGATCGCTGATGCCACAACGAGCGGCGCCATCGACACCTTCGTTCAGTGCGTTGCCCATGAGCTTCCCCGTGGCATCCGCATCAATGTAGTCAATCCGACGGTTCTCGAAGAGGCGTGGGGAGTCTATGGCGAAATGATGCCGGGCTTCCAGCCGGTTCCGGGCGCCCTGGTCGGCAAGGCGTTCGAGCGTTCTGTCGATGGATTTATCACTGGCAAGGTCCTGTTCGTAGACGCCTGACCGTGGAAGCAATCGGCGTGGGAACTTCTTAGGCAGTCGTGCCGGACCGCGCCCAGGCACTTCACATACCCAGTCTCGACCCCGTCAAGCCCGTGCTACCCACATTTCAGGTGTGCAATCGGGTCCCCGGGAGTAGCTAACTCCCGGGTCCCACACCACCCTGCGTACAGCTCCGTACAGGACGGTTCCAATCAGACTCGGGCATCAGGCCCGTAGTAAAGAACGATCCAGACGGCTTTGACTCCGCTGCGCTCCGTCCATGCGGTTTGGCTTAGCGTGTTTTCCGTGCCGCTTCATGAAGAGCTCACCGGGACAATTTGATGTTGTTCAGCGCGTGGCGCACGATTTTGTTCCGGCCCGGTCCCTGCCCGGTAACGGCTCAGAACAAATCCTGCTGCGGATCATCCGGCCGCGGCGGCGGGGCTGGCGCGCCGATTTTCTGATAGGCGGTGGGCATGGCCATCCGGCCGCGCGGCGTGCGCATGAGATAGCCCTGCATGATGAGGAAGGGCTCGTGGACTTCCTCGATGGTCGCCGCGTCCTCACCCACGGCCACGGCGAGCGAGTTGAGCCCCACCGGGCCGCCACCGAATTTGTAGATCAGCACTTCCAGCAGGCGCTTGTCCATTTCATCGAGCCCTTGGGAATCGATCTCGATCATGGCCAGCGCCGCATCCGCGATTTCACCGCTGATGTGGCCGCCGCCGCGCACCTGGGCGAAGTCGCGCACCCAGCGCAGCAGCGCATTGGCCACGCGCGGCGTGCCGCGCGAGCGCGAGGCCACCTCCAGCGCGCCGGGCCGGTCGATCGGCACGTCCAGCAGACCCGCGGAGCGCTCGATGATGAGGGCGAGCTCCTCATGGGTGTAATAATCCAGCCGGTTGACCAGGCCGAAGCGCGAGCGCAGCGGCGCGGTGAGCATGCCGGAGCGGGTGGTGGCGCCCACCAGTGTGAAACGCGGCAGGTTGATCTGGATCGAGCGCGCGGAGGGACCGGAATCGATAATGATGTCCAGCCGGTAATCCTCCATCGCCGGGTAGAGGTATTCCTCGATGGCGGGGTGCAGGCGGTGGATTTCGTCGATGAAAAGGATGTCGCCCTTCTGGATGTTGGTGAGGATGCCGGCGAGGTCGCCGGCTTTTTCGATCTGCGGGCCGGAGGTCGTGTGGAGCTGGGTGCCGGCGGCCTTGGAAATCAGATTGGCCAGCGTGGTTTTGCCGAGGCCGGGCGGGCCGGAGAGCAGGACGTGGTCGAGCACGTCGCCGCGTTGCTTGGCCGCCTCGAGCATGAGCAGCAGCCGGTCCTTCACCTTTTCCTGGCCGATGAATTCGGAAAACGCCGGCGGGCGCAGCGAGACATCGAAGGCCGTGGCCGGCGCGGCGGTGGTTTTCTGGTAGAAGTTCTCGGACATCGGGCGGGCGGAGGGGATTGGAACCCAGCCATGCGCCGGAGAGAAGCGCGGAATTTCCGGAAGCCGCCGCTTCAACTCGGGTTGCCGAGTTTTTCGAGCAATTCCGCGTGGGGCAGGCCGGGGTATTTTTCCGCCAGCTTTTTGGCGTCCGCCGCCCTTGCCGGGTCCGGCTTCTTGCCCTCCGCCATATCGATAAACCGGTTGTAATGCTTGAGGCAGAACTTGTGGATGTACTTTGCCTGGAGCCGGCGATGGAGCCGGGAAAAATCCGCATCGACTGGATCGACCTCGGATACGCCCGCGGCGACGGCGCGGACTGGGTGCCCATGCCGATGAAATTCAAGACCGTGCCCCGGTGATCCACGGCTCAGTGAGCGCGCCCCGTGAAGGCGCGCAGCAAGGCCAGATAGACCCGCGAGCGCGGCACCTTGACTCGGGTCTGGAACGGAGCCTCCCGCAGCAGATCGAGCGTCTCGCGGGCCAGCATCGCCGGCAGCACGCTGGCCACACGCAGGCGCCGGGAAACCAGCGCATCCGCATAAACAAAACCCTCCCCCACCCACTCGCCGGCGCGGTCCAGCCAACGCAGGCGCATTTCCAACAAACGCTGCGTGTCGTGCGGATCCGGCAATGGCAGATAACAGCGGCCGTGCGCCAGATCCTGCGCCATGTCTCGCAGGATGTTGACGAGTTGCAGGCCCTTGCCATAGGCGATGCCGCGCCCGATGAGCGGCTCCGCGGGTTGTTTGGAAAACGTTTCGCCCAGCGTGAGGAAACCGAGTTTCGTCCAGAACGCGCCGACGCAACCAGCCACACGCCACGCATAGTCCTCCAGCTCGGCATCGTTTGACAGGGCGGCCGCTTGCTCGCGATCCGCCGCGCCGAAGCGCTCAAGATCGAGTTTCTGCCCGCTGATGATGATTGCCACCACTTCGCGGACAAGCTGCGCCTCAGCGGCGGGCAGGCGTTCGAGCCAAGCGAAAAGATCGTCCGATTTTTCTAACAAGGCGCGCTCCCACGGATCGCTGACGGCGTTGCGAACCTGCCCCGGCCAGCGGGGCGGCACCTCATCGCCGGTCAGGGCGCGGTGGAACCAATCGAGACAGAGCAGGCGCGCCTCGGCAGGAGCGGCGGCGGAGTCCGCCAGCGTGTCGCTGGTGCGGGCCAGCAGGTAGCCGAGGCTGGCCGCGCCGCGCATCGGCCCGGGCAAGAAGCGCAGCGAAAGGTAAAACGAGCGGGAAACCCCCTTGAGAAGATGATTGGATGAAGGTCCCGGCACGGTGGCGAGCTAAGCATCGCGCAGTCAGCCCGGCAAGATCATGCGGACGTGATGGAGGAAATGGCCGCTTGCCCTTGCGCGCGGCCCGCGCCAGATTTCTAGCACAATGAACGAGCAGAAACGCGAATTCGGCGACCGGGAGAGAGTGAAACTCGAGCGGCTGGAACTCGCGCTCAAGGCCTCCAACGAGGGCATCTGGGACTGGTGGACGGACCGCGACGAGATCTACTACTCGCGGCGCATTCTTGAGTTTCTCGAGTGTGGCAAGGCCAACGCCCCGCATCTTTTCCTGCCGCCCTTCGATTACATCCATCCGGACGAGCGCCGCGCGTTCCAACTGGCGGTGGAGCAGGCCATGCAGGACGGCGGCCCGGAAACCCTGGCGGTGGACGCCCGCGTGCGCACCGGCGGCGGGGACTGGCGCTGGCTGCGCATCCGCGGCACGGTGGTCCGGGACCGCGCGGGCAAAACCTTCCGCATCGCCGGATCGATGATCAACATCAACCGCCGCAAGGAGGCCGAGGCACAGGTGGAGGAGGAGCGTTTCCTGCTGCGGCAACTCATCGACCACGTTCCGGTGCATGTTTACTTCAAGGATCTGGCATCGCGTTTCGTGATGGCCAACAAGGGCTTGGCCGAGTGGATGGGCCTCCGCGAGGGCTCCGAACTCACCGGCATGCACGACCGCGATTTTTTCGACGAAGACCATTGGAAACCCGCCGAAGCCGACGAGAGGCGCATCATCGAAACCGGCCAGCCCATCACCGACCAACTCGAGCGCGAGGTCTGGAACGAGCGCCCGGAAACCTGGGTGATGACCTCCAAGTTCCCATGGCGCGACCGCTCCGGCCACCTCAAGGGCATCTTCGGCGTCTCCAGCGATGTCACACGCATCATCCGCGCCCAGCGCAACGCCACCGAGCTGGCCGCCGAGCTGCAACGGAAGAACGAAATCTACGAGGAGGAACTGCACCTCGCCCGCGAGATCCAGCACGCCTTCACCACCCGGGTTTTCCCAAGCGTGGAGGACCCGTGCCAGCGCATCGGCTTCGGCTCGCGCTACGTGCCCATTTCCGGTCTGGCCGGGGATTTCTTCGAGGTCATCCCGCTGCGGCATGACTGTGCCGGCGTGCTCATTTGCGATGTGATGGGCCACGGCGTGCGCTCCGCCTTGGTCGTGGCCATGCTGCGCGGGCTGCTTGAAAAGCAAAACTCGCAGGCCGGTGATCCCGGTGCCTTTCTGCAAGGCCTCAACGAAGGGCTGGCCGCCATTCTCGAGCGCGCGGGCACCATCATGTTTGCCACGGCTTTTTACGGCGTGATGGATCTGCGGGCGGGCACGCTGTCCTATGCCTGCGCGGGGCATCCCGGCCCGGTGATCGACGGCCCGGGCGGCGTCCGCCAGATCGCCACCGCACGCGATCAGCGCGGCCCCTGCCTGGGCCTCAGCCGGGAGGCCCGCTATCCCGCCGCCACCATGCCGCTGGATACCATCCGCCGCATGATCCTTTTCACCGACGGCATCCTGGAGGCGGAAAACCAGCAGGGTGAACCGTTTTTCGAACAGCGCCTGCTGGAACTCATCGCCAGCCACTCCGGCGACACGCTCGATCACCTGCTCGACGAGATCCTCTCCAGCGTGCTCGCGTTTTCGCAGGCGCGGCAGTTCGACGATGACGTGTGCCTGTTAGGAATCGATGTCTCGCCGGCCGCAGGGACCGGCGAGAGTTGACCCGGCAGCGGCTGTTAGAAGCGGTAGCGCGCTCCGAGTTCGATGAGCACATCGCCATCGATGCCGCCTTCGTAGCTGGAGGAAATGCCTTTTTCCTCGATGTCCCAGTCCTGGTTGTCCATGAAGATGTAGCGCACTCCGGCGAAGATGCCGAAGGAGTCGCTCACGTCATAGGACAAGCCGGCGAAGACATCGCCATAGAAGACGACTTCATCGTCATCGCCGCCGCCCTTGCCGCTGCTGGGATAAGGGGGAGCCACCGCTTGCGACCAACTCCAATCATAGGAGCTGTCCAGAACGGCGACGCCCAGGCCAAGGCCGCCATACCAGTTGAGGCGGTCCGTGATGGCGGCCTCGTATTTGTAGTTCAGGGTGATGGGAATGATGTCCAGATCGATCGAGGCGTCTGCCGTGATCCCGCCAGTGGTTCCGGGAGGCGGAACTTGTCTGTAGCTGGCATCATCCTGAGTGAAACCGATCTCCAGATAGATGGCATGGCTCGCCCGTTCACCGGGCGTGAGATATTCCATGCCGACCTGCAGGTTATACATTTCCTCTTCCAGATCGGTGAGGTAGCCCACGGAGCCACCGATAAACCACTGCCACAGTCCCGCGGCGGGCGCGGGAGCCGTTTCAATGGTTGGAGTTCCCGCCTGAGCGGCGGAGGCAAGGGCA
>RPOS01000061.1 GCA_003820635.1 Verrucomicrobiaceae bacterium | reverse complement strand
TGCGGAGCAAGCTGCGGAGGATGCCCGCAAGCAAGAACGCAAATAAACAACAACAACCAAGAAACACACCATCATGAAATACCACACTTATGCAATCGCCGCGCTTGCCACATGCCTCGTGCTCGGCTGCGACAAACAGAAAGCCGTGATCGATGACACCAAGGAAGCCACCAAGGAGGCGATCGACACACGCAAGGCCGAAGTGAACGCGGATGCCAAATACGCGACTGAACAAACCGACGTGAACGCCAAGATCGATAAAGCGAACATCCAGGCAAACAAGGAATCCATCCAGGCACAACTCGATGCCGACAAAAAGAAAGCCGATGCCGAGGCGGATGCCGCCAAGGCCAAGGTGGATGCCGAGCAGGAATAGCCACTCGGAAACGAGCACGACTTTTCGCAGGTGTCTGTAAGGGACGTTCATGACGGGTTGCATCCGTCTTGGGCGTCCTTCATATGCCGGGGAAACCCGAAATCCGTATGGCCATACCCGTAAAGCGCCCCACCCCCGCGGAATCACTGGCCACCATTTCCAATGTGATTCTCAGCACCTTCATCGTGCTGGCCTTGTATTTCGGCCGGGTTCTACTGGTGCCGCTGGCGTTGGCCGCCCTCCTGACATTCATGCTCGCCCCGCTGGTCACGTTGCACCAGCGCTGGATCGGACGGATCGGAGCGGTGTTGCTGGTGGTGATGATGATGTTTGCCGCCACCGGCGGAGTGGGTTGGGTATTGACCCGCCAGGCCATCGATCTCGCGGACCAACTGCCTGGCTATAAGGAAAACATTCAAGTCAAACTGCGTTCGTTCCAAATTCCCAGCAAAGGGCCCTTCTCAAAAATCTCGGAAACCTTCGAGGACCTGAAGAAGGATCTGCCGGGTGGTGCCCTGTCTGGCACGGATTCCAACCGGCGACCGGCGACAAAAGCCATGCCGGTGAAGATCGTCGATGGAAAAGATCAGCGTCTTGAGTTCATGCAAGTGGTTCTCACGCCGGTATTCGGGCCGCTTGGCACGGCTGGACTGGTTCTCATTCTGCTCATTTTCATGCTGCTGCAGCGCGAGGAGCTGCGGAACCGGCTGATCCGCCTGATCGGCCAGGGCCGCATGAGCACCACGGCGCGCGCGATGGATGACGCCGGTGCCAGGGTTTCGAAATATCTGCTGATGCAACTCGTGGTCAACGTGACCTACGGGATTGCCTTGGCCATCGGACTTTATTTCATCGGCGTGCCGAATGCGATCCTGTGGGGGGCGCTGGCAGCGGTGCTGCGTTTCATTCCCTACCTGGGGCCGTGGATTGCCGCCGCATTTCCCATCCTGCTCTCGCTCGCCTCATCACCGGGATGGATGATCCCACTCATGACTTTGGCGCTGTTCATCGTGCTGGAACTGGTCAGCAACAATGTCATGGAGCCATGGCTTTACGGATCCAGCACCGGAGTGACTCCCATCGCGTTGATCGTGGCCGCGCTGGTATGGACCTGGTTGTGGGGTCCGGTGGGTCTGGTGCTGGCAACCCCTCTAACGGTTTGTCTGGTGGTGATGGGCCGCCACATTCCGAAGCTGGCTTTTCTCAGCATCGTCCTGAGCGACGATGAGGCATTGAACCCCGCGGAGGATTGTTACCAACGGCTGCTGCGGACGGGGGAACAGGATGAAATGGAGCTGGTGGACGGCTACCTGAAAACCAATCCGATGCACGCTCTCTTCGACTCCGTTCTCGTGCCTGTGGTCGCTGCCGCAGGGACGGATCACCGCCTTGGTTTCATTGATGACGGCCAACTCGAATCGGTGGAGAGTGCTTTGAGTGACATTGTGGATGCGGTCTCCCCGGAATTTGCGACAACGGATGACGGTCTCACCAATGTTTGCTGTGTTCCGGCCAGGGCGCGGCGGGATCAACTGGCCGGTGAGATGCTGGTGCGATTGCTGTGGCAGGAGGGCGTGTCCGCACAGTGCGCGGTGGCAAAGACGCCCTTGAGTGAACTCGTGGCCTGGGTGCGGAAAGCGAAGGCGGATGTTGTTTGCATCTCCGTGGTTGTGCCCAGCACGCTCATTCACGCACGATATCTGTGCGCGAAGTTCCGGGCGATCTTCCCGGTTATGAAGATCGTTGTAGGGCTGTGGGGGCGGCCGAAGTTGTCTCCAGAGAACGTCACCACCCTGCGTGATTCGGGTGCGGATGAAATCGTGGCGTCGCTGGCTGAAGCCCTCGATCACCTGGTTCCGCGGAAACCGGCGGAGATCCCGGCCCCGGCTGAGGAATTGATCGATCCATTTCAGCACTCCGGAATCACGCCGATGCCCGGCGGGCTGCCGTAGCCGCTGAAAGAAATACAAATCATGACAGATACCAGCTTCGGTTATCCAGATTGCAACAGGGCAATGGCCCGCTTATCATGTCATTATTCGGGTGCTTATCTTCCAGTGATGTCAACCCACCTTCTCCATTCCTGGCAATGCGGGATCATCGCCGCCCTGGTGACGCTCCATGTGTCCTGCTCGGGCACTTCTTCCAATGTGCGGATGGAACAAACGACCAACGGCATCACCAGTGGCGGCAATCTCGCGATGGTGGCGGTCCGGTCCACGGCTCTCGCAGCGGCCCGACAGCCGGTGACGACCACCAAGCTCGGTCTGGCGGTTCTATGGCATCGCCCGCGGGAAATCGTCAGTGCGAACACTCCTGTCAACCACGCCGTCCAATCCATGTCCGCCGAGGCTCCGGGCACTCCTGAGTTTGAGGACTTGTTGGACCGCATGAGGTTTCCCAGTGCCGAGGCTGGCAAGCTCACATGGCTCGTGGATGGGCCCGCCTTTTTTCCCGAGCTTGACCGCCAGATCACCGCGGCGCGGCACTCCATCAAGCTCCAGGTCTATATTTTCGACAATGATGACATCGGCGTCCGTTACGCGGATGTCTTGAAAGGCCGGGCTTCGGAAGTCCCGGTGCATGTCCTCTTCGACGATTTGGGAAGCACGCTTGCCCACAGGTCGGCACCCGGGACACTTGGCCCGCGCGGATTTGTCCCGCCAGCAAACATGAGCGCCTGTTTGCAGGAAAAATCAAAGGTCCGCGCCCGCCGCACCCTCAATCCTTGGCTGGTGTGCGACCACACCAAGCTACTCGTCTTTGACGAACAAAGCGCCATTCTTGGAGGCATGAACATCGGCCGCGAATATTACTCCGAGTGGCATGACCTGATGGTCCGCGTCGAAGGGCCAATCGTCCAATCCCTGTCTCGCGAGTTCAGCCGGGCATGGAGCAAAGCCGGCCCTTGGGGTGATTTCTCGCTGTTGCGCAAGCCCGCGATCTTCCGGCGCCACGCGCCGGTGACAGGTGGAATCCCGCTGCGCATCTTGAGGACGGATCCGGTGGATGGACGTTATGAAATCCTCGATGCCTCGCTGCTCGCGATCCGCGGTGCTCGCAAGCGCGTCTGGATCCAGAATCCCTACTTCGCACATGACGACCTGGTCCTGGCGGTGGCGGCCGCCGCACACCGCGGGGTGGATGTGCGCGTGATCATCCCTAAGGGTGGGGATTCCACCCTCATGGATGCGGGAAATCTTTCAAGCGCCAGAAGCCTGATTCACGCGGGCGCCAAGGTGTTCATGTATCCCAAAATGACTCATCTCAAGGTGATGATTTGTGATGATTGGGCGAGCGTCGGCTCTGCGAATTTCGACACCCTGAGCATGCGCATCAATCGCGAACTCAACCTCGTTTTCGCGGGCCGCGCCGCGGTTCAGGAGCTTGAGAAAGCCGTCTTCCTGCCTGATTTGCGCCAGTCCAGAAGAATCCTTCCACAAGAGACGAAAGGCATTGCCAACAGCCTGGCCGAGACCCTTGCGGATCAACTTTAGCGCGATGACCGACAACGCGGCGACCGGCTTTCACAGGATGGTGACCTGCACGCTGCTCTCGATAATGCCGGCTTCAATGGCATGGCGGGTGAGGCCGGCGGTGTCGTGAATGTCGAGCTTGTCCATCAGGTGACCGCGGTGTTTCTCCACGGTCTTGATGCTGATGCCCAACTCTTCCGCCGTTTCCTTGTTGGCTTTGCCTTCGGCAATCAGTTGCAACACCTCCATCTCGCGCGACGTCAGCCGCGAGGCTTTTCTCCCAACTTTTCCCGCCCGGTCGCGCACTTGGGGATTGATGCGGATGAAACGTTTCGAAATTGAGGTGCTGTAATAGATCCCGCCGCGATGCACCTCGCGGATCGCCCGGCAGACATCATGGGTGGAATCCTGTTTGAGAAGAAAGCCAACCGCTCCGGATGCGACCGCGCTTTTGACATAGGCGTCATCACAGTGCGCGGTGAGAATGATGATCCGGGTTTCCGGAAGCATCTCGACCAGTTGGCGCGTGGCCTCCAGGCCGTTGAGCCCCGGCATGGCGATGTCCATCAACAGCACGTCCGGGTGCAGCTCCATGGCCATGGTGACCGCCTCGCGGCCGTCCCGCGCCTCTCCTACCACTTCGATATCCGGTTCAAGTTTGAGCATCAAGCGCAAGCCTTCACGCACCAGCGTGTGGTCTTCGACGATCAGAACAGAGATTCGCTTCATGGGGTTCCGGGTTGGATTGGTTTCCATCGACAGCAATCACCATTTTCACTCCTCATCCGCCGCGTGGAATGCACGCAGTGCTGAAATGGGCTCCTGCGCCCTGCCGGCAGATCAAGTGGAGAAAACACCAATGCCTGGGAATTTGATTTTTCACCGTGACAGTGCCCAAGCGCCTGTTCCGGCATTCGCTCGGCTTTAACCGTCCGCCAGCAAGAGGACCGTGGCAAATGGATTCTCGGTTCCCACGAAAAAGCCATCCGTCGCCTGAAGGCTTGGACGCCTCATCAAGAACGATACCTGATGCCTCGCCGCCACATTGTGGGTATGGCGTCCGCGGAGAAGAAATAGAACCCACATCGGCCATCAGACTGACCTGGGCTTCAGGATCAGCAACACGATTCCGCCGACGAGAGCGAGCGCTCCGAAGACCGGTGGAATAAAGTGCGTCTCCCTGGTTTCGATTCGCATTCCGAGGAACTGGATCGTCTCTCCCGGAGTGGTGAAGGTGATGCCCGAGTAGGCGAGCACCACCACACCCAGAACGATCAGGACGATCGCGACAATGGATTTTGCGTTCATGGTGGAGGGTTGGTGGATATCACACGGTTCAGAGAACACGCCGCCCTTGAATCAACCGGACAAGGATGACGATGACTGCCGCGACCAGCAGGATATGGATGAAGCCTCCCAGCGTGGAACTGGTCACAAGACCGAGAACCCACAGGAGCAGGAGGATGATGGCGATGGTCATTAACATGGGATGGGTTCTTTCCGGGTTTGAATGGGTTAACGGGTGGATTTTTCAATACCTTCGCCGACGGTTTCGACGTCCCTTCCGAAGCCGCGGACGGTGCCGCAACCCGCGCTGAAGGCCGCCACGAGCACGGAGGCGATGAGGAGTATGACGGTTTGTTTGAGTGATTTTTTCATGGCTTTGGAATGTGGTGTTTCCACATCAGGAAACTAGGCGAGGAGGGCGCCTGATGCCATGGGGTCAAACCCTACCTTGCGGCGTTCCATGGCATGCCACGCGCCCTCAAACGCCATCGGTCTGCCGGGCGATGATCTCACGCAGGTATTCCCGCGCGTCGCGGGCGCGCTGCATGATACGCTCCGGCGGCTCGCCGCTGTCGGCGAGTTCCAAAATGAGCGGGCCGTGGAAGTTCCATTGCCGCAACTGGCGCACCAGCGAGATCCAGTCGATCGCGCCCTCGCCGGGCGAGAGGTGTTCGTCGCGATCGCCGTGGTTGTCGTTGACGTGGAGCATGCGCAGGTGGCCGGAGAGCTTGTGAACCACGGTGCGCAGGTCCTTGGAGAGAAACGCATGGCCGGTATCCAGACAGGTGCCCACATTGGTCTCGCGGATCGCGCCTAACAGAAACATCAGGTCGCTCACGTGGCCGAACATCAGGTGCGGCAGCATGTTTTCCAGCAGCAGGGTGAGCCCGGCATGCCGGCAGTGCGCGGCCACCTCGTTGAGCGAATCCGCGGCGTGCCGCATCCGGTCATACCATTCGCGCGGCAGCGGCCTGCCCTCGCGCTCGGGGCCGGGATGCAGCACGACATAACTCGCACGCAGGATGGCCGCCGCATCGCAGGCGGCGATCACCTCCCGCACGGCATGCGCGCGGTGGCCGGCATCGGGCGATGAGATGTCGATCGAATCCGCGAACGGCGCGTGGAACGAATTGGCGTCCATGCCTAGCGACCGCATCATTTCCGCGGCTTTTTCCACATGGCCAAGGTTGTGATAGTCAAGGTGCGCGGGAAACGAGCAAAGCTCGATGGTGTTGAATCCGCCGTCGCGCACCTGGGGCAGCGCGTGGAGGATGTCGGTTTTGTAAAAGCATCCGGTGGAGATGCCGCAGCGCCAGTCGCTCATGGTGGTGTGGGTTTGGGGTTGAAGCGTTCGTCAAGTCCGGCATGGAACGGATCCAGCGAGCAGCCGCAGGGGTTCCAGCAGAATTGTTTTTCCTGTTGTGAAACGCAGTTGAAATCAATGCCACGATCCAGCCCGGTGGCGATCTGTCCGGCGAACAGGCGGACGTAAAACTCGGCGCGCATCGCCGGGTCATACTCGCGCCACTTGTCGCCCCAGCCGTAGGCCGGGTTGGCGAACTTCGAGCGGATCAGCCCGGCGATGTGCCGCGGGTGCCAGCCGAGCGCCAGCAGGCAGCGCGTGACGAGTTGGATGCCGGATGGCTTGAGCAGCCAGTCGTTTGCTTGCGTGAGAACATGCGCCGCACAAGGTGGAAGCATTTCGAGCGGAGTCATGTCATAACCCTCCGCCCACTGCGAGGGATGGTCCTGTGGTATGGCATAGAAACTCCGGTGGAAAGCGCACAGGTCCGAGCGCAGGTAATCATCCATCAACCGCGCGGTGCCTCGTTCCTGCAAGGGAATATTCACTCCGGCGCGGCGGGCCAGCGCGGTGATTTTGGCCGGCTGGTGGCGCTCCTTGAGCAGTTGCGAAAGCCCCATTTCGTGGAGTGGCAGGGTGAAGAACTCGTTCACCTGGTCCTCGATGCCCATGCGGCTGATCAAGCCTGACAACCACGGCTTGCGGTAAACCGTGTAGGGAATGCGAATCATCCTGCTGTGCAGTGGATCCCCGTATTCCGATAGATCGATGGAAAGCATCTCACGCATGCCGGATGCGCCGGGGCCCACGTGTTGCGCGGTGATTTCCACCGGGATATCGCACAACGGCGCGGCATCACGTTTCACCAGATGCGCGAAGTGCTCCATCAGCAGCGCGAGATGCGGAAACAAGGGATCGGCTGGCGGCGTGACCACATCCGGCGGCGTGCAAATCGAGAGTTCCGCGATGGCGCGCGCGACCGCCGATTCCTTTGGAATGCGCCACACGAAGTGATGGCCCTGCCCGGTGACCAAATGCAGGTAGCGGATGCCGAAAGCCAGCAAGCACGCCTCGATCGCCTCCACCAACGGCTGTTGCAGGCGGAAGATCCGCGGTGCGTCGACATAGGCCGCAGCCGGGTCGTCGAAGTTGACATATTCGATGTCCAGATGAATGAGCAACGACACCCGGTCCTCAAGCGAGCGCGCCAGTTCACAGCCGTCGTCGAGCATGCGATCGAGCGCGTCCGGCGAATGACGCATGAAGAGCGATGGGTTTTCCGCATCCAGGCTGCCGAGAAACGCGCAGGTGGCCTCGCGCAGGCGGCGTCCGCCGAGGTATTCGACGATACGCTGCCGGACCGTGGGGTCCCGCCAGACTTCCCGCAGGGTTGGAGAAACCAGCCCGCCGGGAGAATGACCGCTGCCCGTCATGAGAGTGGAGCAAGCTAGGACCGGTTCCGGCGATTGTCGAATTGGAAAGGAACATCTCTCGTTTGGACCGCTTGGCGAACGCGCGGCACTTCCGGTCCTGCTCGCATGCTTTCACCTTGATACCTGCCGGATGGGAAAGGAGTTCATCCACACGCCCCGGCGATGGACGGCTTGGCGGAAACAGGGCTCCTGTTCACGCGGGCCTACTCTTCCAATCCACTGTGCGTGCCCTTCCGCGCATCCGCATTCACAGGCCGCTACTCGCATGAGGCCGGCGTCATGAAGAACGATGATCTCCAAGTCAAAGTCCCGACGGAAAAATTCCCCAGCATGGGAGCCTGGTTGCAGAAGGGCGGCTACAAGACGGCTTACAGCGGCAAGTGCACCTGCCCTTCAACATCAAGAACCCCAAGGAGCATGGCTGGAACCAGACAACCGTCTTCTATGAAGAGTCCGCACGCATTCCGCCCATCATCACCGGCAAGGGCGTGGCCCGCACGGCCACCACGGACAAGCTGGTCAACACGGGCATCGACCTGCTGCCCACGCTAATGGACATGGCCGGCATGGATGTGCCGGAACAACTGCCCGGCCGCAGCCTCGTGCCCTTGCTCAATAGCGGCGGCGGCATCGCGTGGCGGGATCACATCGTGGCCCAGAACCATCTCGCCCAGAGCAGCCGGATCGACGGCATGAAACCGCGGCTGGAAGGGCGCATGGCGCGCTCCGAGCGATACAAATACTGCGTTTACAGATACGGAAACCAGCGCGAGTCGCTGGTGGATCTGCAAAACGATCCGGGCAAAACGGTCAACTGCGCGGCTGATCCGGCGCATCGCGACGCGCTGCTGGCGCACCGGGCGCTGTTAGAGCGCTTCGGCAAGGAGCACAACGATTCACTCGTCGCCACACTGCTGGCGGACGAAGTGAAACCGGTGTCCTTCTCCGCCACGGTGGAGTGACGCGCCCGCCGGGGAAATCACGGCTCAGGAGCGCGGTGGGCCGGAACGGCGAGCTGGCGGAAGTTTTCCAGACTGGTTCTGGCAATCGCCAAGTCACTCTCGCCGACGATGGAATAGACGAGATACATCGTCCCGTCCTGACGAAAAGAGCCGGATCACACAACTCGTTGACCTGATGTCTGGCCAGTCCGGAGCGCGACGGGCGGATGGGATTGTTCGCGCCTTCCCATGGTTTTTCGGGTTTGAGCAGGCTCGCCGGCGCGGAGATTTTCCATTCGGAAGGGGCGCCGGTCATGTCGGCATAAGAGAGCACGATGTGCTCGGGTGCATCGCCAATGCGGGAGTAGGCGACATAAAGCCGCTGGCCATCCTTCCACACGGCGCAATGCCTCATGCGCGCAAGGATCCGGCGCACGGTCTCAAACGGCGTGTCTGGCGAACCGGCAGGCCGCCGCATCAACTGCTGTGCCAACTTGTTGCCCGGGCCATTGGAATTGAGCGGACCATGATAATACATCACTATCCGTTTGCTCGCGTCATCCACCACGATGTCTGGCGATGCGATGTGGTCCTGGACGATTTCCCTGACCTGCTTCAGCCGCAGGGTGCCCGGTTCGTGGATTTTCCACGGGCCTTCGAGGGAATCGGCATAGGCAAGCCGGATGAAATCCCCGGCATGGTGGGCGAAGTAGAGATAATATCTGCCAAGCGGATTGTGCAGCCATTCGGGCACGCGGATGAGGGCGTGATGACGGGATTTCCCGGCAGGCGTTCGAACGGCTGTGCTGCGGGCACTTCCGACATCGCGCCACCAAGCGCAAGAAACAGCAGGCCGGCTCAGGAAAGGCGGTCGCGGAAATCCGCATAGGTGAACTCGCGGATGATTTCAAGCCGCCCGTCCTCATGCTGGAGGGCGATGGACGGATGTTTCACGCCATTGAAGGTGGTGGTTTTCACCATGGTGTAGTGCGCCATGTCGTCGAAGACTAGCGTGTCGCCCACATTCAGCTCGCGGGGAAAAGTGAAATCGCCCACCACATCGCCCGCAAGGCAGGTGGGGCCGCCGAGGCGGCAGGTGAAAAGAGATTGGGGATTGGAGATTGGGGATTGGGGATCTCCGGCTTGGTGATAACTTTCCCCATCGAAGGTGACGGCCGGTTCTTTATGATCTGGTCTCTGGCCTCTGGTCTCTGGTTTCTCTACCAGAAACACATCGGGCCGGTAAGGCATTTCCATCACATCCGGCATGTGGGCGGTGGCGGAGACACTGAGGATGGCAAGCCGGTGGCCGGCGGACTCGAGCACATCCATCACCGTGGCGCGCAGCACGCCGGTGTGGATGGCCACGGCCTCGCCGGGTTCCAGCCAGACATCGACTCCGTATTTCGCTTTCGTTTCGCGGATCAGACGGATGAGGCGCTCGCGGTCATAGAACGGCTTGGTGATCCAGTGGCCGCCGCCCATGTTGAGATAGGTGAACTGCGGCGAACGCAACAAGTGACCGAATTTTTCATCGACGGCAGCAAGAGTCTTTTCGAGATCGTCGGAGTCCTGCTCACAGAGCGTGTGGAAATGCAGGCCGGACAATCCTGTTAGATCCGCGCCCTGCAATTGCTCCGCCGTGATGCCGAGGCGCGATCCGGCGACGCAGGGATCATAGATCGGCGTGCGGCCGGTGGAGCACTCCGGGTTGACGCGCAGGCCGCATTGCAACCCGCCGCTCTTGAAGCGCGGATGCGCCATCACCATTTCCCGGAAGCGGAACCACTGCGAAAGCGAGTTGAAATCGAGGTGATGGGAGAATTCGCAAAGCGCGGCGATGTCCGTCTCGTCGTAGGCCGGCGAGTAGGTGATGACGTGTTTGCCAAAGTGGTCGCGGGCGAGCATGGCTTCCCAGAGGCCGGAAGAGCAGCAGCCGTCCAGATCGTCCCGGATGAAGGGGAATGCCTTCCAACAGGAAAAGCCCTTGAGCGCGAGCACCAGATGACACCCCGCCGCCTGCTTCACCTCGCGGAGGATGGCGGTGTTGCGCTTCAACGCGGCGATGGAGATGACGAACATGAGGTTTGGATATTTATGTCGCGGCGGTTTCCAGCGACGGTCACAGACCGCCGCTACAGTTCAATACTCGCGCTTGAGCAAATGCGCTGCGATTTGTTCAAGGCGCGCGGCTTTTTTTCCAAGCGGCTTGAGCGCAGCCATCGCGGCCTTGGTAAGCTTCGCCGCTTCCTTGCGCGAGGCCTCCAAGCCGATGATGGCCGGATAAGTGGCCTTCTCCACCGCCAGATCCTTGCCGGCGGTTTTGCCAAGCACTTCGGTGCTTTGGGTGACGTCGAGAATGTCGTCGATCACCTGGAAAGCGAGGCCTAGGTGGTGGCCGAACTCGCTGAGTGCCGATAATTTCGCTGGCGTCGCGTTGGCGGTCATCGCGCCGAGACGCAGCGAGCATGTGAGAAGCGCCGCGGTTTTCGCCTCGTGGATGCGGACGAGCTCGCGCTTGGTGAGTTGTTTCCCCTCGCCTTCCAAATCCATCACCTGGCCGCCGATGAGTTGGCGGCTGGAGCCGGTTTCGGCAAGTTCGTTCACATAGTCGCGCGTGCCGTAGCGTTGGGTGGGTGGGGTTTGGGAAAGCACGAGGAATGCTTCTGTTAGAAGCGCGTCGCCGCAAAGCACGGCCATGCCTTCGCCATAGATCTTGTGGCAAGTCGGCCGGCCACGGCGGAGGTCGTCGTTGTCCATGGCGGGCAGGTCATCGTGGACGAGCGAGTAAGTATGCATCAGTTCCAGCGCGCAGGCCGGGGCGAGTGCATCCGCCGTTTCCCCGCCGCAAGCTTCAGCTGCGGCGATGCAAAGCACCGGACGCAGCCGCTTGCCACCGGCGAAGATGGCATAGCGCATGGCTTCATGGATTGTCGAAGGACGCTCCTTCGCCGTTGGCAGATAGGCATCCATCGCCGCATCCACCAGTGCGGCGCGGTCGGCGAGGTAGGATTTCAGGTCCATGATTGAAGATAGTGGATGAAGATCCTCGATCTACCATCTGCGATCCACGATCCCTTCACAGGATCTCGGCGATTTGCACGGCGTTTAGGGCCGCGCCCTTGCGGACCTGGTCGCCGACGACCCAGAGGTCGAGTGCGTTTTCCAGCACGATGTTCTTGCGGATTCGTCCGACGAGGCAGTCGTCCTTGCCGGTGGTGTCGAGCGGCACGGGGAAGAGTTTGTTAGAAGGATCATCGACCACCTGGATGCCGGGCTTGCCGGCGTAGGCGGCGCGGGCGGCATCGGCATCCACCTGCTTTTCAAACTGCGCGGTGATGGAAACCGAGTGCGAGCGATAGACCGGCACGCGCACGCAGGTGCAGGAAACCTTGAGTTCGTCCAGGCCCATGATCTTGCGGCCTTCGTGCAGCATCTTGAGTTCCTCCTTGGTGTAGCCGTTGTCGGTGAAGACATCGACCTGCGGGATCACGTTGAAGGCGATCTGGCGCGGATAGACTTTCGGCGTGAAGGGCTGGCCGGTGGCGATGGCTTTCACCTGCTCCTCCAGCTCGAGGATGCCCTGCGCGCCCGAGCCGGACACCGCCTGATAACTGGAGGCGATGACCGACTTCAGCCCGAACCTCTCATGCAGCGGCGCGAGCGCCATCAGCGAGATGATGGTGGTGCAGTTCGGGTTGGCGATGATGTTGCGCGGGCGGTTCTTCGCGGCCTCGGGATTGATTTCCGGCACGACGAGCGGGACGTCCGCGTCCATGCGGAAGGCGGACGAATTGTCGATGACCACCGCGCCGGCGGCCGCGGCCGAGGGGGCGAATTCCTTGGAAATGCCGCCGCCCGCGCTGAACAGCGCGATGTCCACGCCCTGGAAGGAATCATGCGTGAGTTCCTCCACCGCGATTTCCTCGCCACGGAATTTGAAACGTTTGCCCACCGAGCGTGCCGAAGCCAGCAGCTTCAGCTTGCCCAGCGGAAAATTCCGCTGTTCGAGACAAAGGAGCATTTCGACGCCGACGGCACCCGTCGCGCCCACAATCGCCACAGTGGGATGATTCATGGTTGATGAGCCGGCTTTTTCCGAACCGGGGCGCGGAGCATAGCTTTCGCCCGCCCGCTGGCAACCTATTCGTCGCCGATTTTGTGCGAGGAAATTTGCAGCGCTTTGCCGAGCATGGCCTCGGCCATGTCGAAGTCCACCGCCGTGCGGGCGTGGATGCGGCACAGCGGTTGGCCGGCGTGGATCGGCTCGCCCACTTTGGCCAGACGGTCGAATCCGACCGCGAGGTCCACCCCGTCGCTGGCCTTGGCGCGGCCGGCACCGAGTTGCAAGGCGGCCTGGCCGATCAACCCGGCATCCACCTTCTCGACGCGGCCAGTGGTTGGCGCGAGCATTTCGCGGATGATCGGAGCCCGGTGGATTTCAGACAAACGCGGCAGATCCGCCGGGTTTCCGCCTTGCGCGGCGACGAGTTCGTCGAATTTCCGCCGGGCGCTGCCATCATCCAGAAAACTTTCCAAAACCTCCCGCGAAACCCCGGCGATTTTTTCTGCCAGATCGAGCACGATCTGCCGCAGGTCCGGCGGACCGCCGCCTTCGAGGCAGTCGATAGCCTCGATGACCTCCAGCGCATTCCCGACAGACCGACCGGTAGGTTCTTTCATGGGGTTGAGCACGGTGAAGACCTCGACGCCCATTTCCGCGCCGACGGCGACCATGCTGGCGGCGAGGGTTTCGGCATCGTGTTTGGTGCGCATGAAGGCGCCGCTGCCGTATTTCACATCGAGCACCAGGCGGTCGAGCGACTCGGCGAGTTTTTTGGACATGATCGAGGCGGTGATCAGCGGGATGGAGGGCACGGTGCCGGTGACGTCGCGCAGGGCGTAGAGTTTGCGGTCGGCGGGGCAGAAGCGCTCGGTCTGGCCCATCATGACGACGCCGAGTTTTGCGAGTTGGGCGGCGGCTTGGGTGAGGCTGAGGTGGACGTTGAAGCCGGGGATGGATTCGAGTTTGTCGAGCGTGCCGCCGGTGATGCCGAGGCCGCGGCCGGAAACCATGGGCACCCGGCAGCCTGCGCAGGCGACGAGCGGCGCGAGCACAAGCGAGACTTTGTCCCCGATGCCGCCGGTCGAGTGCTTGTCCACCACCGGCGGGCCGGCGGGGTGCTCGAAACGATCGCCGCTGGCCATCATGGAGCGGGTGAGCGCGGCGGTCTCGGCGGCGGTCATGCCTTTGAAAAACACCGCCATGGCGAAGGCGGACATCTGGTAGTCCGGCACCTCGCCGGAGGTGTAAGCAGCGATGAGTTTTTCGATTTCGCGGCTGCCGAGTTCGTCTCCATCGCGCTTGCGGGAGATCAGTGTGGGAATGTGCATGGCGGGTTTGATTGGAAAGGAATCAGACACGCCACGCCGGGATGCGCCGCGCGACGGCTGTGCAGTTAGAAATCCAGATAGATTTCGGTGCGGCGGTTGGCGCGGCGGCCTTCGGGATTGTCCTCGCCGGTCTCGGTCACGTTGGGGCGGCGCGGCTGGCTGGCACCTTTGGCAATGGTGACGATCTGCGCGTCATCCACGCCGGCCTTGATGAGGAAATCCTGCACGACGCGGGCGCGGCGGGCGGAAAGGCTGTTGTTGTAATCCTCGGTGCCGAGCGAATCGGTGTGCCCGCTGAGGGTGATTTTTTTACCGGGGTCCGCCTTGAGGATCATCGAGACGATTTCAAGCTGGCGGCGGGTGCGCGGGTTGATGTCGTCTTCATCGAATTCAAAATAGAGCGCGAGCGTGTCACCACCGGCCGGGTTTTTGACCAGCGGCGAGTAATAGACATCGCCACCGGCGACGCGGCGGGCGTATTCGGCGAGCAATTGGTCGAGGTTGATTTCCGCGACGCGCCAGTTGGCCGGGGCGGGCGGCTGCCTCAGGGTGAGGCTGAATTGGGCGCTTTGTCTGCCGTCCGTGGTTTCAAGGTTGGCGAGGTAGCCCACGGTATCGGCGCGCTGGAACATCGAGCGCAGGGGCTTGGATTTGCGCATGCGGTATTCGCCTTCTTCAAACAGGATGCAAAGGCCGGCGATTTTCGCATCCGAGACCGTGGCCGGATCGACGAAGGCGCGGGCGAATTCGAAATCCTGATTGAGCACCGCCCGGAGAAACGCGTCGGCCACGCCGAGCGGATCGGCGAGCACGGCTTTGGGAATGGGCTCACCGGCAGCGGGCGGGAGGGGGATTTTTTCCACGCTCCACTTGCCGCCGTCGTTTTTGAGATCGAGGTAAATGAGGTCACGGCCGGGTTCCGCGCCGTCGAGTTGGAGGGCCCAGCGGGTGCGGGTGTTGAGCTCGAGCTCGCCGACCTCGCGCACGCCGTCCGGCTTGTGGAGGCGCAGCGATGCGGCGGAGAGAGCCTTGAGGCGATCGGTGGTTTGTGGGTCGAGCGCTTCGTTGCCGATGAGCCGGGCGAGAGCGGTGAAGTCGCCGGCTTCGAGGGCTTTGGCGATTTGATCGACGAGATCTACTGGATTTGCAGCGGCAAGGCCGACGCCCAGATCCTTGAGGATGGCTTCCGGATCTTGTGGCGCAGGGGAATCTTCGGGCGCTGGCGGCGTTTGCTCGGGCTGCGGGATGATGGCGTCAGCAGACTCGGCGGACTCAGCGGGACTTGCCGGAGGAGGCTCGGGGTTCATCCCCGGACGCAGGATCAGCAACACCAGTGCGGACACGGCCAGCACGGCGGCGAGGCCGAGGAAAAAGTAGGGAAGCTTGGAGCGTTGCATGTGTGGT
>RPOS01000060.1 GCA_003820635.1 Verrucomicrobiaceae bacterium | reverse complement strand
TTGTCCAAAGAGGTGATTGGGGCAGCCATTGAGGTTCATCGTGATCTTGGTCCCGGCCTGCTGGAGAGCAGTTATGAGGCGAGTCTGCAACATGAACTGGAACTGCGCGGCATTTCCTCGGTTCGCCAGCTTCTCCTGCCTATCCAATACAAAACCCTGGTCATTCCCGACGCATATCGAATCGACTTGTTGGTGGAGGACTCGCTAGTGATTGAACTAAAAACAGTGAATTTGCTCCAGCCAATACACTCGGCTCAAATTCTGACTTATCTGAGAATGTCCGGCAAGCATTTGGGCCTGCTGATCAATTTCCACTCAATCCGACTCGCAGACGAGATCAAACGCCTCGTCCACAATTTCCCTCAATAAAACTTTGCGTCCCTTTGCGGCCTTCGCGTCTCTGCGGTAAACCTCTTCCTCTTCCATGCGCACCATTCCCCACGCCCTGCGGCTCTCCGGCACGGAGGCCTACAACCACACTTCCGACAAGCGCTTCCTGATGATCGGCGAGCGCGCCAATGTCGCGGGCTCGCCCAAGTTCGCCAAGCTCGTCCGCGAGGGAGACCTTGAAGCCGCGGTGGAAATCGTCCGCCAGCAGGTCGCCAACGGCGCGAATGTCATTGATATCTGTTTCGACGACGGACTGATCGATGGCAAGGCGATGATGAGCCGTTTCCTGCGCCTGCTTCAGGGCGAGCCGGACGTCGCGCGCGTGCCGATCATGATCGATTCCTCGAAGTGGGAAATCCTCGAGGAAGGCCTCAAATACCTGCAAGGCAAGGGCATCGTGAACTCGATCTCGCTCAAGGAGGGCGAGGAGAACTTCAAACAACAGGCGCGCCACATCATGCGCTACGGCGCGGCGGTCGTGGTCATGGCCTTCGATGAAAACGGCCAGGCTGCGAGTTATGAGGAGAAAATCCGCATCTGCGAGCGAGCCTACCGCATCCTCGTCGATGAAGTCGGCTTCAATCCCGACGATATCATCTTCGATCCGAACATCCTGACCGTTGCCACCGGCATCGAGGAGCACAACAACTACGCGCTGGATTTCATCAATGCCACCCGCTGGATCAAGCAGCACCTGCCCGGCGCGAAGGTGTCCGGCGGTGTTTCCAACATCTCGTTTTCCTTCCGCGGCAACAACGTGGTGCGCGAGGCCATGCACTCGGCCTTTCTCTATCACGCGGGCATGGCCGGCATGGACATGGGCATCGTCAACGCCGGCATGCTGGAAGTGTATGACGAGATCCCGAAGGAGTTGTTGGAACATGTCGAGGACGTGCTACTCAACCGCCGCCCAGACGCTACCGAGCGCTTGTTGGAGTTGGCAGAACGCTTCAAGGGCCAGGGCGGAAAGAAGATCGAGGAGGACCTTTCCTGGCGCAACGATCCGGTCGAGAAACGCCTCGAACACGCGCTGCTCAAGGGCATCGACAAGTTCATCGACGAAGACACCGAGGAAGCGCGCCAGAAATACGGCCGCCCGCTCAAGGTGATCGAAGGCCCGCTGATGGATGGCATGGGCGTCGTCGGCGATCTTTTTGGCGCAGGCAAAATGTTCCTGCCACAAGTCGTCAAATCCGCCCGTGTGATGAAGAAGGCCGTCGCCTGGCTCACACCCTACATGGAGGCTGAGAAGGCGGAATTCCTCGCTGGCGACATCGCCGCCATCAAAGCCAAGAACCCATCACTCACCGACGAAGAAGCGCTGCGCCTCGCCGAACGCGGACGCTCCGCCGGACGTTTCCTCATCGCAACGGTGAAAGGCGACGTCCACGACATCGGCAAGAACATCGTCGGCGTGGTTCTCGCCTGCAACGGCTTCGAAGTCACCGACATGGGCGTCATGGTCCCCTGCGACAAGATCCTCGACAAGGCCATCGAGCTCGGCGCGGACGTCATCGGCCTGTCCGGTTTGATCACACCGTCGCTCGATGAGATGGTGCATGTCGCAAAAGAAATGGAGCGCCGTGGATTCAAGGTGCCGCTGCTTGTCGGCGGCGCTACCACCTCCGCCGCGCACACCGCCATCAAGATCGCCGAGCATTACTCCGGCGCGGTGGTGCACGTGCTGGATGCATCACGCTCGGTACCCGTCACCACGTCGCTTCTATCAGAAGGTCAGAAGGACGGTTTCATCGCCGAGAACCGCGTAAAGCAACAGGCGTTGCGCGAGAATTTCATTGGTGGTCCGAAAAAGGAAACGCTCACCCTGGAACAGGCGCGCGCTGCAGGGCCGAGGTATGACTGGGAAAGTTACACCCCGCCACAACCTTCGTTTCAGGGAGTGAGGAACATTTCAGCCGATCTTCGCGAACTCGCCGAGTACATCGACTGGACGCCGTTTTTCCACGCATGGGAACTTCGCGGTGTGTGGGACCGGCAAAACAAGGTGCTCAAAACCAAAAACACCGAAGGCGCCGCCGAGGCCGCCAAGCTCTATCAGGACGCGCTCCAGTGGATCGACCGCATCATCGCTGAGGACCGCTTCCAGCCGCAAGGCATCTACGGCTTCTTCCCGGCAAATGCCGATGGCGACGACATCATTGTATGGATGGACGAAACGCGCACCCACGAGCGCTGCCGTTTCCACACCCTGCGCCAGCAACTCAAGAAGGATTCCGGTAAGCCTAACGTCGCGCTGAGCGACTGGGTGGGTGAGAAAAACACCGACCACGTCGGCGGCTTCGTCGTCGGCATCCACGGCGCGGACGATTTCGCGGCGGAGCTGGATGCCGCGCACGATCCTTACGGCTCGATTATGGTCAAGGCCATCGCGGATCGCTTTGCGGAGGCCTTCGCCGAGTTATTGCATCACCGGGCGCGCATCGACTGGGGCTACGAGGCCGAGGGCGAGTTGACGAATGACCAGCTCATCCACGAGAACTATCGCGGCATCCGCCCGGCTCCGGGCTATCCCGCGCAGCCAGACCACACGGAGAAACCGATCCTGTTTGATTTGTTAGGCGCATCGGAGGCCACCGGCGTCACGCTCACCGAGAGCTGCGCCATGCACCCCGGCGCGGCGGTGTGCGGTTTGTATTTCTCGCATCCGGAGAGCCACTACTTCGTCATCTCCGAGCTTCAAAAAGACCAGATCGAGGATTACGCACGCCGCAAGGGCATCAGCACCGCGGAGGCCGAGAAATGGCTTGGGCCATGGCTCGGCTATCTTCCGTGATTGTCCCGAATATCCCCTCGACGCGAGCGCTATCCCGCGCCAAGTTCCGCCACCCCATATCACATCATGAAAATCACATCCATCGTCTGCGCCGCCACCATGGCGCTCATCGGCACCAGCCTCGCAGGCGGTGAAGGCTGGACCTCGGACTTCGAGTCCGCGAAAAAACAAGCCACCGAGTCCAAGAAAGACCTGCTCATCGACTTCACCGGCTCCGACTGGTGCGGCTGGTGCATCAAACTCAACGACGAAGTCTTCAAGCACGACGCCTTCAAGGACGGCGTGAAGGACAGCTTCGTGCTCGTCGAACTGGATTTCCCAAAAGACAAATCCAAGGTCAGCGACGAAGTCCGCGCGCAAAACGAGAAGCTCAGTGAGAAATACGGCATCGAGGGCTTCCCCACGATCCTGCTCACCGATGCCGATGGCAGGCCTTATGCGGCCACCGGCTATCAGGAGGGCGGTCCGGAGAAATACGTCGCGCATCTGAATGAACTCCGCGCGAGAAAGACCGCCCGCGACGAGGCCTTCGCTGCTGCGGAGAAGCTCACCGGGCCGGACAAGGCCAAGGCGCTTGTCGAGGCGCTCAAAAAAATGGAGCTGAATGACAAGTTGATCTCCGGGTTTTACGCCTCAATCCTCGAACAGATCGCCGCCGCGGATCCGGACGACACGACCGGCTTTTCCAAAAAAGCCGCAGCGAAGCAGCGCATTGCGGATTTCCAACAGGAGTTGCAGGAACTGGCCAAGAAGCAGGACATGGACGGCGCGCTCGCGCTGGTGGACAAGACCCTTGCCGAGGGCGGCTTCGAAACCGAGGAAACGCTCCAGCTCAAGATGACCCGCGCCGTCATCTTCGCCCAGCAGGGGAAATTTGATGACGCGCTCAAGGCGGTGGACGAGGCCAAGGCCTTCGCGCCGGACAGCCCGCTCATTCCGGGCATCAACGATTTGCGCGGACGTCTCGAGGAGGCCAAAAAAGAGCAGGCAGAGGGCGCCAAAGACAAAGAGTAAGGACGCACGCCCCATGCGCATCGAGATCCTCAACACCGGCAGCGAACTGCTGTTAGGCAAGACCATCAACACCCACGCCGCATGGTTCGGCCACCAGCTTTTCAAGCTGGGCCTGCGCATCGCCCGCCAGACCACCGTGCCCGATGGCGAGGCGATCCGCGAGGCCATCACCGAGTCCCTCGGCCGCGCCGACGTGTTGATCGTGACCGGCGGTCTCGGTCCGACCAGCGACGACCTCACCCGGGAAATCACCGCCGAGGTGCTGGGTCTGGAGTTGATCATGGATGAGGCGGCGCTGAGGTCCTTGGAAAACTTTTTCGCCCATCGCGGGCGGCAGATGGCGGAGGCGAACCGCAAGCAGGCGCTCGCACCGGTGGGCGCGGATGTGCTGCCCAATCCCAACGGCACCGCGCCCGGCGTCTATGTCCCGCCGCGTCTCAACGGCCGCTCGAACTGCGCCGTGTTCCTGCTACCCGGTCCGCCGCGCGAGCTCTACCCGATGTATCATGCGGAGGTGGAGCCCCGCTTGCTCGCGCTCTCCGGAGTGGAAAACCCGCCATCGCTGCTGGAACTCAAGTTCACCGGCATCGGCGAGAGCGATTTCCATCAGGGCATCGATGCCCGCCTGGAGCAAATACCCGGCCTTGAGTATGGCTACTGCGCCCACATCGGCGAGGTGGACCTGCGCCTCATCGGCATCCCGGCGGCGCTTGAACAGGGCCGCGCCATCGCCTTGGAAAAATTCCAACCCTTTCTCATCAACGACGACGGCTCCTCCCTGGAGCAAACTGTGGTGCGCTTTCTAACAGAAAAACGGCTGGCGCTGGCCACGGCGGAGAGCTGCACCGGCGGACTCATTTCCAACCGCATCACCGACGTGCCGGGTGCGAGCGCCGTCTTCACGCATGGGTTTGTGACTTATGCAAACGCGGCCAAGGTTTCGCTGTTAGGAGTTTCCGCGGCGGATCTCGAAACCCACGGCGCGGTGAGTGAAACCGTGGCCTGCCAGATGGCTGCAGGCGCCTTGCAGGCCAGCGGCGCGGACATCGCCGTGGCCGTCACCGGCATCGCCGGACCCGATGGCGGCACGGCGGAAAAACCCGTCGGCACCGCATGGATCGGTCTTGCGGCAAAGGGCGCGGAAACCACGGCCTTCAAGGTTTTCCACCCGCGCAACAGGCATGATTTCAAGCTCGCCGTGAGCCAGGCCGCGCTGGAGGCGGTGCGGCGGCGCATCGCAGGGTAATCAGCCGTTTCCGAGGCGCTTGACGAACTCGTCTAACAGGGATTTGAGGCGCGGCTCGGAGGCGATGATGCTGGGTTTGTCAAAGCCGATCCAGATGGCGGTGGCACCGCCGGGGCCGAGGCGCAGTGTCCATGCATCGCGCTCGGAGCCGGTGGCTCCGGTGAAGGTGCGGGTGCCGTTGCGGCGGGCCAGCACGCTGGCGGCATCGAGCGCGGCGGCCGGGCTGAGCGCCGGAGTGAGCTGGGGCTTGGCGGTGTGGATCACCTCGCCGGAAGCATCGCGGATCTCGCGGATGAGGTAGGGTTTCGGGCGCTTGCCCTGATTGCCGAGGGTGGCGAGGCCCACCGACATTTCCAGCGGCGTGGCGGCCACCGCTCCGCGGAAAAGATCCTCGGTTTGCAGGAATGGCCCGGCGAGACCGCAGCGCTTGGCGATGCGCTCGACCTCGGCGGGGCCGATCTGGCGGCCGGTCTGCACTGGCTTGCCGGGAAGCACGAGCTTGCCGCGCTCGGCGGCAGCCGCCGCGACGAATGGCTCGAAGGCCGATCCGAGATCACGCGTGGAGCGGGTGCGGTCGAAGCGCGAGTGGGAGAAATTGCGGCCGCCGATGAGCGCAAGGATGCCACCGCTGCGCGTCTCGGTGGTGATGGCGGCAAACTGGACGTAAGCCGGCTCAGTGCCGGAAACGTGGTCCTTTTGGACCGGATGCGGCCAGGATTTCTCGGCCTCCAGTGCCTCCACGGCGTGGTTGAGCTCGTTCTCCAGGCGCGCCTGCCACGCGGCGTCCAGCGTGGTGTGGACGTGCAGGCCGCCGAGCTGGATCTGGCCGTCGTCCAGGATGCGGTCGAGCTCGCGCCGGGCGGCTTGGAGTGCGTAAGACGTCTGGTTTTCGGCACGCTCCTCATCCGCCAGCTTCACCGGCTCCGCGGCGATGGCGTCGCGACGCTCCCTGTCGATGAATCCCATGACGACCATGCGGTCGAGTGTCTGGTCGCGCTGCTGGATGGCGGCGGGCAGGTTGCGCAGCGGCGAGAAAATGTGCGGGCCGCGGATGATGCCGCAGACCATCGCGCACTCACCGTCTGTTAGATCGCGGGCGGGCTTGGCGAAATAGGCGCGCGCCGCCTGCTCGATGCCGTAGGCGCCTGCGCCGAAGTAAATGCGGTTGAGGTAATGGGTGAGGATCTCGTCCTTGGTGTGGTGGTTCTCGATGCGCAGGGTGAGGGCGATTTCGAGGAACTTGCGGTGCAGGGATTTCTGGCGGATCTCGAAGCTGTTGCGCGCGAGCTGCATGCTCAGGGTGGAGGCACCCTGGGTGAAATCCCGGTCCTTGATGTTTCTAACAGTGGCGCGGGCGAGGCCGCGGAGGTCCACGCCGTGGTGTTCGAAGAAGCGCGCGTCCTCGCGGGCCAGCAGGGATTTCACCATGAAGTCCGGGATGTCCGCGCGCTTCACCAGCCTGCGGCCCGCGCTGCCGGGCGCGGCGATTTCCGCGCCCTTGCGATCATAAAACACGATGCCCTGCGGCAGCCTGGCGACGTCGTCGAGATCGAAGCGCATCGCCAGCATGAGATAATAGAAGGCGATACCCGAGAAAACCACCATCGCGAGCATGCCAAGCTGGAAGCCCAGCCGCATCGGTCCGTGCAGGCACTCCGGAAGACAACGCTTCCAAAGCGGCTGGGGATTGATGGGACGCCAGGTGGACACAGGTGGAAAATTTTGAATTCGGAATTCTGGATTTTGAATGAGGTATTCTCACTCCACCGGCAGCGCGCGGGGCGGCGGTTCGGGAACGGGCTGGGCGCGCAGAGCTGGCGCGGCGGGGGGGGCAACCGGCAGGGCGCGCGGTGGCGCTTGTGGAGGAGCATCCACGATCACCGCTTGGGCGCGGGCCGGGTGGATCGGGCAGAAGTCGGTTTCCGGCAGGGCGATGTCCGCCGGGATCCTGTTGATTTGCGCGGTGCCGGCCTCCTCGCAGCCGCCGGTGGCGCGTTTGCCGGACAGGCGGCAGGTGTTTTGTGAGACGATGTTGACCTTCGTATCGAGCTTGCCGGCCTTGTAGCCGAGGCGGTCGGCGGTTTTCATGATATCCACCCAGACCGGCAGCGAGAGCACCGAACCGAAGCCGCCGTGGATGGTTTTTTTCGGTTTGTCGAAGCCGATCCACACGGCGCAGCTGAGCGTGGAGGTGTAGCCGGCGAACCATGCGTCCTTGAAATCATTGGTGGTGCCGGTTTTGCCGGCGCAGGGCTTGTCGAAGCCGAGTCTTCTAACAGAAGCCGCGGTGCCGCGGGTGGCCACCTCGGTGAGGATGCGCGAGACCGACCACGCGGAGCCGCCGGATGCGGCCTGATAGGAAAGCGGCAGGGTGGAGTAGAGCACGTTGCCATCGCGGTCCTTGATTTCGGAAATCAGGTAAGGGCGGTAGCGCACGCCGTCGTTGGGGAAAATGGTGTAGGCGGTGGCCACTTCCCACGGCGAGGCCTCCCAGGAGCCGAGGAAGGACGACGGGGTTTCCGGCATGGGCGTGGAGAAGCCGGCCATGGCAGCCACTTGTTTGACGCGTGGGATGCCGGCATGATCCCCCACTCTCACAGACATGGTGTTGCGCGAGCGGATCAAGCCATAGGAGACGGGCATCATGCCGCCGTATTTGCCATCCGAGTTCTTGGGCCGCCAGGTGCCGCCGCCCTTGATCTCGCCGGGCTGGATCGGCTCATCACTGATCAGCGCGTCCGGGCGCAGGCCCTGGTCGAAAGCTGATAGATAGACGAAGGGTTTGAAAATCGAGCCGAGCTGGCGTTTGGCATCCTTGGCGCGGTTGAAGCGCGATTCGTTGGCATCACGGCCGCCGACGACTGCGAGCACGGCGCCCGTGCGGTTCTCGACGACGACGGCAGCGCCCTGGATGTATTTCGGCTCGTTGCGCGCATCCTCGGGCAGTTTCTGCCATGCCGTGCGCGTGGGGTGGGCGTAGCCGGAAAGGCGCTCCACCTCGCGGAGTTTCTTGTCCAGCGCCTCCTCGCCCTTTTGTTGGATGCGCAGGTCGATGGTGGTGATGATTTCCAGACCGCCGAGCTCGATGTCCTGTTTTTCGAGGATGATTTCCAGATCGCGGCGGATCAGGTCCATGGCGAAGGACTCGCGGGCGGCGCGGCGGATCTGCGGGCGCACCTCGATGGGCTCGAGCTTGGCGGCATCCGCCTCGGCGCGGGTGATGGTCTTGGCATCCACCATGCGCTCAAGCGTGGTGTTGCGCTCGCGGGTGGCGGCTTCCATCGACTTGAAGGGATTGAAGGAATCCGGCCCGCGGACGATGCCGGCGAGCAGGGCGGACTGCGAGAGCGTGAGCTCGGACGGGTGTTTCTCGAAGTAAATGCGCGCGGCCTCGCCGATGCCCTTGATCTGGCGGCCCCAGTTGATCTGGTTGATGTAGGCTTCGAGTATCTCGTCCTTTTCAAACGCCGCTTCGAGACGCCAGGCAATGGCGATTTCCAAGAGCTTGCGGTCAAGCTGGCGCGGGAGGTCGCCGCGTTTTTCGCCTCGCTTGAGCTGGAAGATGTCGGACGCGAGCTGCTGGGTGATGGTGGAAGCACCCTCGCGCTTGCCTTGGGCGTTTTTGAGGGCGGCGCGCACGATGCCGATCACATCGATGGCGCCGTGCGTGTAGAAGCGCTCGTCCTCGCGGGCGAGGATGGCCTTGCGGAAATTTTCGGAAACCTGGCGCAGCGGCACGATCGAGCGTTTCTCGCCATGGATGCGGCCGATTTCCTCGCCCAGGCGGTCCAGGATGATCGAGCGTTCCGGCATCGCATGGATCCGCGCGAGGTCGTAGCGCTGGGCGCGCACGCCATAGACGAGTGCGAATAGCAGCAGCCCGTAGAGCCCGGCGACCATCGGGTAGCCGATGAGACACACCGACAGCTTCACCAGCAGGCCGAGCGAGCGGGTGAACAGGTTGAACAAATGAAACGGCCAGAAAAGCAACAGCGACAGCGCCCCCGGGCCGCGCGATGAGGCGGCAGGCCGCGCATTGCGGCGGCGGTTGGTTTCTGGCGGGGTGCTTTTGGGCATCGGCGGGCGCATGCTAAGCGACACCGCCGCGCCAATCCACCCTTGATTCCCGTCGCCTGTGACGATGGCCGAATTTCCAGTGGCACATCACGCCGAAACTGCTTTGTTTCCGCCGCCATGAGCGATCCGCTTTTCCAACCTATCCAAGCCGGAGCCATCCATCTTCCCAACCGCATCGTGATGGCTCCCCTCACCCGCTGCCGCGCCTCCGCCGGGCGCGTGCCGAATGCGATGATGGCCGATTACTACGCCCAGCGCGCCACCTTCGGCCTGATCCTCTCGGAGGCCACCGCCGTCAGCCCGATGGGCGTCGGCTATCCGGACACGCCCGGCATCTGGTCCGACGAGCAGGTCGAGGGCTGGAAATCCGTCACCCGCGCCGTGCACCAGGCCGGCGGCCAGATTTTGCTCCAGCTCTGGCACGTCGGCCGGATTTCCGATCCGTGCTACCTGGATGGCGAGCTGCCGATTTCCGCCAGCGCCGTCAAGCCTGCCGGCCACATCAGCCTGCTGCGCCCGCAGAAGGAATTCGTCACGCCGCGCGCTTTGGAAACCGCTGAAATCCCGGCCATCGTCGAGGCCTACCGGAAAGGCGCGGAAAACGCCATGGCCGCCGGCTTCGATGGCGTCGAGATCCACGGCGCCAACGGCTACCTCATCGACCAGTTCCTCCAGGACTCCACCAACCACCGCACGGACCAATACGGCGGCTCCATCGAAAACCGCGCCCGCTTCATGATGGAAGTCACCGATGCCGTCGTCTCCGTCTGGGGTGCCGACCGTGTGGGCATGCACATCGCCCCGCGCGGCGACGCCCATGACATGGGCGACTCCGATCCCGCCGCGCTCTTCACCCACGTCGCCCGCGAGCTGGGGAAACGCAAACTCGCCTTCCTCTGCGCCCGCGAATCACACGACCACCCGGCGCTCGGCCCCGCGCTCAAGCAGGCCTTCGGCGGCGTCTTCATCGCCAATGAAAATTTCACCGCTCAAAGTGCCCGCGAAGCCATCGCTTCCGGAACAGCGGACGCCGTGGCCTTCGGCAAAGCCGCCATTGCCAATCCCGACCTCGTCCCCCGCATCCGCGAAAACGCACCCCTCAACCCGCCGGACACCGATACCTTCTACGCCAGCGGCCCGCAAGGCTACACCGACTACCCAAGCCTCGAAACCACCAACGCCTGATCTGTCAGACATGAAAACTCCCCGCATCCTCGCCTTCGGCGGCAGCCTCCGTGCCGAATCCTTCAACCAGAAACTCGCCGCCATCGCCGCCCGCGGCGCGCGTGGTGCCGGAGCGCAAGTCACCCTCATCCGCCTGCGCGATTTTCCCCTGCCGCTCTACGATCAGGACCTGGAGGATGCCAAGGGCATGCCCGAAAACGCCGCGAAGTTGAAAGCCCTCTTCGCGGAGCACGACGGCCTGCTCATCGCCTCGCCCGAATACAACAGCGGCATCACCGCCGCCCTCAAAAACGCCATCGACTGGGTCTCGCGCGCCACCTCGGCCGATGAAGCGCCGCTCTCCGTCCTGCGCGGCAAGACCGCCGCCATCCTCGCCGCCTCACCCGGCGGCTACGGCGGCAGCCGCAGCCTCGCCCAGCTCCGCCCCTTCCTCGAAAACATCTCCATCACCGTGCTGCCGGAACAAGTCACCATCCCCAAAGTCCACGAAGTCATGGACGAGGATGGCGAGCTCACCGATGCCACCCTCCAAGCCAGTGTCCTCGAACTCGGCGCCAAGCTCGCGAGGAAACTGGCAGAGTGAGGAAGAGCTTGGAGGTTTAACGTCATAGCACACCCACAGACGGGGCGAGGGGGCGCGTCGAGGCGTGAGAAGACCGTTGAACTACTCCTTCGGCTTCTCCGGCTCGGCCGCCCCGTCTGTTGGGTGCTGCGCCTTGTTAGCCGTTGCAGCTTTCACCAGTTGACCTAGAGCAATCTTTTGATCTTCCGATATTTCATGCTGCCTGATAGCAGCATCAACTTCTGCTTCGTCTATCAAACCATTGACTCTATAAACTGCCAAAAGATTGACAGCGGAGTCCCGAATTTTTGCCACGGCTGCGTGCTTCCGATGAGTCTCTGCCAGCTTCTTGTTCTCATCGATCAATTTCTGATAAGCAGCTCGTTCAATAGGGTCGGCAACCGAAGCTGGATCGACGCCTGAACGACCGCCGCCGGGAGGCGCGATATTCAATGCGGGAGTGCCTTTCGGTCGCTCGTGATTAACCAGAAATTTATCAGCTTCGACAAGAATAGCACAAATCAACTTAGCCTTATCAGAAGGTGATCCTGTTTGCTTTTTCAAAAATTGTAGTTGTTGAGCTAGGAGCGTGTCATCTTCAGATTGTCGAAATTCTGTAATCTTCTCAAGGGATGACTCTGGTTTCTTCTCATCTCCGGCACTGGCAATATTCACGGGCGTTGACAAGGCTAGCGCGAAACTGAGGATTTGTAGATGTCTTGTTTTCATTTTATTTTTAGAAGTTTGATGAAGGATCGTTTAGTTCTTTCGATACGGAATGACCGCCTTTAGCCATCGTAGTTCTACCCGTTGCTTCCATGGTCTCCTGGTGCGTAACCGTTGCGAATGTCTTTGCGGCTCCACCTCCAACTCGAAATTGCCAAGGAATTGGCCATTCAAAAGTTCCTGCTGAAAACGGAGGATTGTTCGCGCCGGTCTTGATCGTATCCACGCCATCACCTTTTGAAGGTTTAGCCGCATCTCCTTCGACTACACCGATCCATTGCCCCAAGGGGTGGACCTGCCCCGTATCCCCAAGGAAATACCCGGTTCCAGTCCCGACACAGGTGTCTTCGCGGATCTCAATGTATTTAAATGAAACGTCAAACGGGGCGAAATATGGCCTACCTTTGAATCCGGCTGACCCCTTCCCTTGAATATGCCAAATCCCCGTTCCCGGCTCCTGCTCCATGACGACGCCATCCGGCTCCACCACCTCAAAATCGATCTTTACGGTGACACCGTTAATTGTGGCTTCCGTCGATGGCGTGCAGGCACGCTCCCCGGCTGTCAGGACGGAAGATATCCCGGTAAGCGGATTGAGAGCCGAGGTTCCCGGCGTGCCCGCAAGTGCCCATGTCGGTGAAGGAAGGCTTGAAGGCGTCAGAGTCAAATTCACCTCTTCCCCAACGCCCACCTTCTTCCGCTTTCGGTCGGTGGGCAACGTCGCCACCGTCTCCGATGTCATCAGGGCAATGTATAGGTCTGCTGTCTTGCCTTGTGCAAAGAAGCTGTTGCTCTCGTTGTGTCCGCCCATGATCCCTTGTGGATCGTCAACGATTGCAGCACAGGCGGGATCATTGCCTCCTGAGTTGATTGATAGCGTGTAGTCGTAGTCCGGTTTAGGAGTGCCGCGATACCTCGGGCTTGTTCCAATGTGGATAAGCTCAACCTGATACTTCGCGCCCTTGGGCAGATGGAACGTGTCGGTCTGCGGCTGGCCATACTGGCGGTTCGTGCGGAATCGCACGCCGCCCGGATCGCCCTCCAACGGCGTGAGCTGCACCCGATACTTCTCGGAATGGCTGCCGCTGGTATCGCCGAAATCAACATCAACGGGAATGGTTCCGTTTGGTGGCGGTTGGCTGTCGTTGGGATCATTGGGGTTGCTGCCTTGGTCGTTCTCGGTCTTGTCGTCCACCCCGTCACCGTCCGTGTCGGGATCGTTCGGATTGGTGCCGAGGCCGCTCTCCTCACCGTTGGTCAGTCCGTCGCCGTCCGGGTCGGCGTCGGGATGCTGGTTGGCGGGACCAGCCTTGAGGTTGTTCACCTTGGCGTTGAATCCTTGGGCGATCTCCCAGGCGTCGCTCATGCCGTCACCGTCCGTGTCGTGCTGGCGCGGGTTCGTCAGGTGGGTGACAAACTCCACCTGCGTGGTCAGGCCATCCCAATCGGGATCATTCGCCCATGGGAACGCCGCCGCGTTGTTGGCGACGAACGGATCGTAACCTTGATCGAGGAAAACGAATTCGAGTTGGTTGGAGAGCGTGTCGCTGTCCGCATCGAGCAAGCCGTCGGCGGCATCCGTTGGATCAAGGTTGTTTGCGAGTTCCCAATCGTCCCACATCCAGTCTCCGTCCGTGTCCATCTCGGTCGGATCGGTGCTGTGGATCAGCACTTCGTCGCCGTCGGGCAGCGTATCCTCGTCGGTGTCCCAGTTCCAAGGATCGGTGCCGTAGGTGAAAACCTCGGCGAAATCATCAAGTCCGTCCCAATCCGTATCGGTCGAATCCGGGTAGGTGTAGTAAACCCAAACCTCATCGAAGTCATTCAGTCCGTCACCATCCGTGTCGGCGAGATTCGGATCGGCGTAATACCAGTATTCATCCAGATTGATCAGCCCGTCGCCATCAGGATCTCCATTCGCGCCGTTGGCCGGATCGGTGGTGCCGTCGTCGTTCGGATCGAGTCCATGGAGGATCTCCCAATCGTCCGGCAAGCCGTCGTCGTCGCTGTCCCACTTGAGCGGGTTGGTCTGGTGCGTGCTGACCTCATCCCAGTTGGTCAAGCCGTCGTAGTCGAAATCATCCCCATCGGGATCGGTCGTCGGCTGATCGCTGAACCACAACCGGAAGAATCCCTTGTCCGCCGTGCCGTCCACCTCGTAGCTGATGTCCTCGTCGTTGCCCGTCTCGATGATCGTTGCCCAAGTCCACTTGCGGAGGTGGTCGTTGGGGTCGGAAACCTGAACGAAATACGTCCGGTCGTCGTGACCATACCACCGCAGGAACATGTCAGGTGAAACCTGAATGATCTCGGAATTCTGCTCCTGTGCTGGTGCAAGGGAAAGCGCCGTGATCGCGGCGGCGAAAATGGCAAGCAGACGCGATCTCATCGCTCGCCTCCTTCCTCTTTGAGGTAGCGGCTGCCGCGATGCGGCTTCAGCCAAAAGGTGTGGCTCTGCGGCTGCGGCGGGTGGGCGGCGTGCCAGGCGGCGGCAGCCGCCTGATACTCCTCCCTCGCCTGCCGGATCTGCCCGAGCCTCTCTTTGTGCTTGAGGTAGAAATCGCGGATGGCGGACAAAGCCTTCAACGCCTCGGCGTCGTTCTCATCGCCCTTCGTGATGGAGAACGCTCCCTCAACCAGTTCGGGATGCTCCGGCATCTTGAACTCGTGCCCCACACGGCGCATCGCCGCCGTGTCAATGTTAGACGCGAAAAGGTGAAATGAACTCACCCGCTCGCCCAGCACGATCTCAGGCATGGGTGAAAGCAGCGTCCAATCCCATCCGCACCACGCCTCGAATTGCTTCTCGGTGCGCGGATCATACCATCTCACATGACTGATGCGGTGGTCATAGACGGTCGCTCCGAACGAAAGCAGATAATGTGGCTCGCCAACCGGACCGGGAGCGGACGGCTTCGGCTCCGGTGGCGGAGGAATATCCGGCAAAGTCGAAGCCTCCCCACGAAGCACGGTGATCTGATGCGTCGGCAGTGTCCGCGTCGTCGCCGCCTCAACCTTGATCGCGGGAACTTCCTTCGGCGGTGGCGGCGGGATGAACTCGGTGCTCGGAATGGGAAGCAGCTTCTCGATGTCCTTTTCCGTCTGCGGCTCCGCATCCTGCGCGAGCAGTGAGCCGTTGAAACAAAGGGTTAAGGCGAGGATTACCGATGGCTTCATCGCCGCATTCGATATGCCTTTCGGGCTTCGCTTGCAAGGTTGACGTTGTGCTGGAGTCTTCATTTTTTCGGCGAACGCTAATGTGGAGCCACCGAGTGAAAGGAAAGCCAATGCCTGAAAACTGCAAATACCCAGAAATGTGCATACTGTCCGATGAGTGTGTCCCGTGCGCAATATGCCCGAATGCGAAAGAGAAAGCTGATGACCGGTTGGCTCTCACGCCTTGTTCGGCTTTGCCCGAGACGGCTGGATTCTTTTGGTGGCGGAAATACCCCGATCAAGAATGGCGCATGGTTCATATTGTGGACTTCGCCGCTGGATACCCAGGCGAACCGCCGCACCTTGCTGCCTACGACATCGAATTCCGCGCGTGGGGTGGAAGGACTTTGAGGATGTGGGCAATTCATGATCCCATTGGCGAGTGGCTACCAATTAGTAAGCCGAACAGCAGTATTACCCGACCGGTCGGGTTTTGGGGGTGATACACGACCGGTCGTG